>NZ_JAXCIQ010000006.1:0-296605 GCF_046540455.1 Pseudomonas sp. W5-36 | reverse complement strand
GGTTGGGCCCGACTTCGTCGGGTTCCTTCACTCCGGTCTCGCTCCGTGGGCCCGCCGCCATCCGCCATCCATGGCGGGGGGCGGCTCTCGCGGCATCCATGCCGCTCGGCCCACGGAGCGAGACCTGCGTTCAGCCTGCACCCAAGTCGCGATTGGCGGTGACTGACCCTTTTGCGTATGAAGATCAAAAGCAGAGCAAACGCGTTCTTGGTAGGAATGGCTTTAGCCGCAGCGCATAGGGGACTGATTTATTTACAGCGCTTCACCGTAAATTAATCTGTCCCCGGGACAACGCTAACGTCTTTTGCCTCCACTGATCGCTCCGCGTCCGCGTCTGTACTCGATCCGGGATAAGGCGAGGGGTTTTATTCGCCAGCCTTATAAACCGGATAGTCGATATAGCCCACTTCGGTCCCGCCATACAACGTGGCCGGGTCAACGGGGTTGAGGGGCCAGCCGTTGGCGATGCGTGCGGGCAGGTCGGGGTTGGCGATGAAGGGGCGGCCGAAGGCGATGAGGTCGGCGAGGCCGGCGTCGATCAGGCGGTTGCCGCGTTCGGCGGTGTAGCGGCCGGCGTACATGATGCGTCCGCTGAAGGCGTCGCGGATGGCTCTACGGAAGGTCTCCGGCAGTTCAGGGGCGTTGTCCCAGTCGGCTTCGGCGATGGAGACGTAGGCGACGCCGGCGTTTTCCAGAACCTTGACGGCTTCGACGTAGGTGTGATGCGGATTGCTTTCCACCAGGCCGATGTAGACGCGTTCTTCGTCGGTGCTGGCGAACAGCGGTGAGAAGCGCACGCCCAGACGATCCCCGCCAACGGCTTCGGCGACGGCAGTGACGATCTCGCGCAGGAAGCGCAGGCGGTTCTCCAGCGAGCCGCCGTATTCGTCGTTGCGGTGGTTGGTGTGCTCGGAGATGAACTGGTTGACCAGGTAACCGTTCGCCGCATGGATTTCCACGCCGTCAAAACCCGCTTCGATCGCGCTTTTTGCCGCCTGGGCGTACAGCTTCACTAACTCGCGGATTTCTTCCACGGTCAGCGCGCGAGGCGTCGGCGGCACCACCAGTTGCCCTGCGCCCGGCGCGGTTTCGATGAACGCCTTGGCGTTGGCCGCCGGAATAGCCGATGGGGCAACCGGCGCTTCGCCGTTGGGCTGCAAGGCGTGGTCGGACACGCGCCCCACATGCCAGAGCTGGGCGAAGATGACGCCCTCTTCCGCGTGCACCGCGTCGGTCACTTTGCGCCAGCCTTCGACCTGCTCGGCGGTATACATGCCCGGCGTCCATGCATAGCCTTGGCCGCGCGGCTCGATCTGGGTGCCTTCGGTGATCATGAAGCCGGCGGACGCACGCTGCTGGTAGTACGTCGCCATCAGGTCCGACGCGATATCGCCCGGTTGCAGGCTTCGCTGGCGGGTCAAGGGCGGGAAGGCAATGCGGTTTTTCAGCACGTGCCGACCCAGCGTGACGTGGGTGAGCAAGGGTTGCGTAGCCATGGGTGAAACTCCGTTCAAGGCGTTGAAGAGGGTGACCGGATCAACTGGCGTAGACCAGTCGTCTAGTGGATGGCCGGGAGTCTAAAGCGCACCCGCAGAGCCGGCAATGTCAGATCCGCAATGATTCCGGACATTGATTACGGACTCGCAGAATCTTGCGCTTTGCGTATCCCCGGTGGGACCGGCGCTGACATCGACTGTAGAACCGGCTTCAGCCGGGAAAGCGCCAGAAGCCACACCGCAAAATCGAGGCTGCTCGCACCGGCCCCTTCCCGGCTAAAGCCAGTCCCACTAAAAACACCGCGCGCATTCAGTGGGACGATCGCCCGCACTGAACAGGCAGCACGTCAACCAACGCCCATCATTCACATCCGTCCGCACAATCCCCTAGAATGCCGCCTGGTTTCAGGCTCGTGCCCCCTGCGCTGGCAGTGGCGGTAACAGAAAGGCGATCAAGGCATGCGCGACATTTCCAGGCAAAGAACAGTGGCAGTGGTGCTGTTCACCGACGTGCTCATGCTCGACGTGACCGGCCCGATGGACGTCTTTTCGATTTCCAATCGGCTGCTGGCACCGGAAGAACAGTACCGATTGATCACGGTGGCCGAGCGACCGTTGCTCATCCGCAGCTCCTGCGGACTCAAGGTCCAGGCGGATGTGGCGCTGGACGATCTGCCGGCCGACATCGATCTGCTGCTGGTCCCCGGCGGGCCGGGCGCGTACGGCGTCGGCCATCCTCGGCTCACCGCCTGGCTACCCGCCGCCGTCCAGGGCGCCCGGCGTTTCGGGGCGATCTGCACCGGTGCGTTTCTGCTGGGGGACGCTGGCCTGCTGGACGGCTATCGCTGCACCACCCACTGGAACTACGTCGAGCGACTCGCCCGGCGCTTCCCCGCCACCCGGGTCGAAACCGAGCAAATCTACGTCGTCGACCGCAACCTGATCACCTCCGGTGGCATTACCGCCGGGATCGACATGGCCCTGGCCATCGTCGCCGAAGACCATGGCAAGGAGATCGCCCTCGAAGTCGCCAAAGTGCTGCTGGTGGTGATGAAGCGTCAGGGCGGGCAAACGCCCTACGGCCCCCTGCTGGCGGCGGTGCCTCGGGATGACAGCGCGATCGCCCGGGTGCAGGCCTACGTCGTCGATCACATCGATGAGGCGTACACCGTGCAGCGCATGGCCGACCTGGCAGCGATGAGTCCGCGCAATTTCGCCCGGGCGTTTCAGCGCGAAGCCAGTCTGACGCCCATGCAATTCCTGCTCAACGCGCGCATCGATCATTCACGCAAACTGCTCGAAGGCAGTGACCTGCCGCTCAAGGTGGTGGCCAGTCGCTGCGGCTTCGGCAGCGCGCGGCACATGCGCAAGGCATTCAATGAGCGCATCGGCGTGACGCCCGGCCAATACCGTCAGCAGTTCGGCGGCGACTGAACGAGTGCGCGTCTCCATCCTCTGATCTTCAAGGGCGGCCGTTGCGCCGCCCGCTCGCCAACAAGCTCGCAGACACGCACACTGCGGCGCTTGTCTGACACACACCGCTCAACAGCTGGAAGGACTTGCCCATGACCACCCACACCGAAACCGCGCTGCTTGCCGGAGGCTGCTTCTGGGGCATGCAGGACTTGCTGCGCCGCTACCCCGGCGTCGTCTCGACCCGCGTCGGCTACTCCGGTGGCGACGTCGACAACGCCACCTATCGCAACCACGGCACCCACGCCGAAGCCATCGAAATCGTCTTCGATCCCGAACAGATTTCCTACCGTCAGATCCTGGAATTCTTCTTCCAGATTCATGACCCGTCGACCCCGAATCGCCAGGGCAATGACCGGGGCGTGAGCTATCGCTCGGCGATTTTCTACCTCAACGACCAGCAAAAAGCCGTGGCGCTGGACACCGTGGCCGATGTCGATGCGTCGGGCCTGTGGCCGGGCAAAGTCGTCACCGAAATCGCCCCGGCCGGACCGTTCTGGGAAGCCGAGCCTGAGCATCAGGACTACCTGGAGCGCATTCCCAACGGCTACACCTGCCACTTTATTCGCGCTGGCTGGAAACTGCCGCACCGCGAAACCTCAACCACGGCCTGATCGACACGGACTGTTCCCCCGGACCGCGTTGCCAGAGCGGTCCAAGGGGGATACGGTTGCCGTGGCCCGGGCCGAATCCATCGGACCCAAATGCATATACTAATAACTAAACGATATTTATCTAAGCTTTTTTAGACTCTTATGATTCGCGGCTTCCGCTTTCCTGCCCCCACTGACGCCACGAGTCCGCCATGCCCTTCCCTCGCACAATCGCTGGAAAATCCCTGTCATTGTCAGCCGCACTCGGCTCCGCCCTGCTGCTGAATGCCGTGGTTTCGTTCTCCGCCGTCGCCGGTCTGCTGGAAAAGGGCCGCAGTCAGGGCCTGACCGCCGGCATCGCCAACGAGCAACCCTATGCGTACGTGGGCACCGACGGGAACATCGTCGGCGCCAACGTCGAGATCCTCCGGGCCATTCTCGAACCGCTGGGCATCAGCAAGGTTGAACTGCCCATCACCGAGTTCGGCTCGCTGGTGCCGGGCCTCGCGGCAGGTCGTTTCGATCTGATCGGTGCCGGCCTGTTCATCAACCCGGCACGCTGCAAAGTGATTGGCTATTCCAACCCGGTCACCCGCTCCGGTGGCGCGTTTCTGGTCAAGGCCGGCAACCCGCTGAAGCTGCACAGCCTCAAGGACGTCGCGGCCAACGGCAAGGCGCGGCTGGCGACCCAGCCCGGCAGCAATCAGGTGCAGGAAGCCAAGGACAGCGGCATCAGCAATGGCAACGTGGTGCTCTTCGACAAAGACACCGAAGCCCTCGCCGCGCTGCAGGCCGATCGCGTCGACGTGGTGTACTTCCCCGATGCCGAAATCATCGGCCTGCTGAAAAAAGCCGAGGGCACGCCGGTTGAACGCGCGCTGCCGTTCGAGCAGATCCCGGACGCCGATGGCAAACCGACCTGGAATTACCACGCCTACGGCCTGCCGAAAAACGATCCGGCGTTCACCCAGGCGTTCAACGAGCAACTGGCGAAACTGCGCGCGTCCGGTGACCTGCTGAAGATCCTGCAGAAGTACGGCTACACCGAAAACGAACTGCCGCCCGCCGACGTCACCGCCGAGCAACGCTGCAACCGCTGATGTTGATCCCGGTGCCGATGCCGATGCCGATGATGATGCCTGCGCTGATGCCTGCGCCATTGTATGACCGGCTTCAGCCGGGAAGCTTCTCGATCCTTCACCCGCGACATGACGGCCCCAGCCCATACGAGTACGGCCCATGCTTTTTGATGCTTCCACCCTGGACACCGCGCGCTTCATCGCTCGCCAGTTGGCCAACGGCGCACTGGTCACCCTGGAAATCACCTTCTTCGCCCAAGTCGTTGTGGTGGTGATGTCGTTTGTCATCGCGCTGATGCGCCTGTCGCCATGGCGCGCGCTGCGCTGGATCGCGACGGTCTACGTCGAAATCCTGCGGGGCATCTCCGCCCTGGTGCTGCTGTTCTACCTGTTCTTCATCCTGCCGCTGTTTGGCATCACCCTGGCGCCGATGACCACCGGCATTCTAGGCCTGGGCCTGACCTTCTCCGCCTATGGTTCGGAAATCGTCCGCTCGGCCCTGAGCAATGTCGCCCGGGGCCAGCGGGACGCGATCAAAGCCCTGGACTTCGACGCGATCACGGCGTTTCGCCGAATCATCCTGCCCCAGGCCCTGCCCTTCATGCTGCCGCCCATGGGCAATCAACTGGTCGAGCTGCTGAAGACCACGTCGCTGGTGTCACTGATCACCCTCAGCGACCTGACGTTTTCCGGCGGTCAGTTGATCACCACCCTGGGCCAGCAGACGCTGATCTGGAGCATCGTGCTGGTGTGTTATTTCGTCATGGCCTGGCCGCTCAGTTGGCTGGTCAAGCGCTATGAGCGGCGGGTCACCCACTGGCGTCGCGGGGTGGCCCCATGAACTTCGATTACGCCTTCGCCTGGTCCATCGTCCCCGATCTGTTTCAGGGGCTGCTGGTGACGCTGCAAGTGGTGATGCTGGGGTTTCTGCTGGCGGTGCTGCTCGGTCTGCTGCTGGCCATCGCCCAACGCTCGAACAACGCGCTGGTGCAACGGCTGAGCGCCGGCTACCTGAGCTTCTTTCGGCACACCCCACTGATGGTGCAGCTCTACGTGCTGTTCTTCGCCCTGCCCCTGGCCGGCCTGACCCTGCCGGCGATTTCCACCGGGGTGATCGGGCTCGGCCTGTATTACGCGGCCTACATTGCCGAAGCCTTTCGCGGGGCCATCGAAGGCGTGCCGGCCGGACAATGGGAAGCGGCCAAGGCCCTGGATTTCGACGGCGCCACCACGTGGCGGCGGATCGTCTTGCCCCAGGCCCTCAAACCGATGCTGCCAGTGCTGGGCAATTACCTGATCGGCATGTTCAAGGAAACCCCGCTGCTGGCGGTGATCACGATTCCCGAGCTGTTCCAGGCGGCCAAGCAGATCGCCGGCATGACGTACCGCTACAACGAGCCCTACACGGTGATGGCGCTGATGTTTCTGGCGATCAGCGTGCCGACCTCCCTGCTGTTCAAATATTTCGAGAGGCGCAGCCATGTCTGATCTCGCACACGCTCTGCCCGGCGCATCGCCGCAGATCATCCTCAAGCAAGTGGTGAAAAACTTTGGCGCGACCCGGGTCATCGATCACCTCGACCTGAGCATCCCCGCCGGCCAGAAAGTCGCCCTGATCGGCCCCAGCGGTTCGGGCAAATCCACGGTGCTGCGCCTGATCAAGGGCCTGGAGGCCTATCAGCACGGCAGTATCGAGGTGGCCGGCTCGCCGGTGCCGGCCAAATCCGGCGGCTGGCACTGGCCGGGTGCGAAGAAGCCGCCGGTGGTGCATCGGGTGGGCATGGTCTTTCAGCAGTTCAACCTGTTTCCGCACCTGACCGTGCAACAGAACGTCACCGAAGCCCCGCTTCAGGTGCTCAAGCTGAGCCGCGAAGAGGCTCTGGAGCGCGCCCATCAATACCTCGGGCTGGTCGGCTTGACCCACAAGGCCGATGCCTATCCCGCGCAGCTGTCCGGCGGCCAGCAACAGCGCGTGGCCATTGCCCGGGCGCTGGCCATGCGGCCCCAAGTGATGCTGTTCGACGAGGTCACCTCTGCGCTGGACCCCGAGCTGGTCGGTGAAGTGCTGGCCGTAATTCGCGCCATCGCCCACGAGCAGCAGATGACCATGCTGCTGGTGACCCACGAAATGAAGTTCGCCCAGGACATCGCCGACCGCGTGCTGTTCATGGAGGGCGGGCGCATCGTCGCCGATGGCTCGCCGACCGAGGTGCTGGTCGACCCGGACAACGAGCGCACGCGGCGCTTCCTTAATCTGGTAGAGCAGCGTTAAGCAGCTCCGGCCCCGCCTGGCACGCGGCCGAAAAAAACCCGAACTCGGCGACCATCGACACATCCAACCCTCATACCCCACAGCGAGGATGAACCCATGAGCAACGACACCCCGGTCGACCCACGCAACGTCACCCAGCCCGACGCGCCAACCCTGGACAGCGCTGGCAAACCCGTCAACGTGGTACAGCGAGACCTCAATGACCCTGACAACGACACCCGCGCGGTGGACGAAATCATCACCCCCACCTCCATTCGGGAAAAGGAACAGGACGCCGAGGAGCTGAACAAAAAGTCAGCTGAGATCGAACGCAAGGTCGCTGACGGACGTTGATTCACCCAGGGCGGCGTCATGGCCGCCCTGCCTTCCCGAGTTTCAATCCACGCCCGGCATCACCTGCCGCGCCGCAAAATTACTGGCGTCGACACCGGCCTCTTCCCGGCTGAAGCCAGTCCCACAAAAAGCATCCCGTGCGTCCAGTGACACCTGCTGCGCCTCGACCTAGGCAGCAGCTGTGACCTCGACCGTAGGACCGGCTTTAGCCGGGAATGCGTCGGCAGCCGCGCCGTAGAATTGTTGGCGTTCACACCGGCCTCTTCCCGGCTAAAGCCAGTCCCACAAAAAGCATCCCAAGCGTCCAGTGAGACTTGCTGGGCATCGACCTATGCAGCAGCTGTGACCTCGACCGTGGGACCGGCTTTAGCCGGGAATGCGCCGGCAGCTGCGCCGCAAAATTGTTGGCGTTCATATCGGCGTCTTCCCGGCTAAAGCCAGTCCTACTTACCGAGCAACGCGCGCACCGCTTCCAGCACTGCGCTGATCTCGAACGGCTTGTCGAACACTTTGCTGAACAGGTCTGGCCGGGCGATGCCCAGATGCGACTGCGCACCGCTCATGAGCACAATCGGGATCTGCCCCAGGCTCTGATTCACGCGCACCGCTTCCGCCAGCTCGATGCCGTTCATCCCGGGCATCATGTAATCCGTAATGATCAGCTGCGGGCGCTCGCGTTCGAGAATGCCGAGGGCCTTCAGACCGCTGCCGGCGGTGACCGTCAGGTAGCCTTCGTCTTCCAGCGCGAAGCTGAGGATGTCAGCGATGAGGTATTCATCGTCGACGATCAGAATCGTGGTCATGCAGCCCTCCGCGCCAATGAGCGATCATCGGCTCGATGACGACTTCTACGCCGTTGCATTGCCTGAATCGTCGAGGGCATGGAACGCAGCCTTTTTCACAGTCAGACCCTGCTCGCCGATCAAGACGTCCAGCAGGGCCGGGTCGTAGGGGTTATCGCGGATTTTGAGGATCGACAGTTGCCGGGTCAGCCCCGCCGTCGATTGCGCGAAGCGGATCAGCATGAGGTTGTCGACGATGCCCGACATATCAGGGGCCGGTGCGTCGATCTTGCCGCCGATCAGGCCGCGGATTTCCCAGCTTGAGACCACCGTGACGCCACGGGCGCGAAGCTCGCTCATCAGGGCGCTGAAGAGGTCGAGAATCCGCGATTGGTCGCACGACGCTCGGGCCATGCCGCCGAGACTGTCGAGGAACACGCGCTTGATGCCGTGCTGCTCGACGATCCGCAGCAGGTCGAGGGCGAGTTTGTCGATCAACTCGGCGGTCGGTGATTTCCAGGCGATGTGCAGCGCACCGGCGCGTTCCAGCGCTTCAAAGTCCAGCCCGAGCGCCGCCGCCTTCACCCGAAGGCGCTGTGGCGACTCGTAGAAGCCGAACAGCAGCCCCGGTTCATCGGGCGTCGAGCGCGCGAGAAAGTTAAGGCCGAACGTGGTCTTGCCTGTGCCCGACGGGCCGAGGAGCAAGGTCACCGACGATTCCACCAGGCCACCGCCGATCAGCGGGTCCAGCGTGTCAATCCCGCTGGCGACGACACTGAATTCAGCACTGTCGCGCAGCGCCGAGTGGGTGATGGTGCTTTCAAGGCGCGGGTAGACGACCAGCCCGTTTTCGGTGATTTCGCATTCGTGGGCGCCGGGGATGGCGCCACTGCCACGGGTCTTGCGCGCCTTGATACGGCGCACGGACCGGTTGCCGACCAGCTCTTCGCCCATTTCCAGCACGCCGTCGACCATGGTGTGTTCGGGGCTGCCGTCGTCCAGCTGGGAACTGGTGAGGAAGAACACCGTGCACCCGGCGAAAGCGGCGTGGCCCTGCAGTTCGGAGATGAAGCGTTTGGTGTTGAGGGTGGATTCGGCTTTGGAGCGGGCATTGAGCAGCCCGTCAAGGATCATCACCGTGGACTTCTGGCGGACGATCTCCCGGCGCAGCAGCTTGACGACTTCATCAAGGCCGTCGTTTTCCATGGTGTCGAACGCGCTGACGAACTGGATCTGGTCGCCGACCCGGTCTTTGTCGAAGAAGCTCATGGTGGAGAGGAACTGAAACAGCCGTTCGTGGGGCTCGGCGAGCAGGGTCGCGAACAGCACGCGGCCGCCATTGCGGATGTGATTGAAACCGATCTGGTTGGCCAGAATGGTTTTTCCGGAGCCCGGTCGACCCTGAATGATGTACGAGGACCCGGCAACGAAGCCGCCCATTAGCAGCTCATCAAGCCCTTCAATTCCGCTCTGAAGGCGTTTTAGCTGATTCAAATTTGCTTCCTCCGCCACGGTATTGGCGTGGTGAATATTGCGAGTTAGGTGCGCGAATAATCGCGCATTCTTCCGTTTTTGAAGAAGCTTTCCAAGCGCAATCATCAATTCTAATGACAGATGCACACGCATTTGCCGACAGACGCAGCGATTAACCCATCCGAACGAATGATAATCACTCGGCCGGATCGGCACCGGCTCCGGGGGTGCACCCATCGGTCTCGGCCTGGGAATGCTCGCTGCGCCGCTCGGGATCGTCGGGTTTGATGGGGGCAGACAGCGGGTATTCAGGGGTGTCATCCGTACCTACCGCGGGATCGTCGGCAGGCATGCAAATGAGTGATGGGCTGAAAGGATGCATGGTCGCGGGTCCATAAGGGAGACAACCCTTGGAGCGCACTGTCGAGCCCTCGTGCGGTGCACCGGACCAGTGGCGTGCGCGGTGTCGCCTGCGCCCTGTGGAGCGGGCGCGGTTGGATTGGTTTGACCTCGACTGAAGGACCGACTGAGGGACCGGCTGCAGGACCGGCTTCAGCCGGGAAAGCGTCGGATTAATCGCTGATGTCGGCGCTGGGGCTTGTGGCCACCAACATCTCATGGGTCGGCTTCAGCGACACGGTAAAACAGCATCCCCCGTCATCACGGCTGGTCAGGTTGACTGTCCAGTGCTGGTTGGCGCAGATGCGCTGGACCAGCGACAACCCCAGGCCCAGCCCCTCCCCGCGCTGTTCGTCGCCGCGCACGAAGGGCTGGAACATGGCCTGCTGTTTTTCCAGCGGAATGCCGATGCCGCTGTCCTCGACGCTGAACCCGTCGCTGCGCAGGGTCAACTGGATGAATCCCTGATCGGTGTAGTGCCAGGCGTTGCGCAAGAGATTGCCCATCACCGAGCGCAGCAAGGGCGCGTTGTAGGCCTCGTCGTCGTCCAGGCGCTGATAGCTGAAGCGCAAGCCTTTGGCTTCGATGGGCGTGCGCCAGGTGTCAGCCAGCTCGTCGGCGATCAGCACCAGAGACGACCGCTGGCCATGAGGCGTGTTCTTGCCTTCGGTACGGGCCAGCAGCAGGAAGGTTTCGACCAGTTGGTTCATACCCGCGGTCGCCTTGCCGATGCGCTTGACCTGCGTGCGGGAACGGTCGTCCAGCGCCGGGTATTCCATCAGCAGTTCGCAGGACGTCGCCAGCACCATGAGTGGCGTGCGCAGCTCATGGCTGACGTCGCTGGTGAACAGCTTTTCGCGACTCAGCGCGGCCCGCAGCCGGCCCAGGGTTTCGTCGAAGGATCGGGCCAGTGCGCCGACTTCGTCATTGGCGTAATCGCTGGCGAGCACCGGCGCCAGTTCCAGCAACTGATCGCGATGGCGCACCTGACCGGCCAGGCGCGACACCGGCGTGATCACCCGGGACGCCAGCAGCCGCCCCAGCAACACCGCCAACAGCACGCTGAGGACGAAGCCGACCAGCACGACCCCGAACAGAATTCGTTCACGTTTCTGGAATTTGCGCTGATCCCGCAACAACACGTAATGGCGCCCGTTCACTTCAGAGACCATGGCGTAATAGGCTTTCTTGCCGCGAAAGAACTCCTGAAATCCCAAGGGCAGGCCCTTGAGGTCATCGCTCATGGCGAGGTCGCCAACGCCCTCTTCGGCGTAGAACAATTCGTCTTTTTCAGGCCGGTGGCGCCAGTCGTTGATGCTGTCCACCGCCAGCAGACGGTGCATGTTGCCCTTCAGGCTCATGATCGACAGGCGCTTTTCGACCACGTGCACGGTGGCAATGATACCGGCGGCGAATACCCCGGCGACCAGGGTGCTCATCAAGGCGAATACGATGACAATCCGTTGCTTGAGGCTGTGTTTGATGTCCATGAAGGTCCGTGCATGGCGGTACTCGAATCCGGGGCGTCGCCCCTCCTGCGGAGATTATCGGGTGCGGGATGTCATGGTTTTGTCAAATGCCGCGCTCCGCCCGGCTGGCGCCGGTCCCGCTGGACATCAGAGGCCGCATCAGCAACATCCCGACCGCGCACCCGCCCATCAGCAGGCAGGTGGCGATGAAGACCACCGGCATCCCGAAATGCCCGTCCAGGTACCCCCGGTCAGCGGCCCCAGCACCTGGCCGATGTACTGGCAAGACGTGGAATAGCCCAGCATGCGGCCGGCCACGGCGTCGGGCACCGAATGGCGGATGATCGCCGCAATGCACGGCAACAGGCCGCCCAGGGCAATGCCCATGAGAAAACGCAGCAGCAGCAATTGCCAGGCATGGCTGACGAACGCCTGGGGGATGAGCAACAGAGCGGCCGCCGTCAGGCAGCCGATGACCACTTTCCAGTGGCCGATGCGGTCGGCCAGCTTGCCGATGCGGGACGCCGACAACACGCTGGCCAGAGCGGTAGCCGACATCACCAGCCCGGCCATCAGCGTGACGTTTTCGCTGTGCAACTGGGTCAGGTACACGGTGATGATCGGCTCGATGGACATGATCGAAAACATCACCAGACACGCCACAACCAGCATGGTCAGCACTGGCCTTTTGTCCGCGATGACGTCCCACGCCGGCACAGCCGGCGCCTTCGCCGCACCCGCCTGACGTCGAAGCCGAGGCGCTTCCTTCATCAGAAACAGCGTCGCAAGGAAGGTCAGAAAGATCACGCCCCCGGCCAGGAAGAACGTGGTACGGATGCCGATCAGCGGCGGCAACAGTCCGCCAATCAACGGCCCGGCGAGATTACCGGCCATGATCCCCGAAGAGAGCATGCCCAGTGCCCAGCCGGTGCGCGCCCTGGGCGTCTGCGTCGCCACCAGAATGGTCGCGCCGGAGGCATAGCCGCCGAGCAACCCTGCCAGCAAACGCAGCCCGACCAACTGGTAAATGTTCTCCGCCAGCCCGATCAGCGACATCGCCACCGCCATGCCCAGGCTGGCGCGAATCAGCATGAGCTTGCGCCCGTAGCGGTCGCCCAGCCGCCCCCACAGCGGTGCCGTCAGCGCGGCAGACAGAAAGGTCGCGCCAAACGCCACCCCCGACCACTGCACGATGGCGGCCTGATCGCTGACGCCCAAGTGTTCGACATACAGCGGCAGAAACGGCAGCAGCAGCGTCATGGCGACGATGGTGGTGAACGCGCCGAACACACAAACGGCCAGATTGCGCTTCCAGTGCTCTTCGACGATGGATGGCAGGGGCTCAGCCTGGGATTGGGGGTGTGCGGTCATGATGGCTCTACCGTGAACGGAACACGCTCACGGTAGAGGGCTGACAGGCATAAATAAAATTCATGTTTTTCATGCGGGGGATTCCAGTCAGGAATAACCCCCCGGCCACTGGGGCGCTCGCGTCCGGGTCAGGACGCCATTGACGCGCGCGGCACCGTGAAGCGGAATTCGCTGCCGACGCCCTCTTCACTGGCGGCGGTCAGTTCGCCGCCGTGGGCCCTGACGATGCCCTGGGAGATGTAAAGCCCCAGGCCCGTGCCGCTCGGATTGCCTTCACGCCTGCGCCAATAGCGCTCGAACACGTGGGGCAACTGATCGCCACGAATGCCATCCCCGCTGTCCACCACGGCGAACACCACATTGTCGCCCGCGGCTGACGCCGTCACCTTCACACTGCCGGACTTGGGCGTGAATTTGATGGCATTGCCCACCAGATTGGAGAGCACCTGAAACATGCGCTCCGGGTCAGCGAAAATCGTCAGGTCGGGATCAGCGTCGAACGTCAGGTCAATGAATTTGTTCAGCGCCAGTGGCGTGAGCAGTGACCAGGCGTCTTCGAACAACTGACTGACTTCCAGCGGCTCGGCGTCGATGAAGTAGCGGCCGGCTTCGATCTTTGAGGTATCGAGCAAATCCTCCAGCAGGTTGGTCATTCGCGTGGACGCGCGCTGCAGGATGTCGATGGCCGAGTTGAGTCGTTTGGTAGACGCCGTGGCGTCGGCGTTGATCACCCGCTGCATCATGGCGCACTGCATGACGATGACGGTCAGCGGGCTGCGCAGGTCGTGGGACACCACGGCCACCAGCTCATCGCGGGCACGCACGGCCTCTTTTTCGCGCAGCACCTGCCGTGACAGGTCCGCCTCCAGCGCCGAGCGACGCAGGTCGGACACCGCGTAGACCTCGCCGGCGCTCCAGGCCCTGGCCTTGCCCTCGACCTGCTGTTCCCACAGGGCAAAGGATTCCCGTGGCTGCAGGCGGTCATTGACGACCCGTTTGGCCTCCTGTGGGTTACCGCTCCACTCCACGCTGCCCCTGACCTGTGCGCGAAACCACAGCACCGCGTTGGCCACCGGCTTGGGCAAGCTGAACGCCAACAGTCCGCTGGCCACGTCTGGATAGCCTTGCGCGTCGGGCAACACGGCGCCGAGGCTGGACGTCTCGAACACCGCTCCGGGCCGGTTCTGCAGCCATTGCTGCAACGCGCTCACTTGCTCGGTGCTCGGGCACTGGCCGATCAGGTGCACCTGACCGTCGATGATCACCGCCACACCGTTGGCGTCGACCAGTGTCAGCAGCGCCTGGGAATGTTCAAGCAGCCCGTTGTAGACGTCGGCCGCGGACTCGTTCATCGCCCTGGACAGCCGGTCCAGCATGTGATGTTTGGCCAGTCGCTGGCGCTGAGTGTGCTGATCTTCCAGCAGGCTGATCTGCATCGACAGCACTTGTCCGATGGTCTGGCAGGCTGAGCGCAGGGTGTGGGGAACCTGCAGCGGCTCGCGATTGCCGCAACTGATCAGGCCCCAGAGGCGTTCATCCTTGAGCAGGGAGATGCTCATCGATGAGCGCACGCCCATGTTATGCATGTACTGACAATGGATCGGCGACACGCTGCGCAGCACCGCGTGGCTCATGTCCAGCGGTTCGCCGGTATCCGGGCGCAGGGCCGGGACCATAGGCGCCGGCACATACGCGGCGTCGGGGATGATGCGCAACCAGTTCAGGCGATACAGCTCGCGGGCCTGTTGCGGAATGTCAGTGGCGGGGAAAAACAGCCCCAGGTAGGCGTCCAGTTCGGCCGTTGCCGACTCGGCAATGACCTGCCCGTGGCCCTCCTCTTCAAAGCGATAGATCATCACCCGGTCGTAGCCGGTCAGTGCGCGGATTTCCGCGACGCTGATGGCGTACAGATCGTCCAGTGATTTGGCCGATTGCAGGCGACGCAAGGTGCGCGTGAGGCGCGGGCCCAAGTGCTGCATCGATGCCTGGGTGGCGACGGGCTCCACCTCCAGAAACAGCAGGCCGTCATGGCGATGCAACAGGCCATCGAATGCCTGCCCGGCAAACTGCATCGGCAACGGATCGAGGCTGTGCAGATCCGCGTCCCGAACGGCGTCGCGCAAGGCGTCGGCCTGCGCCTCGCCCAGCCAGCGTGCCAGCGAGTCGCCGGCCTGCACGTCGCCGGGAATGCCCAGCATCTGCCAGGCATTGGCACTGGCCTGTTGCACGGACCAGTCGGCTTCGAGCAGCGTGAGCAGAGCGCCGTGGGGCTGAATGGCGCCCGGGATACGAATCGGTTCGTTGGCGCAGGTGTCCAGCAGGTCGTCCATGGTCTGCATGTTGTTAAGCATTGTTCAGCACTCCCGCTCGCTCCAGCCAGGTTTGAAAGGATTCAAAGGTGAGGCGGGCCGATTGCACCACCTCGGTGTTGTACAGCGGGGTGTCGAACTCGGCCAGTTGTTTCAGGAAAGCTTTCCACAGATGACCGGTGTTGCGGCCGTAGACGTCCAGAAACTCGCCGCCGCTGTCGGCGTCCACGCCCAGTCTGTCGGCGATGATGCGGCGCAACACCTGCCCGCCCAGGGTCGCCCCTTCCATGACGTACATCACGCCGAGTAACTGCGCGACGCTGTCGATGGCGGGCAGCTCGGTGCACAGCGGCAGCGCCTCAATCTGCAGGTCGTCCAGGCCAAGGGCGTGCAGATCCTTGATCAGCGCCGGGATTTTCTGCCGCGCAGGATCAACGGCCTGGGGCGCCAGAAAACGCTCAATCGACTGTTGCAGGGGCAGATGAAAACCGTAATAGGCAGCGATGATCCGTTTGTAGGTGTCGAGATCAAGCTGTGGGTGGGTCAGTGGCAATCGGGCTTCGAGTGCCGTGTGCTGGACAGCGGTCGCCGTTCGCAATTGCTGAAGGACGCCGGCAACGGGGGCCGGGACGCAAGGGTCGCGCAACGTAGGGGTGATTTCAACCAAGGGCGAAAGTGTCCGGTCTGAGCGGACGTGCCTGAACATGCGGCAGCCGCGGTGTTGAGGCAGATGATGCGCGCACACTAATGGAGTCAGTGCCCGGCTGTAAATATGGCCTTCGGGTAAATGCCAAGGTTCAGCCGGGCGGTACATTCCGTGCGCGACCGACCCCGCGGAAAGTGTGGGGTCAACGCACCTTAATAGCCTGCGGCCAGAACGATGAGACAGCCGAACAGCGCGGCGGCGAGCCATCCGATACGGAGCGCTCGACGCTGCTGGAGGGGCGAATTGGGGGGCGTGGCCTTCCTTTGCGTGCCGGGCCGGTTGCGCTGCGTTGAGCCGGGCACTGCGCGCTGCACGGGGGAGTCCGCTGAGGTGGGCAGCGTTGAAGCTCGCGCTGTTTGCTGCCCGATAACGCCAAGGGCTTGGGCATCGCGCTCCAGACGTGAAACCCGCTGTCCGATCTGCTCGTGCAACCGATCCAGCGCGATGAGGGATTGCGGATGTTGCTGAACCAGCGTCTGGCGCAGCGACCCAACCCGCGTGCTCAGCAGGTTAAGGCCTGCCCGATCGCAAGGGTTGATGTCCAGTTCCCGCAGCACCGCTTGCCACGAGCCGAACACTCCGCCGAGGATTTCCGCCCGCGCCGATACCCCTCGGGGCCAGGGTTTGGCGTCTGCCCGCAGAAGGCTCTCCAGCACCGCCACGCCTTCGAAGATCCCGTCCACTCCGGTCAGGTGACTGCGCGCCAGGGCATAAGCCGCCGCCGTTTGCAGATCCGCGCCATGGCTGGCAAACAAGGCCAGGCAGCACTGTTCAATGGATTGCCAGTCCACATCAGGGCAGGCCGGATGACCCATTCGGGCCATTTCAATGCACAACCTCCGGTAGTCCGGCAATTCCCGCGGATCGCCGCCGGCCTTGATCTCCATGGCGAAGCCCTGGGTCATCGCGCGCGCTGTCAGCCTCACGGGAGGGCCCGCACATCATGGCGCTTGAGATGACGCACCACCGCCCTTCCCTCCGGGCTCAACGTCGTGCCGAACGTCGCGATGCGCTCGCCTTCCAGCGTCGCGTCGAGGGCGTAGACCAGATGGCCCGGTTCGGTCTGCGGCAACAGCTCAATGTGCAGCGACAGCAAGCGCGGCTCGTATTTGAGCAGCGTGTCGGCGATGGTCCGCATCAGTCCATGGGCGGCAGACGGCAAGCCTTCGAGCACGGCGCCCATGTCCGGCAGGCCGTAATCGGGCAGGTGCGCGAGGGTGCCCGCGCGGCTGTTGAGAATGCGCTGCAGGTTGTCCAGCACCGAGAGCACGTACTGGTCGTCCTCCGCCACCCGGGCCAGATCGAGTTCACCGGTGAAATTCTGCAGCAGGGTTTCGTAGAGCGACGGGTTGAGCTCGGTCATGGCTCAACCCTCGGCCAGGGGGCGCAGCGTCAGCCGGCTTTCCCCCAGTTCGATAACCCGTGGCCGGTCCGGGTCGAGGTCGTCGCGGTTGAGCAGCATGCGCCAGTCGTTGGCCTGTGAATCGGGCTCGCGGAACAACCCGACGACGGCGACCACCCCGGCGTTTTCGTCCAGCGGCACATCCAGCTGCGCACCCTCCCCCGGCTTGATCACCAGTGAGCGCTGATCCAGCAGGTCAGCGCCGAGGAGGCGGTCGGCGTCCCGCAGCAGGTCGTCGTAGGTGGCTTTGCTTGCCGATTTGCCGTCGCGCAGCTGGTACACCCGCACCATCACCGGCACCGACAAGGCGCGCATGATGTCAGCGCCGCCGTCATCTTTGAGCCAGAGGTAAACGGGAATTGCCATGTGAAACTCCTTGCTTGGGTTATCGAGTGCCGCGAAATGCGACGGGGGTAGCCGGCCCGGCCCCGGCAGAAAGCGACCCGCAGGCCCCCTCTTCCGGCACCAGACGGATATCGACGCGGCGGTTGGCCCTGCGCCCTTGTTCGGTGTCATTGCTGGCGATCGGTTGACTGGCGCCGTAGCCCTGCACGGCGAAGCAACTGCCGGGAATGCCGCCCATGCGCTGCATCCAGTCGCGCACCGAAGCGGCGCGGTCGCGGGACAGGCGCAGGTTCTGCTCGGCGCTGCCGGTGGCGTCGGTATGCCCGGTGACGACGATCAGCCAGCCGGGTCGGGCCTTGATGCCGACCAGTGCGTTGATCAGCACCTGGGTCGACTCGGCCTTGAGTTCGGCGCTGCCGGTGTTGAACAGCGACAGCGTGTCCAGCCGCACTGGCCCGGACGCCTGCGCCGTGTCGGTTGGCGGCCGGTAACGGCCGATGGCGTGCCAGACCGTGGTGCGCAGCTGTTCGGCGCGGTAAAGGCCGAGGCCCAGCGACCAGGGCTCGCCGTAGCGGTAGTAGTCATCCAGCCGCCGGGCGTCGTCGTGCAGAACGGTCAACGCCGCTTCGCGCCGGGCTACCGCCTGCTGGTCCTGGCGATCGGTTTGGTTGATCGAAGCGTAGCGGCGCAGGTCGTCACCGACCTGGCGGATCAACAAGGTGTTCTGCCGGGCCGAGCTCGACACCGCGACGACGGCAGCGAAGACCGTCAGCCAGACGCCGATGACAGTGGCGCGCCGCGCGGCGCTGTCGCCGGTGTGTCGGGGCAGCAATTCCAGCAAAGGATCCGGCGCGGGCAAAGCACCGCCCGTGTCGATCGTTAACCGGGTCGGCACCAGCGCAGTTTTTACCTGTATCCAGTGCTGCCAGACGCTGCCAGGCATCGGGTCAGGCAGACACGCCACTTGGCAGATTGCATAGGCCACTGGCGACGGCGCGCGATGCCGGCCGATCCCGGTGAAGTGCGGCGCGACGTACTGAACCAGCCATGCGCCGTGGGCGTTCATCTGCACGGCGAGCTGCATACGGTCAGTGAGCGCGGCAGCATCTTGCCTCTGCCAGTCCTCGACGCTGACGCAAGTGCCGTTGCTTCGCACCCGCGCCGATGGCTCGCCATTTTCCCAGCTGAACCAGACGGGTTCGGTGCGCAAGCCGCCCTCTTCCCGGCTGAAGCCGGTCCCACGAGCATCCCCCGGCCCTTGGGACATGTGCTGATAATTCACGACCCACAACGGCAACGCCTGCGCACACCTGCGGACCACCGACAGCTGATGAATCAGCGCACGAAGCTGGCCGGCCAGCACCGCGCTGTCCGCGTGTTGGGCTGGATTGATGACGAACATGACGCTTATCTGCGCACGCCATTGCGGACGGGCGGCCAGCAGCGCAGCGGCCACACCGGGCAATCGTTCAAGGCTCGGCACGCTGACGTAACAACCGCTCGCCGTCGTCCGCACAGCGGTTTGCTCGGCGATATCGGCATCAGCATCGGGATCAACAGCAAAAAGCCCCGCCGCCCCCTCGCCACACACCAGCACCACTGGCAGCCGATGTTCGCTGCCGGGAAGGGCTCTGAACTCATCCAGACTTAGCGAACCACCGACACGCGCCGACCTCCGCCCCGCCAGCAGCCATCCAACGACCACCAGAATCACGGCGCCAAAGACAGCGACCGCTTGAGCGACCAGGCTCAGCGGCAAAACGCTGATCACCATCAGCGCCAGGCATCCCGACCACAGGGAAAGCGCGCGCATCAACTTGAGTGTCATGGGCGCGTCACACCCGCTCGGTCACAAGGGAAGCGACCAGCGCCGCCAGGTGCGAATCCAGCAACCACCAGATGCCCGCCAGCAATAATCCGGCCGCCAGCAGATGCAACAGCGGTGCGCGCAACCAGGCCGGCAAGGGTTTGCGTCCCCTGGCGTCGATCCAGGTGGACAGCGGCTGATCCAGGGTCAGCGGCGCTACCCGGGCGGTCAACTCGGCCATCAACTGTTGCCGCTCGGGGTGGTTCGGTTCCTTGTAGCGTCCGAGAAACCCCAGCATCAGAACGCGGTGATACACCCTCAGCACGCTCGGGTCCGGAGACGGCTCGTGCAGCACCTCACGCATTTCTTCGTACAGAAACTGCCCCGCCTGATGACGTCCGAAGTAATGCGCCTGAAGCGGTTCGTGGGTCCATTTGGCGCGGGCACTGGCATCGGCGTGGGCCAGCACGGTTTCATCCAGCAGCGCGCATTGAGCGTGGCTGATGAAGTCGACACTGCGCTGGCTGACGCCGGCTTGCTTGAGGGCATCGCGAACCTCTACCACCTGGCGGGTGCACAGGTTCCAGAGCGCATCGCTGTCCGGGGCGGCCGCGCCATGGCGCAACTCGACCACCAGCAGGTAACTGTCCTGCAGCAGCTGATCGACATTGACGGGCTGGGTAGCCGACTGGCTTTTCATCGGCCGGCTCATGAGCGCAATACCGCAAACAGCTCAAGCTTGACGTCCGGCAGCGTGGCCGGGACGTAGAACGCACAGACCCCTTCGGCGAGCACGGCCTGACCGCTTGGATGAGCGAAGTCCAGAGCGAAATACTGGTTTTCAAGACGCAGCGGGATCGCCGCCGGCACGTGGCTGAGGGGCTGCAGCGGAACGCCGTCCAAGGCTGCGTTGATCAACCGATCGACGTCGTCCGGCGTGCCGACCTTGCACAGCCGCGGGAACTGCGCCTGCAGTTGCGCCGGTGCCTCGCGGCAGCGCACCGACAGGTAAAAGTCAGCGGCGTCGGCCTCACGCAGCCGTGGGTCGTTGAACGTCACTTGCCAGCGCCCCGGGAGCACCCGCTCCAGCGCCAGAGCGATCACCCGCGACGGCAGACTGGCTTCGAGCAACGTCGAAATCATCTGCATCAAGGGCGGGAACACCGTTTCAAGCGCTTCGTGACGGTAGGCCGGAATCGCCTCAACGTCGTGTTCGAGGGAGAACGTCAGCAGCGCCCCCGCCAGCTTCACCAACTCCTGATAGACCTGCTCGGGATGGCGCGCAGGGCTTGCCTTGAAATCGGCAAGCACGGGCTGGTAAGTGTTGAGCGCATTGAGCAGCCAGAATAGCGAGACATCGGCCACTGCGAAGTCGGCCATGCGCTGGTTGCTCTCACGGCGCATGCCCATCAAGCGCTGGCGCTTGGACGCCAGTTGGGTCAGCAGATTGTCCAGTTGCACCAGCAAACCCGCGTGCCCTGCAAAGCTCAACAGCGGTGGCACGAACGCCTCGTCCAGGCACGCGCGCCCTTGCCCGTCCCGCACCAGCCGGGCGACCGGACAGGTCAGGTAATCGGCATTGTCATCGCTGGCCAGACGCAGGCTGAGCAGGTGCTCGAGCACGCCGATCGACTGTTGATCGTCGCCGTACAGATCCTGCACCTCACGCCACTCCTGCCGGTAGCGCACCGGTCGGTCAGCGCGAGCCCCCTCGAACAGGCAGTTGCCGCCATTGGCCTGCTCCAGGGGCAAACACAACATCACTGTGGCGCCCTGCCCCGGTTCGATCAGGATGTGTTCCAGGGCCAGCGCGGCGGGCAGCCGATCAACGCTGTCGGTGTCGATCAGCGTGCCATCCGGCAGCCGCACGCGCAGCGTGGACGCCTTCAGTTTGCCCAGCCGCAACGCTTCAAGATCAAACGTCGCTGTCTGCACGCCCCACGGATGGACCCGCGACAGATGGGCGATGCATTCGTTGGTCCAGGCTTCCCAGCGCGCTTGCTGCTGGAATTGCTGCTGGGACAGCAGCGCCCCGGCAGCCCAGAGAGGTCGGTCGATTTTCATGTTGTGCTCACCTATGGCCGACGTCAGGTTTTGGCTTTGGGCATCTGGGAAACCAGCGACAGATTCACGTCCATGCCTTCCACCTGGAAATGCGGCACGGCGTACAACTTCACGCGGAAGAAACCGGGGTTGTCGTCGATGTCCTCCACCGTCACCCGCGCGTCACGCAGCGGATGGGAGGCCTGCAAATCGTCCCCCGGGTCGGTCATTTCGGTGACCAGCCCGCTGATCCACTTATTCAATTCCAGTTCCAGCAAACGCCTGTCCTTGGTGGTGCCGATGTTTTCGCGCTGAATCAATTTCAAATAATGCGCAATGCGCGACAGCAGAAAGATATAAGGCAGCCGCGAATTGATCCGGCTGTTGGCCGTGGCATCGGCGGTGTCATACAGCGCAGGCTTTTGCGTCGAGTTGGCGGAGAAGAAACAGGCGTAGTCGCGATTCTTGTAATACGAGAGCGGAATAAACCCCAGATTGGCGAATTCAAACTCCCGGGTTTCCGGAATCATCACTTCCGACGGGATCTTCACCTGACTGCCGGTGCCCAGGTCATATAAATGAATCGGCAGGTCCGTGACTGCCCCACCGGACTGTGGCCCGCGAATTTGCACACACCAGCCGTTATTGACGAAACTCTTCACCATGTTTGCAGCGAAGGCGAAAGAGGCATTGGTCCACAGGTATTTGCTGTGGTCGGTGCCTTTGACACTTTCCACATAATTGAAACTGCGCACCGGAATGGTGTCCGGGCCATAGGGCAACCGCCCCAATACCCGGGGCATGGTCAGCCCGATATAACGGGAATCATCGGTGTCTCGGAATGACTTCCACTTGATGTATTCCGCGCGATCAAAGTAATTGCCGATGTCTTTGATGGCAGCCACTTCCTCCATGGTTTCCTTGCCGAAGAAGGCCGGGCCGACTGAACCAATGAACGGCATATGCGCCGCCGCTGCGACTTTCGATATATTGCGAAGCAGCGCGATATCTTGCGGACTGCGATCAAACTCGTAACTGGAAACAGCCGCCGCAATGGGCTCACCGCCGGGTGTGTCGTATTCCTGGGTATAGGTGTGCATATACAGACCGCTCTGGGCGATCTCGGGGGCGTCTTCGAAATCCTGGACCAGATGGTCCTTGCTGATGTCCAGCAACTCGATGCGCACGTTCTGGCGGAAGTCGGTCTGATCGATCAGCGACTTCGCTCCGCGCCACGTCGACTCGACCCGCTGGAAGTCCGGGTGATGCATGACGGCATCAAGCTGACGGCTGATCTGCGCGTCCAGCGAGGCGATGTGTTCGTCGAGCAGGGTCTTGTCGAGGCGCTGAACCTTGCGCGACGAACCCTTGAGCAGGTTGAGGAACACGCTGACGGCTGCGGTCACGCGCTCATCGGCGGAGATCTCCGACAGCGCCTCGTTGTTCTGGAACGCCTCGATGTCGCCCAGGGCTGACACCGGGTTGAGGTTGATTTTGGAAAAGAGCGCGCTATAAACGCCCGTGCTTTCTTCGGACAAAACGGTGCCACCGCCTGAGACTGCGGAAGAGTGTTTCGAGGACATGTTTGATACCTGCTATCAGAGACCCGGGTGATTAACGCTCTGTGGGTGCGGCGAGCATCGCCAGTTCGGCGCGCAATTCATCGCTCAGCGTTTCGTCTTTGACGATGCGTTCAAGTTCGTGCCGGAAGGTGGCGTTGTCGAGCAGGTTTGATTTGAGGTCACGCAACAGATTGCGAGTCGCCAGCAGCGCGCGCAACGAGGGTATTTGTCTGGCCACGTGTTCCGGCTCGAAGTCTTTCATTCTTTCGAAATTCAAATCCACTGAAGCGTCGGAACCTTCGTCGGCGAAGGTGTTCTCAACGGTGAGTTTCAAGGCAGGGGAAAATTCCGCCAGCACACTGTCGACATTGTTTTTATTGATATTAATCTTGGTGCGTTCGGACAAGGGCCGGTCTTCCCGGCCATTGCTGTAGTCCCCGAGCACCATTAATTTAAGCGGCAATTCGACTTTTTTCTGCGCACCGCCAGTGTGCAAATCGAGTTTTATATTGACCCGCGCCTTGGGCACTTCATTTTGAAAGCTGTTTGAAGCCATAACTCCTCCGTCGAAAATGCCACACATCACAAAGGGGAATATCCGGATCGCAGGGCCTTTGTATCAGCCGAACGCCCGCACCCCAAGCGGTCAAGTTTTAACAAGTGTGAGCAAAGAATGGGCTGATGAAGTTTTCATCGAGCTCGGGAAGCGGCAAGGCTAATTCCCTACGAATAAAAACTCTACCTACCAAAGAGAGGAAGAGAGGTGTCCTACGGAAGTCTAGAATCCTTCCTACAAAATAATCTCAGACAGAGGAAGGGCTACAGAATTAAACACCCAGCGCAATACAGTGGCGGCGGGTTTTAAAGTACAGCTATAAAAAAACCGCAGGCGGTTGAACAGCATCCGCTGTGCAACACGCCTGCGGCCGGTTGGAGCAAATGAATCAGAAAATATAATCCGTGGTCAGGAACGTCGACTCACGGTTGTGAATGATGTCGCTGATCAGCGCCTTGTTGCTCTCCTGGAACTTGGTCGCCACCAGGGTGCGGATCGAGAACACCCGCAGCGCATCGTCCACCGACAGCGTGCCCTCGGCCGAATTCTTGCGGCCGTTGAACGGGAAGCTGTCCGGGCCGCGCTGGCACTGCGCGTTGATGTTGATCCGGCCCACCTGATTGGCGAACGCATCGACCAGACGCCCGACCTGCTTGGAGTCGTTGCCGAAGATACTCAGCTGCTGACCGAAATCGGAATCCAGCACGTACTCGATCACCGTTTCCAGATCGCGGTACGCCACCACCGGTACCACGGGGCCGAACTGTTCTTCGTGGTAAACGCGCATGTCCGGGGTGACCGGGTACAGCACCGCCGGGTAGAAAAACTGCCCGTGGGTCGTGCCGCCACCTTCGTTCACCACTTTGGCGCCTTTGCTCACGGCATCGTCCACCAGCCCTTGCAGGTAATCGGTCTTGCCCGGCTCCGGCAGTGGCGTCAGCGAGACGCCCGGTTCCCACGGCATGCCCGGCTTGAGCTGGGCGAGTTTCTCCTCGAACTTTTCAAGGAAACTGCCGACCACGTTTTCATGCACGAAGAGGATCTTCAACGCCGTGCAGCGCTGGCCGTTGAACGACAGCGAGCCGGTAATGGCTTCCGTCACGGCGTTGTCCAGGTTGACATCCGGCAGCACGATTCCCGGGTTCTTGGCATCCAGACCCAGTGCGGCGCGCAGACGGTGCGGCTTGGGGTGGAGCTTTTTCAGGGCGCTGGCGGCCTTGTTGGTGCCGATGAATGCGAACACGTCGATCTTGCCGCTGGCCATCAGCGCACTGACGGTCTCGCGGCCGCTGCCGTAGATCACGTTGATGACCCCGGCCGGGAAGCTGTCGCGGAACGCTTCGAGCAGCGGACGAATCAGCAGCACGCCAAACTTGGCCGGTTTGAACACCACGGTGTTGCCCATGATCAGCGCCGGAATCAGCGTGGTGAAGGTCTCGTTCAACGGGTAGTTGTAAGGGCCCATGCACAGGGTCACACCCAGCGGGACGCGGCGAATCTGGCCGAGGGTGTCCTGCTCCAGCTCGAAGCGGCTGGAGCGACGGTCGAGCTCCTTGAGGGCGTTGATGGTGTCGACGATGTAATCGCAGGTGCGGTCGAACTCTTTCTGCGAGTCCTTGAGGTTCTTGCCGATTTCCCACATCAGCAGCGTCACCACCGCGTCGCGCTGCTCGCGCATCAGCTTGAGAAAGGTCTCGACGTGATGAATGCGATCAGCGACACGCATGGTGGGCCAGGCGCCCTGGCCACGGTCGTAGGCGTTGACGGCGGCGTCCAGCGCGGTCATTGCGGTGTCGGCGTCCATCAGCGGCGTGCTACCCAGCACCACGGATTCCAGGCCCGCGTCGGTCTTCAGCGAGACCGGGCTCAACACCGGCGCCAACGGCCCGTGCCATTGATGCAGTTCGCCATTGACCAGGTAATCGCGCTGCTCGATGGCGGGGCCTGCGCGAAACTGCTCAGGGATCTCGTCGGCGCGCGGGTACAGGTTGTCCAGGCGGTTTTGCAGGGTCATCTCATTTACCTCTTCCAGTCGGTCATCGTGCCAAACAGGCTGGACACACTACGCCACAGCCGCCGCCGAATGAAAAGCGTCGAGATAAATGTCACGTCCGGGTGACACGAAAACCGTCTGCCACCCGTGCCAGAGTTGGCGTTCAGGCCACCGCGGTCTGGTTGCGACCGGATGCTTTGGCCCGGAACAGCGCCTTGTCCGCGAGGGCCAGTAGCCCATGCAAATCCTGATCGTCGTGGTCCCACTCGGCGACGCCGAGACTCGCCGTCACCCCTTCGTCGTGCTGGCAGATGATGTCGGCGATGGCCGAGCGCAGTCTCTCGGCAATGATCTGCGCCGCGTCGATCGGCGTGTTGGCCAACAGCAGCGCGAATTCCTCTCCGCCCAGGCGGCCGCTGACATCTGCGTCGCGCACGGATTGGCGGATGACCCTGCCGATCTGCCGCAAGACCTCGTCACCTGCCTGATGGCCGTGGCCGTCGTTTATGTGTTTGAAATGGTCGATGTCCAGCATCAGGGCGCAGAGCGGCAGATCGGCCTGCTTGCAGGTCTCGTACACGGCTTCGGCCCGATGGAAGAAGGCACGGCGGTTTTGCAGTCCAGTCAGCTCGTCTGTCTGCGCGGCGTGGGCGGCGATACGATGGGCGTGTTCCATTTCACGGCTCAGGCGAAAGGCCTTCTCCATGGCCTGAGACAGTTTGCGCGTCGCGCTGACCACAAAGCCGGCAAAGATCAGCGACGCAGCCGCCATCCCCTGCTGCGCGGTCTGGGGCTGAACCAACAGCCAGATCGTGCACGGCAGCAGCACCAGCGCAATCGACACCAGGGTCATCGAGCGGTACGCCGAGTAGCAGGACACCGCACTCACTGACATGCCCACGGCGAACAGCAGCACCAGCGTCTGGATCAGCAGATCCCCGGCCTGCATCAGCGCCAGCGCGCCACCGCCCCAGATACCGGCCGACAACACCAGCGTGATCCAGTAAGTGCTTTCCCAGCGCTCAGGGGTCCGGGCGGTTTCCGGCATCCGGAAATAAATGGCCAACATCACCAGGCGCAAGACGGTCGACGCGCCCAGCAGCCCTAGCCACCAGACAATCAGCGAGTGTTCCAGGCGCTCCCAGCAGATCCACGAGAGGATCACAGCCGCCAGCGCGCTGCCGAACACCGAGAAAAAACTTTGGCGCAGGAGCAGCTGCAATCGATCGTTGCGCACTTGGGCCCGTATCAGGGCCTCACGCGCCGGTTGAGAATCATGGAGGTACATCGAGTTCGCCCGACCCTGGCACTGGAAACGGGCCGATTGTGGCATCGTGCTATGACGCTTAACAACTCGCGCGCCAATTAACTCACATCTAACGAAAAGCAGCGTCGCCGATCGTTGCCTGTCAGGGCTCCAACCCCTCTGAAACGGGGGTTTCGGGCGAGGGCCATGACTGCGGACCGAGCAGCTCGATCAGCCTCAGCGCGTTGCCTGTAGCGGCGCCACTGGCGGTGTTGTCAAAAATACACCACGTCGGCGCGCCGCCTTGGGCCTCGGCCTTCAGCGCTACGGCCAGACGCGCCAGATAATCTTCTTCATAGGCGCTGTAATAGAGGCGCGGCGCCCCGTGCAGTCGCCAGTAGCGCAACCCCGGCCAACCTGCCGGCTGACTGTCGTTGCTGAGCCTCGACGGGTCGACCGTTGCTTGCGTAATGCGCCAGTGAGTCAACAGCGATTCGGCCTGCACCCAGGTTTCATGGCGCGGCTCAATGACCACCTGCCCCGCAAAGCGCTCGCGCAACCCGGTGAAAAACACCTCTGCCACGCCTGGCTCGAACGCTAGCGACGGCGGCAGTTGCAGCAGCAGGCACCCCAACCGCTCGCCCAGTTCACCGCATTGCCCGAGGAATTCATCCAGTGCCGGTGCGCAGCCCTGCAAGCGGTGTTCATGGGAAATGAGCTTGGGGATTTTCACCGAAAAGCGGAAATCCGCCGGCACCGATTCAGCCCAGCGCGCATAGGTCTGCGGACGATGGGGCCGGTAGAACGAGCTGTTGATTTCAGCGGTATTGAAGTGCCGGGCGTAGCGTTGCAAGTGGGTGCCGTCCCCCGGAAACGCCGGCCCATGCTCGCGGCCCAGACTCCAGCCGGCGCAGCCCACGAAGATTCTGCCAGGCTCCTTCGAAAGAGCGCCGTCCAAAACGGCATTGTTCAAAACAGCATCTCCAAGGCTTCGCCCATGAAGATCTCTGCGGTCTTCGGGCCGATGCCGTCGAACGCCAGCAGGCGCTTTTCGAAGTCGTGACGGTCAGCGCTGGCGGCGGCCATTGCACTGACCGCACCGCCATATTCATCCGTCAGCTTGTTCGCCAGTGCCAGCAGGCGCACGGCGGTGGATTCGTCGTAACGCGCGTAACCGCCCTCGCCCAGCATCCTCACCCGTTCCCGGTGGGTGCAGGCTGCCAGCTTTCGCGGGGTGTCGCACCCGTGCCTGTCGACGATGACGTCGTAGGTCTGCACCGCCGCCTGCGCCCGAATCCGCTTGCCCATCAGGAAACTGGCCAGCAACCATTTGAACAGCGCCAGTTCACCGCCCTGTACAAGGTCGATACCCAATTCCTGCGCCGTGATGTGCTTGCCCATGGCCGCTCCTCGATTTCCATTGCTGGAGTGACTTCTCAAGGGGCGGATGAGTTCGATCTTTTGGGCGGTGTCTGGATCGACAGCCCTCAGGCGTTGGACAGCTGGTTGATGCCGATGACCTCACCGCTCCAGATCATCTCGTAATGGGCACTCTGCACGATGGACGTGACGTGGCGCGGAGTCAGGAGTGCCCAGCAATGATTGCCCGGCGAGCGCACCGATTGGTACCGCAGCCCGGCAATCCCGGCCTGCTTCGCGGCCTTGCCCAGCACACGGGATTGCGCGTAGTCGTCGGGTGCGTAAATGGGGTCGGAGAACGGGATGGCGGTGGCGTCAACGCAGCCCGCCTCGGTGAAACTGCAACTCAGGCAGCGGAACACAAAACGCTCGTACTTCAGCGCCGCAACCCGTGACCAGTACAGCTGTTGATGATGGCGCACCTCGGCGATGGCCGTGTCGACCGTGTCGGCCAGGTACAGCGCGCCGAACTCACCGCTGCTGAAGCGCGAGCCCGCAGGATTGACGTGGGTGAACGGCGCGACTGCGTAGGAACAACCGGGAATGCCGAAAGGGATTTCGGTCAGGGGAATCAGCTCGATGCGGCCGACTTCGTTCTGCAGGCGCGGGTTGGTGAGCGCCTGAATCCGGTACAGGGTCTCGAACTCGGCGGCGTCGGCGACGTCGCTGAACAGATCGATCGGCGGGAATTTGGAATTGACCAGGCGATAGCCCTGCTGCGCCTCACCGGCGAGCTCGGGAAGCGCGTCCGGCGTCACCATTGGGCGCCCCGGAGCGTGTCGATGCGTCGGAAAGTTTCGTAGAGCGAGATCATGTCGCCCTGGGCCATGACGTCCAGAGGCTTTCTGCCGTTGAAAAACTCGTTGTGGTTTTCCATCGACGGGAAGCCGTAGGCGTTGTCGGGATTGTCGAACAGGGTTCGCAGGGCGGCGTGGATGTTCAGCACGAAGCTGACGCGCTGCATCTGGTCCTGATCCAGCGCCACCGACCACTGTGCGTCGTCCTGGCGGGCGCGGGTATAGGTGCTTCGGGAAATGCGCAGAATCTGACAGGCCTGCTCGCTGTTGGCCTTCCATTTGTCCAGAACCCGCAACGCCGCCCGCAAACCCACCACGCACTCGGACTTCGACAGTTGCCGCGCTGGAATGGCGATGGTCATGGAATTACCTCTTGGTCACGGCAGATGCCTTTTCTGTAGACGCAACCTTAATCCATCTGCATCCACGGACGCAATGTCAAGTTGCAGCAGCATGGACTTATAGCGCGACATCCGACGCTTTCCCGGCTAAAGCCGGTCCTACATTCGAGGCCATCACCGCCTCCCTGAATGCACGCGATCCCGAGTAGGACCGGCTTTAGCCGGGAAGAGGCCTGCGCGAGCACCCTCACCTCTGCGGTATGACACCTGACGTTTCCCGGCTAAAGCCAGTCCCGCATTTGAGGCCATCTTCATCTCGCTGAATGAACGCGATCCCCAGTAGGACCGGCTTTAGCCGGGAAGAGGCCTGCGCGAGCACCCTCACATTTGCGGTATTAAAACTGACGTATTCAACAGCCATCCTACGGTCGAGATGATATCCAACCCACTGAAACACACGCCCCCAAAACGCTCGTCCCAGAGCCTTCAATCCCGTGAAAAAAATGTGAAAATGACATTAGTCACATCTGGTAATGATTCGCATCTTGATTCAGAATCGCGCTCCCCACCGCCCTCTCAGGAACGTCCATTGTGATCCCTCGCCTCCCCGCCTCCTTTCTTCTGGCTGGTGTCGTCACCGCCATGTCTGCCGCCAACGCAGCAGACGACCTCACTTTGCCGGCGATGCAAATCCAGGACACCGTTCCCCAGGACGACGGGCAAAGCGTGGGCTATCAGGGCAAGCCTTCTTCGAGCACCACCAAGCTGGGGCTGACCAACAAGCAGACGCCACAGGCGATCACCACCATCACCCGCGCGCAGATGAACGACTTCAAAATGAACGGGGTCAAGGACGCCCTGCGTTCCGCGCCGTCAGTGACCGTTGAGCAAAGCGAAAGTGACCGCACGGAGTTCACCTCCCGCGGGTTCGACATCGGCAGCTTCGAGTACGACGGCATGGGCATGCCCTTCGCCCAGACGATCATGATCGGCGATCTGGACATGGCCGAGTTCGAGCAAATCGACGTGCTCCACGGCGCCAACGGTTTGATGAGCGGCACGGGCAATCCTTCCGCCACGGTCAACTTCATCCGCAAGCGCCCGACCCGGGATTTCCAGGCGCAGATCGACACCAGCGTGGGCTCGTGGGACAACCGACGCATCGACGTCGACGTGTCGGGGCCGTTGACCGACACCGGCAATGTGCGCGGCCGCTTCATCTATGCCCACGACAAGGGCAACTCGTGGATGGACCGCTACAGCCACGAGAAAAACGTCGCCGCCGGCCTGCTGGCATTCGACCTGTCCGACGCCGACACCCTGACCGTGGGTTTCACCCAGCACAACAGCGATTCCAACGGCAGCACCTGGGGCAACCTGCCGCTGGTTGACATCAACAATAACCCGATCCACTACAGCAGCCGCTCGTCCAATGTGGGCCAACCGTGGACCTACTGGAACATGCACACCCAGCGCGCGTTTGCCGAATGGAAGCATGACTTTGGCAACGGCTGGAACGCCACGCTCACCGGCACCGGTATTACGGAATACCAGGACACCAACATGCTGTACGTGTCGAGCGTCACCGATGACGACGCCTCGGTGTTCGCCGCTGATACCTCCAGCAAGGCGCACCAGTTGCTGGGGGAAGCCAAAGTCTCCGGGCCCTTCAGCCTGTTCGGCCGCGACCATGAGTTGACCTTCGGCGCCGCCTATGGCCGCACGCACCAGAAAGCCCGTGAATACGATGCTGGCGGGGGCACCTACTTCGACACCTCGTTCGCTGGCATTCTCGCCGGCAATACCCCTTCGCCGCAGTTTGACTACACCAGTGACGTCACCAACACGCAGAACTTCGAGGACCGCCAGAAGAGCCTGTTCGCCGGTGCGCGCTTCAGCCTGGCGGATGACCTGCACTGGATCGCCGGTGCGCGCATGCTCAGCGTCGACGGCACGGGGGAGAGCTATGGCACCGATCACTCCCAGCGCGAGCACGGCAAAGTCACGCCCTACACCGGTCTGGTGTACGACCTGACCCCGCAGTGGAGCGTCTACACCAGCTGGACTCAAATCTTCAATCCGCAGTACGGCACGGTCGGCGTTGACGGGAAAGTGCTGGCGCCGCTGGAAGGCAAGAGCCTGGAAGCCGGCGTCAAAGGCAGCGTGATGGACGATCGCCTGAACCTGACGGCTGCGGTGTTCAAGACCAAACAGAGCAACGTCCAGTCAGCGGACTTCGTCGAGGTGGGCTCGCAGTTCCGCTATTTCACCGACGATTACAAGAGCCACGGCATCGAGCTGGAAGCGTCGGGCGAAGCGCTGCCGGGCCTCGACCTGCTGGCGGGTTACACCTACGTGCACATCGAAAACGATGACGGCGACAAGGCCCGCCGTTATGTGCCGACCCATGCTTTTCGCGGCATGGCCAGCTACCGGTTGCCAAGCCTGCCCCAAGCCAGGATCGGCACTCGGGTGAGCTGGCAGAGCGGGATTCAGAACGATCACTACAGCGTCATCCGCCAGAACGCGTACGCGCTGGTCGACCTGATGACCAGCTACGACATCGACAACAACTGGAGCACGGCGCTGAACTTCAACAACGTCACCGACCGCAAATACCTGACCTCGCTGTACAGCGGCACGGCGAGCAACTACGGCGCGCCGCGCAACCTGACGGCATCGTTGACGTGGCGGTACTGACCAACCCGAAATTTTTTATCACGGCCGCTTGACTTCCCTTTTCCAATCAGTAAGATAGCGCGCATTCCGCGATAGCTCAGTTGGTAGAGCAAGTGACTGTTAATCACTGGGTCCCTGGTTCGAGTCCAGGTCGTGGAGCCAGACAGAAGCAAACGAAAAGGCCAGCGCTTAGCTGGCCTTTTTCGTTTCCGATCGCTTTTCCCGGGCGCTCCCAGCCTGAAGCGGGACTGCATCAGCCCCGCTGCGCCCTTATCGTCAGGCCTTGGTGTAGCGCAGCCACACCGCGCCGCCGTCCTGCACATCCGCCGACGTCAACTTCAAATGCGTTGGTTGTTTCCACGCCTCGGTCGGCACCTCGAACGACGCCGGATGCTCGCCTCGCCCGTCGATCAGCGGCAGAATCAGCACACTGACTTCATCGACCAGCCCGGCGCTGACGAACGAGCCACTGACATGGGGGCCGCCCTCGACAATCAGGCGCTTGCAGCCCAGCTCGCTCGACAGGATCTGCACCACCTGCTGCAGGTCGATCTCGGTCTTCCCGGCAAAAATGTAAGAGACCTGAATCGACTGCAGGTACGCCAGGTAGTCATCCGACGCCCCTTCGGTCAGGACTTCGACGACGTGGGAATCCAGCGCCTGATTCTTTTTCCAGCCCACCTTGCCCTGGGGGTCGATGGACACGGCATAGGCCTTGGCGCTGCGATCAGCGAAGTAATGACTGCGCTCGATGAGGCCTTTGGCGAGGCCCTTTGGATAGCCCTCGTCGTGGGCGATTTCCTGCATCGTCACGCGCCCGCAGATCCAGGCATCGAACTCGAACGTCTGGGCGAGCTTTTCGTATAAATCTCCGGCGTCTTTCTTGAACGTGCGATCCCAGCCATCGGTAAGGGCGTGGCCGTCGAGGGAGGACATCATGTGGCAAATGACATAAGGCTGCATGGCAGGCTCCAGGCTGATAAGTGTGTAGAGCCGACCCGGATCCCGCGGCAATAGTTCACCCCGTCACTCGACCTGGCCTTCACAACCTGCTGCCCATCATTGCCGGTGATGTAGACCATGAAGGCTATTGTCTTCAGCTTCGGCAGGGCTCGCGTAACATCGCGTCATCCCAGACCCGACACGGACTTGCCACCATGACCCTGCACATCATCAATGCCTTTGCCCTCACCGCTGTGACCGTTTTCCTGGTCAACCGCGCGTTCGCCTTATACGACCTGATCAATGCAGCGACGGTGTCAGAGCATCACTGAGGGCCTGACAGCCCGACGCACGACGATTCAAGCAAGGCACCGAAATGCCAGGCCGCAATGGCCTGGCGGTCCCGCGATTATCGGCGGCAGACCTGTTCAATGACTTAGAAATAGGCCTGCAGCGCTTCAAGCCCACCCACGTAAATCCCCTTGAATAATTCCTCGACGTCCGCATCGGTCACACCGTCGGCGGTGAACACGCCTGACCATTCCACCCACGCCCCCTCATCGCCATCCTCTTTGACTTTGAACGTCGCCAGATAGTCCTTGATCGGAAACGGTCCTTTGTCGATGGAGTAGCTGTACGTGCGAGCCGAATTATCGTAGGTCTGCAGGCGCTCGGTGATTTCAGCACCGTCGTCGGTGGTCAGGTGACGGACGCGTCCGCCCTCTTTTGCTTCGCTGCTCTTGATGAACGGCAGCCACTCGTGCAGCGAGTGGAAGCCACCGGTGAGTGCCCAGACCTTTTCGGCCGACACCGGGATGCGAATGGATGCAGATGCTTGAGCCATGATGTTCTCCAGAAATGCGGGCAGCGGCCGGTCAGCCAGCGCTGGATCGCGTGGCGGGACCGCGCCCTCTCTAAATAAGCGGTAACCGCGAGCAATCTTGTCACGATTGCCGCTGTTTCGGGAGGGTGAGCGCCGCAAACATCAGTCACCCTACCGGCGATGATGATCTGCTTGCGCCTGGCGTGGCCCCTCGTTTCTCGGGGTTCGTCCGGTCACGCCTGCACCCCAGTCACGATTGGCGGTGGCTGGGCTTGTTGCGCAGGAAGATCAAAAGAATGAATCAACAGCTTCCCGGCGGAAGCCGGTCCTACAAGTGACCGCGATGCCTTAGTGGGACCGGCTTTAGCCGGGAATAGGTCTCACGCCGAGATGAAGGTGTCAGGCAACGAAACCGTCACCTTCCAGCAGCGAGCGCAGCATCCAGGCGGCTTTTTCGTGAACCTGCATGCGCTGGGTCAGCAGGTCGGCAGTGGGTTCGTCGCTGACCTTCTCCAGCAACGGGAACAGGTCGCGGGCGGTGCGTACCACCGCTTCCTGCCCTTCAACCAGTTGCTGGATCATGTCGGTCGCAGCGGGCACGCCCGGCTCTTCCTTGATCGACGACAGCCGTGCGTAGGTGGAATAGGTGCCCGGTGCCGGGAAGCCCAGGGCTCTGATGCGTTCGGCAATGGAGTCCACTGCGGTCGCCAGTTCGGTGTACTGCTCCTCGAACAGCAGGTGCAGCGTGCGGAACATCGGGCCGGTGACGTTCCAGTGGAAGTTGTGGGTTTTCAGGTACAGCACGTAGGTGTCGGAGAGCAGCCGGGACAGTCCTTCAACGATCTCTGCACGGTCTTGCTCGTTGATTCCGATTTCAATAGCCATGAGTTGCTCCCTAAGGTCTGTTGATTGCTGAGGGGTCGATTCTAGAGAGCACGCCCTGTTAACTGAAATCACCGCTGCCAATCGCTGCCATCGACACGGCCTATGAAACGCCGTCGCCCAACGACAATCGGCGTTGAAACAACAGTAGCCATTCGCGAGCAAGCTCACGCCCACAAAATCGTGGATCGCCCCGGGTTTCGGCCGGTTCGTTGGACTGGTGGGAGTGAGCTTGCTCACGAAGAGGCCAGGACTGCCGGCCACTTTCTCTGGGGAATGACAGTCCGACTTCGTGAGTAAGGTGGAGCGCCACCCCGGTCACTGCCACAGGTCTGCGGCATGTTTTGAAACCGCGGTCTGCTCCCCCAAAACCTCTGGTGAGTGGAAATCAGATTCCGCTCAACGCCAGGTCCATCGCGAAGTACGTGAAGATCAGATCCGCGCCCGCGCGCTTGATGGCGCCGAGGGTTTCACGCACGACGCGGTGTTCGTCGATGGCGCCGGCCTGGGCGCCGAACTTGATCATCGCGTACTCGCCGCTGACCTGATAAGCCGCCAGGGGAAGGTTCGAGGCTTCGCGGATGTCGCGGATGATGTCCAGGTACGCGCCGGCCGGCTTGACCATCAGCGCATCGGCGCCTTCGGCCTCGTCCAGCAGCGATTCGCGCAGGGCTTCACGACGGTTCATCGGGTTCATCTGATAGGTTTTACGGTCGCCCTTGAGCGCCGAGCCGCCGGCTTCGCGGAACGGGCCGTACAGCGCCGAGGCGAACTTGGTCGAGTACGCCATGATCGGCGTCTGGGTGAAACCGGCGGCGTCGAGGGCGGCACGAATCGCTTTCACCTGGCCGTCCATGGCCGCCGAGGGGGCAATCACGTCAGCACCGGCACGCGCCGCCATGACGGCCTGCTTGCCGAGGTTTTCAATGGTCGCGTCGTTATCGACATGGCCGCCATGCATCACACCGCAGTGGCCGTGGTCGGTGTACTCGCAGAAGCAGGTGTCGGACATCACGATCATTTCCGGCACGGCGGCCTTGATGGTCCGCGAGATCCGCGAGACCAAGCCGTTTTCCTGCCAGGTGTCGCTGCCGGTGGCGTCCAGGTGGTGGGACACGCCGAAGGTCATCACCGACTTGATGCCCGCACGGGCGTATCGCTCGACTTCCTGCGCCAGCTTCGACTCGGGAATGCGCTGCACCCCAGGCATGCTGTTGATCGGCACGAAGTCGTCGATTTCTTCTTCGACGAAGATCGGCAGCACCAGATCGTTCAGGGTGAATTCGTTCTCCTGAAACAGCGAGCGGAAGCTTTCGTTGCTGCGCAGACGGCGTGGACGGGCAGCGGGAAACAGACTGGACATGGCGGTTCCTGAGCTAAAAATATCCGGAAGATTGCCGGGCCCGAAAGGTCCGGCACTTTCAATGGCGCGAAGCTTATGCCTGCGCCGCCCTTGATTCAAACGCCGTGACAAGAAAGTCCCTTACGTCGGCCGCAACAGTGTTCAGAAACAGCGTGCAGAAACGGCGTGGAGAACCAACGCAACGGCGGCAGGTCATTTAGCAATGCCGCAGCCGTTCCGCCTGCGCATCGCCAGAATGAGGCCGACCTTGAGCAACCCTTCCGATCAGCGCAACAACCGTTCTCTGGACGGTATTAACTTCTTTCTGGCGGATGTGCGCGATGGGCTCGGGCCCTACCTCGCGATCTACCTGCTGGCCGTGCACAAGTGGGATCCGGCAAGTATCGGACTGGTCATGACCCTCGCCGGCATCGCCGCGCTGGTCACACAAACCCCGGCGGGTGCGCTGATTGACCGCACCCGCAGCAAGCGGATGGTGGTGATCGTGGCGGCCTTGCTGGTGACCGCCGGGTGTCTGGCGCTGCCGTTCATTCACGCGTTCACTTGGGTGGCGATCACCCAGAGCATCAGCGCCATCGCGGGCTCGGTGTTCGCCCCCGCCATCGCCGCCATCTCCCTGGGCATCACCGGGCCGAAAGCCTTCACCCGACGGACCGGACGCAACGAAACCTGGAACCACGCCGGCAACGCCTGCGCCGCTCTGCTGGCCGGCATTTTTTCATGGATGTTCGGGCCGATTGCGGTGTTCTACCTGATGGCGTTCATGGCGCTGGCGAGCATCGTCGCCGTCTCATTTGTCGATGCCTCGGCGATTGACCACGACGTCGCCCGCGGCTTTGACCCCAACCATGACCAGGGTAAGGACCAGCCCAGCGGCTGGGCGGTATTGCTGCACAACCGACCGTTGCTGGTGTTCGCCATCTGCTGCGGGCTGTTTCACCTGGCCAATGCGGCCATGCTGCCGCTGGTGAGTCAGAAGCTTTCGCAGATCGACGTCAACCTCGCCACGCCGCTGACCTCCGCCTGCATCGTCGCCGCGCAGTTGGTGATGGTGCCAGTGGCCTGGCTGGTGGGGGCGAAAGCCGACGTCTGGGGGCGCAAACCCTTGTTGCTCGCCGGCTTCATTTTTCTGCCGCTGCGGGGCGTGTTGTATGTGATGTCGGACAACCCGTACTGGCTGGTGGGCGTGCAGTTGCTGGACGGCATCGGCGCCGGGGCGTTTGGCGCGCTGCTGCCGCTGGTGGTCAAGGACCTGACACGCGGCACCGGGCGCTTCAACGTCAGCCTGGGGGCGATCTCGACAGTGTTTGGCCTGGGCGCGGCGCTGAGCAACGGCCTGGCCGGACTGGTCGTCCGCGAGGCGGGCTACAGCGCGGCGTTTCTGACATTGGCGGCGATTGCGGCCGTGGCGTTCGTGCTGCTGTGGCTGGCGGTGCCGGAAACCGGCGAAGCCGTGGCCCATGATCAACCCGAGGGCGCGCCAGCTACCTGATCCACGGAGTTGAAGGTCGGGGGAACGACGTTCGACGGCATGGCGCCGTCGTTCGCCGGGAAATGGGTTTAGAATGCCGCCCCTTTCCCACTGCCGACCTGCCGCCCACCGATGAATGCCGACGCCCTCGACCTGCTCGACTCCCACCTCCAGACCGCCCTCGCCGCCCCGCCCGCCGAGACTCGCCGCCTGTTTCACGGCCGTGGCCGACGCTGGCCGGGGCTCGAGCAACTGACCGTCGACTGGATGCAGCGCGTGGTGCTGGTGTCGCTGTTCAAGGCGCCAGGCGCCGATGAGCTGGAAGCCCTGAAGCAGCGGCTGTCCAGGCTGATCGAGTCACCGGCGTGGCAGCAATCCCGCGCCCACACGCTGTTGTTGCAGCACCGCTATCTGCCGGACAGCCACACCGAGGCGCTGTTGGGCGAGGTGCTGGAGGAATGGACGCTGACCGAGGGCGGCCTGCGTTATCTCGTGGATTTCGGCAAAAAACAGAACACCGGGCTGTTCCTCGACATGCGCTACGGTCGCGACTGGGTGCGGGCCAATGCAGCGGGCAAGCGGGTGCTGAATCTGTTTGCCTACACCTGCGGGTTTTCGGTGGCGGCGATCGAGGGTGGCGCGGAGTGTGTGGTCAATCTGGACATGTCCCGGGCTGCGCTGAGTCGCGGCCGCGACAACCATCGCTTGAATGGCCATGACCTGAGCAAGGTCACTTTTCTCGGCCACGAGCTGTTCAAGTCTTGGGGCAAGGTAAAAAGCACGGGGCCCTATGATCTGGTGATCATCGACCCGCCGTCGTTTCAGAAAGGCAGCTTTTTGCTGACCAAGGATTATCAGCGGGTGCTGCGCAAACTGCCGGAACTGTTGACCCCGGACGGCACGGTGCTGGCGTGCATGAACGACCCGCTGCTGGGCGCGGACTTTCTCATCGAAGGCGTGACCCGGGAAGCGCCGGGGTTGCGGTTTGTCGAGCGGTTGGAAAACCCGCCTGAATTCGCCGATGCCGAGGAAGGGGGTGGGTTGAAAGCGTTGGTGTTCCGCCAGGGCTAATCGCAACGCGCGCGGCTTGGTAGGACAGGCTTCAGCCGGGAAGAGGCCCGTTTGTACACCACCAATTCTGCGATGTGACGCCCGACGCCTTCCCGGCTAAAGCCGGTCCTACAAGGACGCGGAGCGTCTAGGTCTGCATGCCCACGCGGAGCGTGGGAACGATCATCACTGAGTGATCGCAGTGCGTCAGTGGGACCGGCTTATGAACATCCGAGTTCTAGGCACTCAACCGCGAGATCACGTCATTCAACCCCACCGACAACACATGGAGATCCTGACTCGCGGTCTGCGTGCGCTGGACGTTGTCCTGGTTGGTGGTGGCAATCGCAGTGATTTCCGTCAGGTTGCGGGAGATGTCTTCGGCCACGGACGTCTGCTCTTCCGCAGCCGTCGCAATCTGGCGGTTCATGTCACGGATGGCTTCCACGGCACTGGTAATGCGTTCCAGCGAGGAGCCTGCCAGCGCCACCTGATCGACGCTTTCCTGGCTGCGGGCCTGCCCGCTTTCAATGGCTTGGGCAGCATCGACGGCGCCGGTCTGCACCGAGCTGATGATCTGGTTGATTTCCGCCGTCGAGGCCGCGGTGCGCTGGGCCAGCGTGCGCACTTCGTCGGCAACCACCGCAAAACCGCGCCCGGCATCGCCGGCACGGGCTGCTTCGATGGCCGCGTTCAGCGCCAGCAGATTGGTCTGCTCGGCGATGCCGCGAATCACTTCCAGCACCTTGCCGATGCGCCCGCTGTCGGTTTCCAGACGGCGAATGACGTTGGCGGTGTTGCTGATCTCGGTGCGCATCTGGGTGATCGCTGTGATGGTCGCGCCCATCACCTTGCTGCCTTCCTGGGAACTGCGATCCGCTTCGTCAGCGGCCTGGGCGGCCTGAGCCGCGTGGCGGGCGACTTCCTGGGCGGTGGCGGACATTTCGGTCATCGCCGTTGCCACCTGATCGGTGCGCTCGAACTGCTCGTGGGTGCCCTGGGCCATCAGTGCGGCAATCGCCTTCAGTTCGCCACCGGCACTGTCCAGGTCGGTGGTGCTGCGCTTGAGGCGGGTAAAGGTGTCGGCAAGGAAATCCCGCAGCGTGTTCGCCGCAACGGCCAGACGTCCCAGCTCGTCCTGACGGGTGATGCTGACGCGGTCGCTGAACTTGCCCTGACTCAGTTGCGCGACGTATTCGATCAACATGCGGATCGGGCCGACGATGTTGCGGTTGACCATCCACAGGGTGAGCACGCCGACCAGCAACGCCGAGGCGAGCATGACCAGCGTGCCGATAAGGATGGTCCGGTCGGCGGTGCTGCTGAGGATCGTCGACTGCTGGTCACTTTGCTTGCGCAGGCCAACCACCAGGCCGGTCATCTGCTCACTGGCGGCACGGTCAACGCCTTTGACGGCCATGTCACCGGCAACCGGATCGCCACCGGAGGCAATGTAAGCGTCACGGCCTTTGCGGTAGGCCACGCCGAGGGTGCGGTGCTCGTTGCGCAGCGCGTCGACCTGGGTTTTGGTCGCGGGGTCCAGCCCGTCCATTGCACTCAGGCTGCCGAGGGTGTCCTGCACCTGGCGTTCCTGGTCTTCGAACTGCGCCCAGAACTTGTCGCGGTCGGCCGGCTGTTTGCCGCGCAGCAGCACGTTCTTCCATTCCTGCACCTGAACCTTGAACTGCAGGTTGGCCTGATCGACCAGTTGCGAGGCGTGCAACGGCCCCTCAAGCAGACCGCGATAGGCGTGGACGTTGCTGGACAGGAACTGGAAACACGCCAGGGCAATCAGCACGACCAGCACGAGGCTGCCGCTGAGCAGCGCGAGGATCTGCAATCTCAGGGATTTCGACATAGGAGGATCTCAAAAGGGAGGACAACCTGCTCCGAGGATCACCCGGAGTTTTTGCGGCTTGCCACATCCCTGTGCCATCGCGTCGGAGCGGTCCGAAAACGAGGCGCCTGCACAGAGTGCTTCGACCCTGCGCAGGGCTTCTTGAAGGCCGGCCCGGCAGATCCGACGAACGGCTGAGAAGCCCCAAGAGCAAGGCCTGCAGCCCAATCAAACGGTTATCGAAATGTACTGAAAGGGATTCAGATGAGTGTGTCGGCAGCGGCAGTCATTCTCGCTGACCGAACACCTGAGAGGGGCGGCGCAGCACCGGATCGAAGGGATTGATCTTCTGGCTGATCGCCGTTGCCTCGCGCTTGAGCATGTCCACCACCGTGGGCATGCGGTCTGCACTGAGGCGGTCGCTGAGGGTGGCCACGCTCAACGCCGCCACGGCCCGGCCATCGCGGTCGAGAATCGGCACCGCCAGACCCGCCATGCCTTCCAGCACGCCGGTGTTGCGCGCGGCGTAGCCGGTCCGCCTCACTGTGTCGATTTCCGAGCGCAGCATTACTTCGTCGTAGAGGTGGAAATCCCGCAGGCGCGGCAAGTTGTAGCGGATGACGGTCTCGCGTTCTTCTTCCGGCAGAAACGCCAGGATCGCCAGACTGCCCTGCCCCACGCCCAGTGCCACCCGACCGCCGATGTCGCCGGTGAAGGTGCGGATCGGGTACGGCCCTTCGCTGCGGTCCAGACACACCGCATCGAAACCACTGCGGGCCAGCAGAAACAACGAGTCCCCCAACGAGGCCGATAGGCGCAGCAAACTCGGCCGCACCACGTCGCGCAGGTTGCCGGACTGTCCGGCGCGCGCGGCAAGGGCGAAAAATTCCAGGCTCAGGCGGTAACGCTTGCTGCGCAGGTCCTGCTCGACCATGCCCTCGTCCATCAGGCTGCGCAGCAAACGGTGGGTGGTCGGTTGCGACAGACCCACCTGCTGCGCCAGTTGTGTGACCCGTTCACTGCCATCGGGACAATTGCCCAGCGCCCGCAGCACGGCAAACACGCGAGAGACCGCACCAACCCCTGTTTCTTTCTCAGCGCTCTTCCGCTCAGTGGAATCCATTTCGCCCCGATCCTCATTTCTTTTCGCTGATTGAATGAATTCGCAAAAACTACTCACTCAATGAAATTGCTCGTTGAGCGCATCCTAGTCTTGGGCCTAGGATCGGTCCACAGGGCGATTTGAATAACAGCGGCAGCCGACACCGATCGAGCGCCAGCGTCCACGGCCACACGCAGCACTTCTCTTCGCATCTGCCCATAAAAAACGCACGCCTTCGGTGTGCACGAAAAAAGGTGGAACGCAGCCATGGCTTTTCTTCAACTCCAGGCACTGTGCAAACGCTACGGCCCCATCGATGTCGTCGTGGCCACTGACCTTTCCGTGGAGCAAGGCGAATTCGTCTCCCTGCTCGGCCCCTCCGGCTGCGGCAAAACCACCACCCTGCAAATGATCGCCGGCTTCGTTGATGTGAGCGCCGGCCGCATCCTGCTGGACGGCCGCGACATCACCCACGCCAAGCCGGCCAGTCGCGGGCTGGGCGTGGTGTTTCAGTCCTATGCGCTGTTCCCGCACATGACCGTGCGCGACAACGTCGCCTTCGGCCTGAAAATGCGCAAAGTCTCCGCCGCCGACATCGAGCGCCGCGTCTCCCGGGTGCTGGAACTGGTGCGCCTCACGCCCCATGCCGAGCGTTACCCTCGCGAGCTGTCCGGCGGCCAGCGTCAGCGGGTGGCTTTGGCCCGGGCGCTGGTGATCGAGCCGCCGGTGTTGCTGCTGGACGAACCGCTGTCCAACCTCGACGCCAACCTGCGCGAAGAGATGCAGTTCGAGATCCGCCGCATCCAGCGCGAAGTCGGCATCACCACCCTGATGGTCACCCACGACCAGGCCGAAGCGCTGTCCATCAGCGATCGCGTCGTGGTGATGCAGGCCGGGCGCATCACCCAGATCGACGAGCCCTACCACCTCTACGAACACCCCCGTACGCGTTTCATCTCCGGCTTCGTCGGCAAGGCCAATCTGCTGCGCGGCGATCGCGATGCCAGCGGCGCGGCCCAAGTACGCCATGAGCCTGGCGACGGCGAGCTGGTGTTAAGCCTGCGCCCCGAAAAAATCGACCTGGTGCCTGCGGGGACCGGTCGCCTGCAAGGCCGTGTGGTCATGCGCTACTTCCTCGGCAGCCAGTGGCTGTACCGCATCGAAACGCCCATCGGCGAAATCACTGTGGTGCGCCGCAACGATGGCGACGCGCCGATGAACGAAGGCTTCGCGGTGGGCCTGGACTGGCCGTCGGACCTGCTGCGGGTGTTGGGCGTCGACGAGGTGCCGGCATGAGTGTGCTGCGCGACACCGGACGCGGGTACCTGCTGTCGGCGCCGGCCCTGGCGCTGTTCTTCGGCCTGCTGGTGCTGCCGTTGCTGCTGACGCTGGTGCTGTCGTTCAACGTGTTCGACTACGAAATCGGGGTCAAGGGCGGTGAGTGGACGCTGGCGCAGTACACCAATCTGCTCACCGATTCGTACTTCTACGAGATCTTCCTGCGCACCTTCTGGATCAGCGCGCTGGTGACCCTGCTGTGCGTAGTGATCGGCGTGCCCGAGGCCTACATCCTCAGCCGCATGGGCACCCCGTGGCGGTCGATTTTCCTGATCCTGATCCTCACGCCGCTGCTGATTTCGGTGGTGGTGCGGGCGTTTGGCTGGAGCCTGTTGCTGGGCGCCGACGGCTTGATCAATCAGGCGATCCAGGCCCTCGGCGGTCGACCGATCAAGATGCTCTACACGCCGTTCGCGGTGATTCTGGCGCTGGTCCACGTGATGCTGCCGTTCATGATCATCCCGGTGTGGACCTCACTGCAAAAGCTCGACGCCTCCGCTGAACAGGCCGCGCTGTCCCTTGGCGCGACTCAGGCGCAAGTGATGCGCAGGGTGGTGTTGCCTCAAGTGATGCCCGGCGTGCTGTCGGGGACGTTGATCGTCTTTGGCCTGTCCGCCAGCTCGTTTGCCATCCCCGGACTGCTCGGCGGGAGGCGCCTGAAGATGGTCGCCACCGTCGTCTACGACCAATACCTCTCGGAACTCAACTGGCCCATGGGCGCGGCGATTGCCGTAGCGCTGCTGCTGATCAACCTGCTGGTCATGCTGTCGTGGAACCGGCTGGTCGAAGGCCGCTATAAAAAATCCCTGGGGGAATGAGCGATGTCCAAGAACGGTCCTCTGGCCCTGTCGTTTCATGCCCTGGTGGTGGTGTTCATGCTGGCGCCGCTGGTGGTGGTGTGCCTGGTGGCCTTCACCCCGGAGAACACGCTCAGCCTGCCGTGGCACGGGTTTTCCCTGCGCTGGTTCAGGGCGGTGTTCGAGCGCGCCGACTTCATTCAGTCCTTCTATAACAGCCTGATTCTGGCGGTGGCCGCCGCCACGCTGGCGACGTTGATTGCGGTGCCAGCGGCGTTGGCGATCACTCGCTATCGCTTTCCCGGCCGCGACTTCCTCAACGGCCTGTTCCTGTCGCCGATCATCATTCCCCATCTGGTGCTGGGGGTGGCGATGCTGCGCCTGTTCGCGCTGATGGGCGTGAACGGCAGTTTCGTCTGGCTGATGTTCGCCCACGTGGTGGTGATCACGCCGTACGTGCTGCGCCTGGTGATTGCCGCCTCCATCGGCATGGACCGCAGCGCCGAGCAGGCCGCCGAATCCCTCGGTGCCAGCCGCTTCACGCTGTTCCGCCTGATCACCCTGCCGATGATCCTGCCCGGCGTGGCCGGTGGCTGGCTGCTCGCGTTCATCAACAGCTTCGATGAAGTCACGCTCTCGATCTTCGTCACCTCGCCCTCGACCCAGACCCTGCCGGTGCGCATGTACGTGTACGCCACCGAATCCATCGACCCGATGATGGCGGCGGTTTCCGCGCTGGTCATTGCGCTGACGGCGGCGACCATGATCATTCTCGACCGGGTGTATGGCCTGGACCGTGTGCTGGTGGGGAGGCATTGATGACTGTTCGGTTTACCCACCTTTGCCCGATGGAGCGCACGCCATGGCCTTGCTGAAACGACTGACCGAACGCGACCGCGCCGTGCTGCCCTTCACCCTCGACGGTCAGCCGGCCAGCGGCTTGCAGGGCGATACAGTGCTCACGGCGGTGCTGACGGCAGAAGACTCATTGCGCGGCAGCGACTTCAGCGGCGAACCCCGGGCCGGTTTCTGCCTGATGGGCGCGTGCCAGGATTGCTGGGTGAAACTGGGCGACGGCCGCCGGGTGCGGGCCTGCTCGACGCTGCTCGAAGCCAATGTCTGCGTGACCCGCGATCCGGGGCGCAGCCTATGAACGGGGCGAAAAACGGAGCCGTCAGCGAGGCCGTCAACGCGCCAGCGACCTCGGGTGCGAGCACGGTCATCGTCGGCGCCGGCCCCGCCGGAATTCGCGCGGCGCAGACGCTGCTTGCCCACGGTCTGCGCCCTTGTCTGCTGGATGAAAGCCTGCGCGGCGGCGGTCAGGTCTATCGACGCCAGCCGGAGCATTTCAAACGGTCGGCGAAGGCGCTGTACGGTTTCGAAGCGGGCAAGGCCGAGTCGGTTCACACCACCCTCGATCAGTTGCAGGCTGAGATCGACTACCGTCCCGAGACGTTGGTGTGGAACGCCGAATCGCGCACCCTCGATACCCTGCACAATGGCCGCGCGGCGCAGGTCCCGTTCAAGCATCTGATCGTGGCCACCGGGGCCACCGACCGCATCCTGCCGGTACCGGGCTGGACATTGCCCGGCGTCTACAGCCTCGGCGCGGCGCAGATCGCGCTGAAGTTTCAGGGCTGCGCCATCGGTCAGCGCGTGGTCTTTGCCGGCAGCGGGCCGCTGTTGTATCTGGTGGCGTATCAATACGCCAAGGCCGGTGCGACGGTGGCGGCGGTGCTCGACAGCTCGCCCTTCTCCGCCCAGACCCGCGCCCTGCCCGCGCTGCTCGGGCAACCGTCGACGCTGGCCAAAGGGCTTTATTACCGCGCCTGGCTGACGGCCCACGGTGTCCCGGTCCACCAAGGCGTTCATCTGCATGACATTCAGGGCGAGCGACGGGTCAGCGGGGTCAGCTGGCAGCAGGGCAAGCAGCTCAAGGACCTGGCCTGTGATGCGGTCGCGTTCGCCCATGCCCTGCGCAGCGAAACCCAGCTGGCCGATCTGCTCGGCTGCGACTTCGCCTGGAGCGCGTTGAACCGTGCCTGGCTGCCGACCCGCGACGCCGCCGGACGCAGCAGCGTCGAGGGGGTTTATCTGGCCGGTGATGGCGCGGGCATCATGGGCGCCGACGCCGCCGAAATGGCCGGCGAACTGGCGGCGCTGACCTTGCTCGGCGATCTCGGCTACCGCATCGACCGCGCCCGCAGCATCGAATTACAGCGCCAACTGGAAGCCATCCAGCGGTTTCGCCAGGGGCTGGAAACCGCATTCCCGTTCCCCGAAGACTGGGCGGCCAAGGCGCCGGACAGCCTGATCGTCTGCCGTTGCGAGGAAGTCAGCGCCGGCGAGATCCGCCAGACCGTGGCCGAGGGACATTGGGAAATCAACCGGGTCAAGGCCATGTGCCGGGTCGGCATGGGCCGCTGTCAGGGGCGCATGTGTGGGCTGGCCGCGACGGAAATCGTCGCTCACGCATCGGGCCGCGAGGTTGCCTGCGTTGGTCGATTGCGTGGGCAGGCACCGATCAAGCCGCTGCCATTTGGCGTGGAGGCAGAACAATGACCCAGCCCGTCGAGGTGGATGCGGTGGTGATTGGAGGAGGGATTGTCGGCGCCTCGGCGGCGCTGTTTCTCGCCCTGAGCGGCAAACGCGTGGCGCTGCTGGAAAGGGACTTTTTCGGCTCTCACTCAAGCGGTGTGAACTACGGCGGCGTGCGCCGTCAGGGCCGGCCGTTGTCGCAACTGCCGCTGTCCCGGCGCGCCCATGAAATCTGGGGAGACCTGCACGCGTTGATCGGCACTGACGGCGAATACGTGCGCTCCGGGCATCTCAAGCTGGCCCGCAGTGACAAGGACATGGCCGCGCTGGTCGCCTATGAAGAGGCGTCCCGGGGATTTGGGATGCAGCTGCAGTTGCTCGACCACGCCCAGTTGCGCGCGCGTTTTCCCTGGGCCGGGGACGTGGCGGTGGGCGCCTCGCTGTGTGCCGACGATGGCCATGCCAATCCGCGCCTCGTTTCTCCGGCGTTTGCCTTTGCTGCGCGCCGCGCCGGTGCGCAGACGTTCGAGCAGGCCCACGTCAGTGCGGTCAGCCATGACGGTCAGGCGTTTGTCGTGCGGACCGCCGATGATCAGTGCTTTCGTGGACCTTGGCTGCTCAATTGCGCCGGCGCCTGGGCGGCTCAACTGGCCCAGCAGTTCGGTGAACCGGTGCCGATGCGCGCGGGCCACCCGGCGATGCTGGTGACCGAGCCGCTGCCGATGTTCATGGACGTCAGCACCGGCGTCGAGGGCGGCGGCATCTATGCCCGTCAGGTGGCGCGGGGCAATTGCGTGCTGGGCGGCGGTCAGGGTTTTCCGCTGGACCCGGCCACCGCGCGTCCCGGTCAGGCGGCGATTCTGGAGATCCTGCGCAACGCCGTTGAGCTGTACCCGCCGCTGGCCGGTGCCCAGGCCATTCGCACCTGGAGCGGCACCGAAGGTTATCTGCCCGACCGCGAACCGGTCCTGGGTGCCAGTTCCACGCAACCCGGTTTACTGCACGGCTTCGGCTTTGCGGGATCGGGCTTTCAGATTGGCCCGGCGGCGGGCGAGGCGCTGGCGCAGATGGTCTGTGCCGGGGCGCCGAACATCGACCTGACGCTGTTCTCGATCACACGCTTTCAATCGCAACCGCGCACTTCATCGCCTGCCATCGTCGTGCCGTCCGGCACCGATAACGTCATTCCATTGCTCAGAGGAAGGTCGAACCCATGACTCATATGAAACGTGTTGCCCTGACTGGCTTGTCTTGCCTGCCGTTTGCCGTGTTTGTTGCTTCGATGCCCGTACAGGCCGAACCGACGCTGTACCTGGGCATGAACGGCGGCACCATGGAGCGCTTGTACGCCGACAACGTGCTGCCCGCGTTCGAGAAAGCCAACAACGTCAAGGTGGTGATCGTGCCAGGCACGTCCTCGGACATCCTCGCCAAGGTTCAGGCCAGCAAGGACAATCCGCAGATGCACGTGATGTTCCTCGACGACGGGATCATGTACCGCGCCATTTCCATGGGCCTGTGCGGCAAGCTGAATCCGAGCGCGAGCCTGGCGGACATCCCGGCCAAGGGCAAGATCAAGGACGAAGCGGTGGCCGTCAGCCTTGGCGTCACCGGGCTTGCCTACAACACCAAGATGTTCAAGGACAATGGCTGGAGCGCGCCGACGTCCTGGGCCGACATGGCGGACCCTAAATATAAAGAGAAGCTGGTGTTCCAGTCGCTGGCCTCTTCTACGTTCGGGCTGCACGGTTTTCTGATGTTCAACCGGTTGCAGGGCGGCAACGAAACCAACGTCGAGCCGGGTTTCAAGGCGTGGCCAAAGACGGTGGGGCCGAACGTGCTGGAGTACATCGCCAGTTCCGCGAAGATATCGGAGATGGTGCAGACCGGCGAAGCGGCGCTGTTCCCGCTGACGCCGACCCAGGTCACCGCGCTCAAGCTCAAGGGCGTGCCGGTGGAATACGCGCCGCCGAAGGAAGGCGGTGTGGTGTTGAACGTGGCCGAATGCACCATCGCCAACAACGACCAGCCGGAACTGGCGCAGAAACTCGCGGCCTTCCTGCTGACCCCGGAAGCCCAGGCGCCGGCCCTGGAAATGGGCGACCAGATCCCGTCCAACCCGAAAACCCCGACCACCGACAAGACCCGTGGCCAGGTCGAAGCCATGAACAAATACCTGGAAACCGCCGTGACCATCGACTGGGATCAGGTCAACCAGGTCCGCCCGGAATGGAACGCCCGCTGGAGCCGCACGATCGAGCGCTAGATGGTTAAAGCAGGACCGCGATCCAACAGTAGGACCGGCTTCAGCCAGGAAGGCGTCGGAGGCCATACCGCAAATTGGATGGCGCACATACTGGCCTCTTCCCGGCTGAAGCCAGTCCCTCACCGACCGCGATCCAACAGTGGGACCGGCTTCAGCCGGGAAAGCGTCGGTAGGCGCGCTGCAAAATTGTGGGTCTAAACACTGGCCCATTCTCGGCCAAAGCCGGTCCCACTAATCGACCGCGATCCAACAGTGGGACCGGCTTCAGCCGGGAAGGCGTCGGAGGCCATACCGCAAACTGGATGGCGCACGCGCTGGCCTCTTCCCGGCTAAAGCCAGTCCCACTAACCGACCGCGATCCAACAGTAGGACCGGCTTCAGCCGGGACGGCGTCGGAGGCCGCGCCGCAAATTGGATGGCGTACGCACTGGCCTCTTCCCGGCTAAAGCCAGTCCCCCTGACAGACCGCGATCCAACAGTGGGACCGGCTTCAGCCGGGAAGGCGTCGGAGGCCATACCGCAAATTGGATGGCGCACGCACTGGCCTCTTCCCGGCTAAAGCCGGTCCCACTAATCGACCGTGATCCAACAGTGCGCCCGGCTTCAGCCGATCTCAGGCCCGGAACGCCGCAAATCGCACCACATGTGCACCTTCGACACATACTGCTCTCCCACCGCCACCGCATACGGCTCCACCCCAAACGGGACAAAGCCCATCCGTTCGTATAAGCCCTGCGCGCCGCGGTTGCCGTCGGTGACGGTCAACTGGACCAGCAACAGCGGTGGCTGGCTACGGGCGTAGGCCAACACGCTGCTGATCAGGTCGTGGCCAATGCCTTTGCCGCGATGGGCGTGGGGAACATACATCCCGAACAGCGTGGATTTGTGGCGGGCTTTCCTTCTGGTTTCCAGGGACAGGCCGGCAACCCCCAGCAAACTGCCTGATTCAACGGCGCCAAACACCACCTCTTTCGCGTCAGGCCCGACCACAAGCCGCTTTTCCCACCAACTGATCGGCAAAGCTTCGCGCTCGCCGACGTCGGAGGTAAACGCATCAGGATGGAGGGCGTACGCTTCAAGCATCAGGGCTCGATACGCCGAGGCATATTCCGGGGTCAGTCGCTGAATGGTCGTGGTCATCGAGGTCGCACCGCAGGGTCGAGCGCTGATTATGTGGCTCAGCCGGTGTGACGACTACCGCCCGCGCGCAGATTCAACAAACGCCCTCTCCCTTCGCGCCCGTTCAGTCACGCATCGGCGTGCAGCATGCGGCGAAACACCGGGTTTTCACGCCGGCTATTGCAAAAACCCTGCTCATCGCTGCAACCTCCACGGTTTGTGCAGTTCAGACTAATCGCGACAGGTAAAATCGCGCACCGTGGGCGCGTCAGTTCGAGGGAGATTTCCATGCGTTTCAGATCATTCATCCAGTGTCTCGCTGTTGTGCCCCTGGCGCTGCTGATGGCAGGGACAGCCGTGGCCGGCGAAGAAACGCAGCTGATCCAGTCAATCAATACCTACCGCAGCCAGGCCCAGCCTTGCGCCAATGTGGCGTCGACCGAGCTGCCGCCACTCAACAGCGACCCGCGCCTGAACCTGCCGGCCAGTGGCACGGTGGACCTGCAGCCGATGCTGGCCCGGGCGTCGTATCCGATGGTCAGCGTCCAGGCGATCACACTTTCGGGCCCGCGCGACGCGCAAGCGGCGATGGCCGCCATTCAGGAAAGTTTTTGTCAGGTGGTGCTCAATCCGCAGTTCGTCGACATCGGCGTCAGCCGCAACGACCGCGACTGGCGCATCGTGCTGGCACGTCCGCTGCTGGCGGGCGGGTTGGGAAATGCGCAGGCCGAGGGCCAGAAACTGCTGGGGCTGATCAATGAAGCGCGCAAGCAGCCGCAGCAATGTGGCGCCCAGTCGTTTCCTGCGGCGGCGCCGCTGGTGTGGAACGACACCCTGATGAGCGCAGCCGAGAGCCACTCGCGTTCCATGGCCAACAACAATTATTTCGATCACAAGGGTCGCAATGGCGGGACGCCGGGGGACCGTGCGGAGCTGGCCGGGTACATCGGCCAGCAGATCGGCGAGAACATTGCCGCCGGCCAGGACAACGCGCGCAAGGTGGTCGAAGGCTGGCTTGCCAGCCCCGGCCATTGCGCCAACCTCATGAACCCGCAGTTTCATGACCTGGGCGCTGCGTACGCCACCGACCCGAAAAGCGACGCCGGCATTTACTGGACGGCGCTGTTCGGGGTGCAGTAACGCTAGCAGCTACTCAAGCGCCGCTCTCATCAACCCCACAGCGTGCGGCCGAAGAACGTCAGCGTGCGGTCCATGGCCAGCTGCGCCCACACCGGGTCGTATTGCGTGCCCGGAATCCGGCCAGGTCCTACGGCTTCTTCGTTGGCAAAGGCGTGGTGGGCCAGGTAGCGGTGGAATTCCAGGTCCACGCCGCCTTCGCTGAGTTTGGCTTCGAGCTGATCGACGCCGTCCGCCGGGAAGAACTCATCCTGGGTGCCCCAATGCGCCAGTACCGGCACCTTGATCGCCGCAGGGTCGAGGAATTCCAGCGGCGGCATGCCGTAGAACACCACGCCGGCAGACAGTTCGGGGATGAAGTTCAGCGCCAACAGGGTCAGCGCGCCGCCCATGCAGAAGCCGGTGACGCCGACTTTCTGGCTGTGGCCCTTGAGGTATTGCACGGCGCCGCGGATGTCCTGGGTGGCGGCGTCGGCGAAGTCGAGTTTGTCCATCAGGTGATGGGCTTCTTCTTCCTCGACCGTCATTTCGCCACGGTACAGATCAGGCACCAGCGCCAGATAGCCCGACGCGGCAAGCCGATCGGCCACGCCACGGATCTGGTCGTTCAGGCCCCACCATTCCTGAATCACCACCACGGCCGGTGCGCCGTCGGTCTTGGCCGGGCTGGCCAGGTAGCCACTCAACTCTTTGCCGTCGGGGCGTTTGAAGGTGACGGTCTTGCCCGTTGCCTGTGTCGATGCTTGAGTCATGGGGTTCTCCGGAGAAGGAATTCGCGTTGATTAACAGCGTGAGACGACTGACCGTCAGTGCTACGACAGCAACACGACGCGCAACAGCGTGACGCACGTGAAACTAATGACCGGTCCGGCGTGGAGTCCGTTCAGCCGTTCTGCAGATCCGTGCCCATGGCCGCGCCGGCGCTGTCTCGACAACGCTCGTCACGGGGGGCAGAACGATGATCGCGCAGCTGCTGTTGCAGCGTCGCTGCCGAGGGCGCGTAAAGGAAGCCGAAGGACACGCTGTTGCGTCGGCCTTTCACCGCGTGATGCATGAGATGCGCGTGGTAGAGGCGTTTGAGGTAGCGGCTGCGCGGCCGTGGTCGCGCAGGCCAATGACGATGGACCATGCCATCGTGAATAAACACGTAGAGCAGACCGAACGCCGCAACGCCGGCGCCCACCCACTGCAATGGATCATGGCCGCTGTTGCCGGCAACGATCAGCGCGATCGCCACCAGGGCCAGGGCCAGCAGATAGAGGTCGTTGGTTTCGAACGCGCCGAGCTGTTCTTCGTGGTGGGACTTGTGCAGGAACCAGCCCCAGCCGTGCATCACGTACTTGTGGGCGAGGAAGCCGACCCCTTCCATGGCGACAAGGGTCAGGAGAAAAATGATGAAGTTGAAGATCATAGCGTCGGGAGGGCCGATGGGTCTGGGCGTCGAGGAGCAGCATACCGGGGTCACGGGAAATTTCCAGATTCGCGCTCACAACGTTTGCTTTCCTGACCAACCGATGTAAAAAATGGCCCCATGGGTGAGCGTCTCGAACGCTTACTGTATTTGTGCCCTGCCCCCTCGCGGCGGCCGGCACCGCTTTCAAGGAATCAAGAATGGCTCCAAGACACGTCATCAACGCTTCGGTCAGCCCCAAGGGCAGCCTGGAAACACTGTCCCAACGTGAAGTCCAGCAGCTCAGCGCCGCAGGCTCCGGCAGCATTTACACCCTGTTCCGCCAGTGCGCCCTGGCCATCCTCAACACCGGCGCCCATGTCGATAACGCCAAGACCATCCTGGAGGCTTACCAGGACTTCGAAGTGCGCATCCACCAGCAAGACCGTGGCGTGCGCCTCGAACTGCTGAACGCCCCGGCCGACGCCTTCGTCGACGGCGAGATGATTGCCAGCACCCGGGAAATGCTCTTCAGCGCCCTGCGCGACATCGTCTACACCGAGAGCGAGCTCGACAGCCAGCGCATCGACCTGAGCAGCTCCCAGGGCATCACCGATTACGTATTCCACCTGCTGCGCAATGCCCGCACCCTGCGCCCCGGCGTCGAACCGAAGATGGTGGTGTGCTGGGGCGGCCACTCGATCAACACAGAAGAATACAAATACACCAAGAAAGTCGGCCACGAGCTGGGCCTGCGCAAACTGGACATCTGCACCGGTTGCGGCCCTGGCGTGATGAAAGGCCCGATGAAAGGCGCGACCATTGCCCACGCCAAGCAGCGCATCACCGGCGGCCGTTACCTGGGCCTGACCGAGCCGGGCATTATCGCGGCCGAAGCGCCGAACCCGATCGTCAATGAGCTGGTGATCCTGCCGGACATCGAGAAGCGCCTGGAAGCCTTCGTGCGGGTCGGCCACGGCATCATCATTTTCCCGGGGGGCGCAGGCACGGCGGAGGAATTCCTCTACCTGCTCGGCATCCTCATGCACCCGGACAACCAGGACCTGCCGTTCCCGGTCATCCTGACCGGCCCGAAAAGCACCGCGCCGTACCTGGAGCAGCTGCACGCGTTCGTCAGCGCCACCCTGGGCGAAGAAGCGCACAAGCATTACCAGATCATCATCGACAACCCGTCGGAAGTGGCACGGCAGATGACCCTTGGCCTGGCTTCGGTGCGCCAGTTCCGCCGCGACCGTGCCGACGCGTTCCACTTCAACTGGCTGCTGAAGATCGAAGAGAGCTTCCAGCGTCCATTCGAGCCGACCCACGCCAACATGGCCAGCCTGCAACTGCGCCGCGACCTGCCGCCCCACGAACTGGCCGCGAACCTGCGCCGGGCGTTCTCCGGGATCGTGGCGGGCAACGTCAAGGACAAGGGCATTCGCCTGATCGAAGAACACGGCCCGTATGAAATCCACGGTGACGCCGAAGTGATGCAGCCGCTGGACAAGCTGTTGCAGGCCTTCGTCGAGCAGCACCGGATGAAGCTGCCGGGCGGCGCGGCGTATGTGCCGTGTTATCGGGTCGTGTCTTAACGGAGCATGGCCTGAGGTCACCCTTCAGGCATGACACTGCATCACCCTTGTGGGAGCCCAATTGTGGGAGCGAGCTTGCTCGCGAAGGCGGCATCACTGCCGCCAGAGATGCGCAGGCCGAACGGGCCTCTTCGTGAGCAAGGTGGAGCGCCACCCCGGTCACTCCCACAGGTAAGTCATCACGCGCAAAACCTGCCCCTCCCCGAATTCCGGAACCGACCCATGATCCACATCCGCCTTATGACCACCGATGATTTCGAGGTCTTCTGGCCCACCTTTCAGGCCGTCGTCCGGGCCCAGGAAACCTACGCCTACGCCCCCGACCTGACCTGCGAGCAGGCCCGGCACCTGTGGCTGGAATACCCGCTGCACACGCTGATCGCCGAAGAAGACGGCGTGCTGCTCGGCAGCTATTACCTCAAGGCCAACGCGGCAGGCCCCGGCAGCCATGTCAGCAACTGCGGCTACATGGTCACCCCGGCCGCGCGGGGTCGTGGCGTCGCGCGCCTGATGTGCGAGCACTCCCAGCAACTGGCGCTGGACAGCGGCTTCTCGGCCATGCAGTTCAACTCCGTGGTGGCCACCAATGAAGTCGCCGTTGCGCTCTGGCAGAAACTCGGGTTTGAGACCGTCGGCCGTCTGCCTCGCGCTTACCGCCATGCCCGGCTCGGGCTGGTGGACTGCCTGGTGATGTACAAATGGCTGGCCGACATGCCGGCCTCGCGCAAAGCGAAGAGCCCGTTGCTGATCGGCCGCAAGAACATCGAATCGGTCATCTCCCGCCCCCGACGCAAGCCCTCTCACGGGCCTGCCTGATCTTTTCAGAAAATCGGGAACCACCCTCCGCCCTGACGCCACTCACCCCGCCAAGCACTCACTTGCATGGACGGCGTCAGCATGGCTTTACCTCCAGTGTTCCGTGGTCATACCACCAGTGTCGGCACCACCCACCTGAACCCAGCTGCAGCACCCGGAACCGGAACCGGAACCGGCCCCACGCAGCGCAAAAACGTGCTGGCGCGCATGGCCACTGCCAGCCGGTCAACGCTGCAGAAAAGCCGCCACTTCGCAGGCGGTCTGTTCAAGGCCCGACCGGGGGATGCCTCGTCAATTCCCCGCAGCACAGCCGCTGCAAACACCCCGCAGACCGCGCTCGCCCCCCATGCGGCGCCGGCTTCAACAACGGCAGCTGCATCAGCCACGCCACAAGCGAACGCGCCCGTGCCGCCAACCGGCCCGACACCCAGCGCTCCGACGGCAGCCCAGCCACCAGCCAACGCCCTGACACCCCGGCTGAGCATGGCGCTGCACAATCAACGACTGACCTTTGGCGGCCCCGACCAGCCCAACCCCAGCGAGCGGTTGCTCGAAGGCATTTTGAGCAAACACGATCAGCGTTATCAGGACCTTGCGCCGCTCAATCAGGACGCGCAGAAAGCCGAATACCTGATGGTCGACAGCCAGAACCGGCTGCTCCACGCCCATGCCAGCGATATCGCCATTTCACTGTTCAAGAGCAGTGAGAACCGCGTCGCCTCAGCCAGCGACGGCAAAAAAATGGCGATGCCCACCGATGCCCATCGCGCGCAGATCACCGGCGTGCACAAGGACGCGAACAACACCGCCTGGCGTATTCACGAAAATAAGTTGTACGCGTTGCATGGGGGCCAATGGCAGGAGAACACCCAGGGAGCAACGCTGAAAACCTTGCACAACATAGGCGGCGGCAACCTGTTGGGGCTCAACGACGAAGGCAAGGTGTACGAGCTGAGTGATCTGACCAAGCCGCTGGATTTCACAGAAAAGGTCACGGCCCTCGGACGCTCCACCGCCGGTGCACTGATGGCGCTCAGCGAAAACGCCTCAGGCAACCAGTTACTCCAACTGCGCAACGGGCTTGGCGCCGACTGCCATGATGCGTTCCCGCTCATTACCCCCACCGGCACGGATAACGATGCCGCCATGAAAGCCAAATCCGTGGCGCTCATCGGTGATCGTCTGCTGGCGACGACAGCCTCGGGCGAACTCCTGGAGGCGCATTTGCCGACCGCTGAAGCGCAACAAAACAACCTCTTCGTGAATGAGCTCACACTGCAGAAAGTGCGCCCCTCGCCCGCCCTGCAGACGGCCTTTGGTCACCATACCGTCAGCGGCTTTTTTCATGACGAAAAAAACCTGCTGCACGCCACCGTCAAGGACCAGCGAGGCGTAGAGCACAGCGCATCGTGGGATCAGGCAAAACAGGACTTCGTGCCTGGCTGGGTCATGGCGCCGCTGGTCATGGATCGTCAGCACGGCTTGCCTGTCCTGACCCCTGACGCCGCCACGCAGATTCAGCTGCCGCGCGGCAAAATCGCCCTCTACGAGCAGAAGCGCTTATCGCGGGTCCAGGCACCGCGCGGCGAATACGTCCGTCCTCTCGACAAGCGGTTAGTGCACAACCCGCCCGTTGAAGAATTGAAAGAAACCGTCGAAAAGACGCTGTTGGTGCAAGACCCGCGCACCGACGAATGGAAGAAGACCAGCGAAAAGGACATCAAAGCGCTGCAGGCTGGCCAGGACGGCTCCGCTTACCTCATCGACAAGGATGGCAAGCTGAAACAGCTGAAAGTGGCGCCCCAGGCCGCAGCCCATGAAATGGGGCGCGGCGCCGACCTGGCCCTGCAAGGTCGCGGGACTGAAGCCAAGGGCACCGCCCTGCGCGGCGCCGAGGGTGTGGTCGCCGACAAACTGGCCGTGCAGAACGATCAGAACTTCATGACCCTCAGCGGCGGCAAACTGCGCCTCCACGACCAGAACGGTGAACGCGCGGTGCTGCCACAGCCACCCGGCACGGGCGATATCCAGGCGATCAGCACCGGCGGCAAGCACTGGTTCGCCCTGCGCGGCGGCGCAGTGTTCCAGCTGAGCGGCGACGAGGCCAACGCTCGAAGGCTCAATCCTCAGCGGACCTGGCAAGCGGTTCAGGGCCCGACCACCCCACCGGGGACCGTTCTTCAGGACCTGCGCCCCAATCACGATGGACGTTTGCTGGCCACCACCAGCGCCGGAGAATTCGTCAAGACCGCGACCGGGTGGGAAGCCGCCACACCCGCACCGGCGCGCCCGAGCAATGACCACGCGGCCTTCAATCGGCTGGCGGCGGCCGAGCCGGAAACCCTGCGCAGAGGCTCGGCCAAGGTCACCGTCAACGTGATGGGCAGTAACAACATCGAGAGCATGAAGGCCAAGCAGTACGCCCCTGCCTCCCTCCGGCAGAATTACCTTACCTCCCATCTTTCGCTGACCGGCGCGGTGAAAGTACCTGCCGACAGCCTCCAGCACGCCTGGAAAGGCCGCGAAGGCCTGAAGCCGATCTACACCGAAGAAACCGCGCTGCTGCGCGAGCTGAGCACCCGCGCGGCTGCGGCGACTGGCGCGGCGACCGGCACACCGCCGCGCCCCATGGCTGCGCGTATCAATGCGCTGGCGCCTCGCCTGTCACCTGAATCGAGCGAGCTGGCGGAGCTGTTCAACTGGTTCCAGACCAGCGTCACCGAAGACCTGCAGAAGACGCTGCGCGAACTGGCCCAGGACGAAGGCGCGTTGCTGAAAAATGGCGCGTTCAATCCGGCCTTCCAGGGCAAGCCGCGCAACAATGACATGCTGCCGCAAGTGGCCAGCGTCCTTCGTGACAGCGGCATCGACAACGCTCACGAACTGGGGCAGCTGCTCACCAAGCTGAAGAACGCGCATTTCACGCTGGAGCGGCGCAACACCCAATCGCCGCTGGATGGCTCTCGCACCCAAGGCGATAACCAGGCCCTGCTGCGCGCTCGCCTGGCGCTGGACGTCAAGGTGCTCAACGACATCAGCGCCGCCCTCGACGGGTTCGCCAATGAAGTGAAGAAACCGGGGGCGAAGGATTTCGACACCATCGCCACAGCGCTGGCCACCTTGCACAACGACGCCTACGAAGGCAGCCCGGTGAAGCGCTACACCGATGCCGGCTTCCGTGACCATGCCTCCCTCGAAGCCAGTTACGACGCCACCAAGAACCTGCTCAAGCACTTGCGCAAGGACAACCACCCGCTCAAGCGCAACGTGCTGCAAGGGCTGCAGACCCCTGCCGGCCCGAATAACGCCGCTGTCATGCTCGCCCTGACCGAGGCGCTCCAGAATCTGGAGCCTCGAGAAAGCCTCAAGCTGAACCGCAATTACGGCGGCGGCGTCACCGGCGGCGTCGCGGGGCCGGCCGAGCCCGCGTTCCTGGGTTTTCGCGGCAATATCGATCCAGAGCGGACCTACGGCCTGACCTTCACCCGATTCGACCGCGGCCTGAAGGTGTCGATGAGTCGCGAAGGCGCGATCAGCGGCACAGGAAGCTTCGGTTTTGGTGGCGGCAAAAGTGACACCAAAACCACGCCCGGCGACAGCCACGCCAACCTCCAGACCAACGGCGGCTGGTTCGGCGGCAGCCTGGACGCCAAGTACAAGTATGCCAACAGCACGGCGCTGAGCTTTTTCATTCGCGACGACGAAATCGATGATTTCATGATTGACCTGATGCAGACGCAACTGGCCAGCAGCAAGCGTCCGGCGCAGGGAGGCCTCAAACCCATGGCGTTGATGGATCGCGGCGTCGAGAAGGAAGTGCGCACCACGGGCAAGCACGCGTTCGACCTGGATGCCGGGGTCAACCTTGAATCCCGGACCAACAAGGGCCGCACCGATGCCGAACCCGTTGCCGGCTTCATGCGCTTCGGCGCCGGCCTGCTGGGAACCGTGTCATTGCTCAGCGCCGAACGGGAACGCACTGAGGGCCACGGCAGCGACGGCCTGCACGCCGACGTCTATAGCAGCAACCGCGCGCGGTTCCTCGAAAAAGGCTCGGTGACCGGCTACGCGCGGATGTTCAGCACCGTCTTTACGTCGCGCCCCAGCAACCTGTTCGTGGCCGGCGGCGCACCCTTGGGGGTCAGCGCGACACTGGCGTTCGACAACAAGACCGGCAAGAGCTACGACGTGCGCTTCAAGAACGCCCTGCCGCTGCGAACCGCCGACGTCAAAACCCTGGGTGACACACTGGAGAAGGCCTTCCCCGGCATGAGCAAGAATCCGTCGCCCGCCGGCAAGGCTCCTGAGAAGGTGCTGCAGGACCTCAAGGACAAATACCTGAAGGCCACGTCAGACGAGAACGACGCGCAATACGCCGCGCGCCAGAGCCTGCGCCAGCTCGACCGGCAGAACACCGCTGCCAGCCAGGGCTCCAGCCTGATGTCGCTGATGGACATGGTGGTCAAACACAACAACGTCAACCGGCTGGATCAGGCCGCCTCCTCCAAGCGGCAGATCGACCGCGTCAAACAGATGCTCGGCCGTGACTGCAACCCGGGCAACGCCGAGCGGATTCACGAAATGATGAGCGCCGACCCGCAGCTCAAAGGCCTGCTCGATGCGATGAAGGACAGCAAGGGCACCACTCGCGCCGAAATCAAGCTTGAGGTCCGTGACGACGTCAAAGAACGCATCGAGGATGGCGCATTGAGTGGACGGCTGACCGACGCGATGCTCAAGGACATACTCGGCGACAAGAACAATCTGCGCATCAAGAGCATCGCGGTCTTCAGGACCGCCGCGAAAGAAGACGCGTTCGGCACGCCGTTCCCCTTTGTCAGCTTCAAGAGCGGCAGCGCGCTGAGCATCGAACGCCTCATGGGCGAAGTCACCTTCGACTACGGCCCTGACCAGAGGAACCCGAAAAAGGCCACCGCCGACGGCGCCATCGCCGACCGTGGCGACTCGCAGCCCGCCCACGAGCTGGGCCAGGCCGGCAATGGCGCTTTCCGGCCGCGCTAGGCCGCCGCGCCCGCCCCTCTATTGATCGAATCGAACCCCCGGACAGGACACCGCAAATGATGAACACAACGACACACGCAGACGCCTGCATTCAGGCACTGGGCAAACGACTGGGCACCGCCTTGCAACTCGAAAACGGCGTGTGCGCGCTGTTCGATGAGGGCCGCGAAGTGGTGATCATCGAGGTACCGACGGCGGGCGACGTCGCGATTCTGCATTGCAAACTGTCGCTGCGCCCCGACCCGAGCCTGTATGAGCGGCTGATGCGGCTCAACTTCGACAGCGGCGCCATGAGTGGCTGCTGGCTGGCCCTGGATGAGCAACAGGCGGTTCGCCTGTGCACGCAACTGCCACTCAAGGCACTGGATGAGATGACCTTCGTGGACTGGGTGCAAGGGTTCGTGCTGCACACCCGTGACGTTGCCGGTCTGCTGCTGCAGCGCGCGGCATCGCCGGCAAAAGCACCGATGCACGCGCAGGGACAGGGCGGCCTGTCGCGGCGGATCGGCTGACCTCGCGCCAGCCCACCGACGCGGCCACGGGAAATCGGGGCGGTGACGCTTTCAGGGCCGGGCATGGCGCTTTCAAACTTGCCGGAATGCCATCTCTCGACGATTCTCTATGCACGGCCGGATGGGCCGTGCTCACAAGAAACGCGCCGGAGAGGCCAGCATGACGACCGTAGCCGAACTACTGAAGTTGAAAGACCCGCACCACGCTGACGTCCACACCGTCGGGCCCGGGGAGATGGTCCTCGAGGCGATCAAGCTGATGTCCGAAAAGAACATCGGTGCTGTCCCGGTGGTGCGCGATGGCAAGGTGGTCGGCATCGTCAGCGAGCGGGATTACGCCCGCAAGATGGAGCTCAAGGGCCGTGCTTCGGCCGGGACCCCGGTCAGCGACATCATGACCCACGACGTACAGACCGTGGGCTCGCAGCACACGGTCGAGCACTGCATGAACATCATGACCGACCGCCGGCTGCGCCATTTGCCGGTGGTGGACGAAGGCCGACTGATCGGTTTGCTGTCCATCGGCGACCTGGTCAAGGCGGCCATTGCCGAACAGGCCAGGCTGATCGAGAAAATGCAGGAATACATTCGCGGCGAAAGTTACTGAGCCCAGACACCTTCTGCGCCCCACAAAAAAGCCGGCGCTTTTTGGGCTCCGGCTTTGCTTTGCGCGAGTGAATGGATCGCCGGTTAGCGAACCTTGAAGCGATCGATCATCGCCACCAGCCGCTCGTTGGACGCCATCAGCGCCTCGACGCTGGTGTCGGTCTGCTGACCGCAGCCCACCAGTTCACCGACCATGTGCCGAATGGCGATCATGTTCTGGTTGATCTCCTCGGTGACCGCGCTCTGCTCCTCTGCCGCCGTTGCAATGTGCGCGCTCAGGTCATGGATGCGCAGCACCGAACCGGCCATCCCGTCCAGGCCTTCGTTGACGCGGGACGTACGGTCGGCCGTCGACTGGCAACTGATCTTGGTTTTCTCCATCGCGCCCACCGCAGTGCTCACGCCCTGTTCCAGCCGCGCGAGCATCTCGTTGATCTCCGATGTGCTCTGCTGGGTACGACCGGCCAGCGCCCGCACTTCGTCGGCCACCACCGCAAAGCCTCGGCCCTGCTCACCCGCCCGCGCTGCTTCGATGGCCGCGTTCAGCGCCAGCAGGTTGGTTTGCTGGGCGATGCCGCCGATGACACCGAGCACATCGGTGATGCGTTTGGCATCGACCTGCATTTCCTGGACGTACTGGGTCGCTTCTTCGACCTCGGCCACCAGCGCCCGCACGCTGACCGACGCTTCGTCGACGACGTCCCGGGAGCGCTGCGCGGCATCGTTCGCCGATTGAGTAAAGCTCGCCGTCTGCGTAGCGTTCTCGGCGACGCTGTCGGCGGTGGCGCTCATCTCGTTGATCGCGGTCACCGCCTGATCGGTTTCCGAGGCGTGGCGGTTGAGGATCTGGTTGATGTTGCGCGACTGATCCTGCAATTGCACCAGCCCGGCAGAGATCTGCTCGGTGCCGCTGCGCACCTCGACAATCATCGCCTGCTGGAAGGCGATGAACTTGTTGACCGAGTGGCCGACAGCGTCCAGTTCATCCTCGCCCTTGATCGGAATGCGACGGGTCAGGTCGGCCTCACCCGAAGACAGCGCGTCGATGTTGGTGCGCAGAACGGTCAGCCGTGCCAGCAAGCGATGGAAGGCAAAGCCCAGCACCACCAGCAACAGAATGACCAGGGGAATCTGCAACCAGCCCAGGGTCTTCAGCACTTCGGTGCTGCTGGCGGTGAGCATGGCGGTTGGCAACGAGGTGGCGATCATCCACGGCGTGCCCACCACAGGGCGCAGGAAGAAGGTCAGGTCACCCAGTTGCGGGTCGATGTATTCCCGGGAATACACAGCGTCGCCAGAGACCTTGCCCAGGCCGTCCTGAATGGCCTTGGCGAACATCGACTGGCCGCTGAAGCCGGCGACGTTCTTGAGGATGATTTCGCCGGGAATGCGGCTCTGGTTGGTGAGGATCTTGCCGTCGCGCTCGACGATCATCACCTGACCCTGAATGTCTTTTTCCTTGTCCTGGATCAGGCCGTTGAAGAAGCCCAGGGTGACGTCGATGGTCGAAACACCGTAGAGCGCGCCATCTTTGTAGATGCCCATCGCGCAGTTGGTGCGCGGTTGCGGGCTGGCTTCGTCCTGATAGGCCGCCGCCCAGGCGCATTTGCCCTTGGGTGCGTTCTGCCCGGCGCGGTGCCATGGCTGTTCCCAGTAGTTGGGCGCAGGGTCGGAGTTCCAGAACGTGCTCACCACCAGCTGGCCACTGCCGTCACGGTGGAAAAACGAGCTGTGTTTGTTGCGCCCCGGGGTGCGCTTGTCCGGCATCGGCCAGACGCCGCCGCCGAAGACTTTCTGATCGCCGTACTGATCGACCAGGCCTGGCAGCACAGTGTCGATGCCATCGCTGTCCAGCAGCGGAACCGCCTGGGTGATCGCCCGGGACTGAGCCTCTACGCGCGCCAGGTCCGACAGAATTCGCGTGCCGATCTGGTCCACCTGGCTCAGCACCACTTTTTCCTGGGTCTCTCGCACCTTGGGCGTGACGAAATGTACGATGCCCTGCTCGGTGATCACTGCGATGACCACAATCAAGGTCACAAATATGACCGTATAGCGCGCCTGCACTGTTTTAAACATCGTCGACCCCATGCCATGAATTTTATAGTTGTTTTTTGCAGACTCCTGAGGAGCTATCGACCGCAAGCCGACAAGGATGAGGGATAGCGCAAAGGTTTTTTCCGGCACAGCGGGGCGTCATTGCACCGGAAGGAAATTCAGGAACAGCAGGCTCTGGGCGTAATTCAAACCGATGCGTCTATATCGCTCGTCGAGCATCTGGGTGAGCAGGTCCAGGCGCGCCACGATCTTGCGGAACTCGGTGGCGAAACTGAGGTTGCTGCCCTCCTCCGAAATCTCGTTGGAGAACAACAGCAGCTCGCCATTGGCGTTCTGCCGCTGGCTCAGCAGCCAGGTGGCCTTTTCGATATTGCGCGCAGCATTGTTGACGAACGTCGGGTTGATCTGGTCGGTCATGAAGAATTCGAGGCGCCCGCCGTGGGCCGTGACCAGCATGCTGCCAATGGCATAAATGAACGCGCCGACGCGATCGCCAAGGAATTCAGGGCTCAGGGCGTAGCTCAGCGCTGCCAGGTCACGTCGCGTGCCCAACTGCGGCAACGGCTTCTTCTGCTCGATGGCCTGCCGCACGTTGCGTTCGGCCGCCGCGGCATCGACGAAGCCGGACTTGCGCCACTCCCCAGGGTTGCGCAGGTAGAGTTTGTTCATCAGCAGGTAAAGGCTGTCGAGGTTGTCGGCCATCGCCAGCGTCGCCATACGGTCTACGCTGGTCTGGAAGAACTCCTGGGGCCGCGTCTCGCTGAACTGCGTGGCGACATCCTGGCCGTCCTGGCGCGTACACCCGGCAGAACCGAGCCCAAGCATGCACAGGGCAAACAGCGGGCGCAGGCGTCGGCAAACGGATAAAACAGAAAACACGGCGAGCATCAATCCCAAGCTTTAACGAACGGGACGCCGCGTCTATCGCCGCGTCCTGGCCATGGTCAGAACGGCCCACGGCGAAAAAGTGCAATATCGGCGGCAAATTCGCAGCGCGTCCAGGGCGATTGGGCCGCCATGTGAGCTTTCATGCAAATGATTCCCTCATCCATTTGACGCAGCCCTTCGCTTTCACCAAGCTAGCCGCCTTCGCATGATTTTCAGGAAACACCCCGCGTGATGACCACAAGCCTGCACTGGCGCCGTTTCGTATTCTGCCTCGCCCCACTGATCGCCCTGCTCGCTGCCTGCGACGGCGGCGCGCCGAAGACCAAGCCCTCCGAAGCGACGACCTACGTCAGCGTCGAGTGGGACAAACTGCCGGCGGTGAACGACACCGACCTTATGGCGGGTTACAACAGTTGGTTTTCGGCGTGCAAACGCCTGGCCAAGGACCCGGTCTGGGGCGGCACATGCGCCCTCGCCGCCCAAGTGCCGCAGAATCCTGCGGCGGTGCGCGACTTTCTCAAGAATCAGCTGCAGGTCTACAGCCTGCGCTCCTCCGAGCACGGCGCCAACGGGCTGATCACCGGCTATTACGAGCCGATCTATAAAGGCAGCGAGCAGCGCAATGAGGCGCACCCGGTGGCGGTGTATGGCGTGCCCGATGACCTGATCATCGTCAACCTCGACAGCATCTATCCCGAGCTCAAGGGCAAGCGCCTGCGCGGGCGCCTGGATGGCCGAGTGCTGCGTCCCTACGACGACGCCGCCACCATTGGCACCAAAGGCGCCAGTGCCCCCGTGCTGGCCTGGCTGGAAAACCCCATCGACCTGCAGTTCCTGCAGATCCAGGGATCGGGTCGGGTTCAGCTGGAAAGCGGCCGCCAGCTGCGCATCGCCTACGCCGATCAGAACGGCTACCCGTACAAGCCGATTGGCCGCTGGCTGGTGGAGCAAGGCCAGTTGACCAAGGACGAAGTGTCCATGGGCCGCATCCGCGACTGGGCGATTGCGCACCCCGAACGCGTCAATGAACTGCTGGGCAGCAACCCGAGCTACGTGTTCTTCACCCTGCGCCCGGACAGCACCGAAGGCCCGCGCGGTTCGCTGAATGTGCCGCTGACCGCTGGTTACAGCGTGGCGATCGATCGCAAGGTGATCCCCCTCGGCAGCCTGTTGTGGCTGTCGTCGACACGCCCCGACGGCACGCCGCTGGTACGCCCGGTCGCGGCGCAGGACACCGGCGGCGCCATCGCCGGCGAAGTCCGCGCCGACATGTTCTGGGGTACCGGTGACGCGGCGGGCGAACTGGCCGGCAACATGAAACAGCAAGGCCAGATCTGGATGCTGTGGCCCAAGGGCGCCGCCCTGCCCGACACCAAACCCAAAGACTGATCGAACTGAACCGCCGACTGATGTGCCACCCGCGTCGGTCGGCGTCACTTCAGGGTTGCGTCATTCCCGGGTTGAACTGAAATCGGTTTCAAGTATCACAGCATGCTTCTTCCCGGAAACCCTTCTCGATCCCCCATGAATACCTCCCACACCCCGCATGATTTCAACATGGGCTGGCTGCTGTTCGCCCTCGCCATGGGCGCCTTCGCCATCGGCACGACCGAATTCGCCTCAATGACCCTGCTGCCGTTCATTGCCGGTGACTTTCAGGTCACCCAGCCGCTGGCCGGGCATGCCATCAGTGCCTACGCCCTGGGCGTGGTCATCGGCTCGCCAGTGATCATGGTCCTGGGCGTCAGACTGCCCCGCCGGGCCTTGCTGGTGGCCCTCGCCGCTTTCATCGGAATCGCCAACGCGTTGAGCGCCGTCGCGCCGTCGCTGCCATGGCTGGTGTTTTTCCGCTTTCTCAGCGGGTTTCCCCATGGCGCGTACTTCGGCGTGGCCATGCTGCTGGCCGCGTCGCTGGTGCCGAAGAATCGCCGCGCCCAGGCGGTCTCCCGCGTGTTCATGGGGCTGACCATCGCCACCATCATCGGCGTGCCGTTCGCCACCTGGATCGGGCAGACCATCGGCTGGCGCTGGGGCATGGCCATCGTCGCCGGCCTCGCCGCGATCACCGCGGTGCTGATTCGCTGCCTTGCGCCCGCTTCCCCTGCGGATACCGACGCCAGCCCGTTGCGTGAACTTAACGCACTGCGCTCGCGGCAGGTGTGGCTGACACTGGGCATCGCCGGCATCGGCTTCGGCGGGATCTTCTGCGTGTACACCTATCTGGCGGCCACGCTGATCGAGGTCACCCACGCTTCGGCTTTCATGATTCCGGTGGTGATGGCGGTGTTCGGTCTGGGCACGACGGTGGGCAACCTGGTTTGTGGCTGGGCCGCCGACCGCGCCACGATGCTCGCCGCTGGCGTCTCGCTGGGCTTCACTGCGCTGGTGCTGGCGCTGTACCCGTCGGCGACCGACAACCTCTGGCTGCTCATTCCGCTGGTGTTTTTCATCGGTTGCGGCGTCGGCCTGGCGGCGATCCTGCAAACACGCCTGATGGACGTTGCGCCCCATGCGCAATCCCTGGCGGGTGCGCTGGTGCAAAGCGCGTTCAATGTCGCCAACGCCATCGGCCCGTTGGTGGGCGGGGTGGTCATTGCGGCGGGCTACGGTCTGCCGGCCACGGGCTATGCCGCAGCGGCATTGACGCTGGGCGGTCTGGGCATGTGGTATTGGGCGCTGATGGATGCGCGGCAGGCGGATCGCCGTGTTGCACGGCAAGCCTCAGGGTCGGTCTGAAGCGGGTAGCTGTTTGAGACGAGGTCGATCCGAGCTTCGCCCCGGCACTGCGCCTGGGCGAGCTCTCGACCTGTCAAGCGTTGGGGTCAGCCTCATCGGGCGACGGGAACAACGTATCGACCTTGTGCTTGCTTGAAGTGCGGACCGGCGCCATGGCAGCGGACTCCGCCAGGCGTGTGGCCATTTCCCAATGACGGGACTCCTGCCCTTCAGGCTTGCCTTCGGTCTCCCAGATCAACTGGGCCAACTGACGAACAGTTTCTTCGTCGACATTCATGCGTATCCCCCATTTATGCTTTCGCAAGACATTGGCCGGCGCCAGAGCGGTGCCGAATCCATCGTCAGCTACGGTACCCGCCATGAACAGTACCAGCCGATAACGAGGGTAAATGACGGGCGTGCACGCGCCGGCGAACGCAAGCCGGCCGCTGGTCGGACTTAACGGATCCACCGGAAATCGACGGCGAACCACGATGGCCCCCTCAATCCCTGTTGCGTTTGAGCAACAGGCTGGCCACCAGGCCCAGGCCCGCTGCAACACCGACGGCCGCCCACGGATGGGCGGTGACGTAGGATTTCGCATTACCCACCGCACGGGTCAGCGCAGGTTGGGCGTCCATCTCGATCTCGGTCACCGCACTGGTACCGCGGGCCAGAAAATCCTTCAGCCGCTCACGGGCCTGAGTAGTGCGGTCCTCATTCAAGGCATCCCCTGCCGCCAGCAAGGCATTGGTCTCGTCGAGAAAAGTGTTCAGCTCGGAACGGGTTTTCTGATAAAGATCGTCACGCAGTTTTTCGGTGATATCGCTTGCCATAATATTTTGCCTCCTGGGTGTGAGAAAGGTTGACTGAAACGCCAATCGATTCGTTCCAGCCAGTTTGAAAAAACCCCTCCATGCGGCGCGGCACGTAATCAAGCACCGCTGGCCGTGCAGGCCGAACAGGGACTCAACAGCCGTATGACGCGTTCAAAAGTGAATCCATGAAAGTAGTGCCGATCCTTGAGCTGCCCGTCGAGCAGCAAGCCCGTGTGCGGCAACTCCGCAATCAGCCCGACGTGCGCAAGTTCATGTACACGGACCATGAAATCAGCGAAGCCGAGCACCTGAACTGGCTTGAGGCACTGCGCTCAAGCTCCCGGCAGCAGGTCTTTGTCGTTGTGCTTGAAGCCGCACCGGTGGGGGTTGTGTCGCTGAGTGCCATCAACCGCACCCACGGCACGGCAGAGTGGGCCTTCTACCTCGACACCACGCTGCAGGGCAAAGGCCTTGGCAGTCAGGTGGAGTTATGGTTGCTCGATCACGCGTTCGGTGCCGCAGGGCTGGAGAAACTCAACTGCGAAGTGCTCGAGATCAACCCGGCGGTGATCAAGATGCATCAGAAATTCGGCTTCGTGGTTGAGGGAGTAAGGCGGGAGCACATCGTGCGCGATGGCAAGCGGATCGGCGCGGTGCTGCTGGGTATCACCAAACGTGAGTGGCAGGCGCAGCGGCCCAGGGTGCTGGCCGCGGTGGAACGAATTGCGGGGCGTCGTTAGCGCAGTGTGCAGAGGTGCGCGCCCATGCTGAGTCTGATGCGGGCGGTACTGTTCGCAGATCAGGTCTTCGCAGATGCAGATCAGGCGATGTTCAACAGCCGAACCGCCGGGCGTTCATCGGCTTTGCAGTACAAATAATCGCGCCATTTTCTAAAGGCGCTCTGCTGCCGGACGAAAGCCTCTTCCCATTGCACGCCGCCGATGTGCTCGACGGGGATAGACATCATCTGCTCGGTCGCCTGATCCAGCTCGCTGATCAGGTCGAGTGCGTTGGGAATGTCGTGGATCTGAGGTCTCATCCGGGGCACCTTATTTTTTGATTAATGAATGGAGTGCCCAACCCCTTGATAGTGCGCGCGTTCCGACGAGTGGCTATTTTGTGTAATAAACCGTTCGAGCTGTAAGAAAAACCCCACACAATGGTGGGGTCTGATGAAACCGGGCAGGTTTAGCGGTTGCCCGAAGAGGACGCCTCGTCTTCATCGACGGGAGGATTGTCAGGAATCTCCATGTCATCCAGCCCCTTGTTTCGGGCTTCGCTTGCCGCGCCTTCACCCTGCCGGGCTGACTCGGTATCCGCGTGGGTGTCGGGATAAATCTCTTCTTCGCTGCCCGGCTCGGCAGGACCCTGATACGCGTTATCCGGCCCGTTGTCTTCGATACCCATGATGACCTCCAGTACGAGTCGCAGGAAATCTGCGCTTACAGGACAGAGGTGCATCAGGAAGGATTAGTGCCCGGTGGAAGATGAATGGCGCGTGAACACTGAGCGATGCACTGAATGCTGCGCACAAAAAAACCGCCGAAGCGGTTTCTTTTGTACAGCCGACACCGGTGGTGTCAGACCTTGAAGCGAGCCACCATGTTCTGCAGGGTGTTGCCCAGGCGTGCCAGTTCCAATGTCGAGGCAGCGCTCTGCTCCGTCGCGGTGGCGGACTGGTCGGCGACGTCACGCACACTGATGACGCTGCGATTGATTTCGTCGGTCACCGCGCTCTGCTCCTCAGCCGCGGCCGAGATTTGCTGGCTCATCTGCTCAATCGTGCCAATGGAATGCGTAATCTCTACGAGCGCTTGCTCGGCCTGACGCGCCAGCTCGACGGTGCCCTCTGTCCGCCGCATGCTGGCGTCCATCAAGCTCGACGCCTCCACGGTGCCGTGCTGGAGGGCCTGGATCAGCGCTTCGATTTCAGTGGTCGAGCTTTGTGTGCGCTGGGCCAGTGACCGGACCTCGTCGGCCACCACCGCAAAACCGCGACCCTGTTCGCCGGCACGTGCAGCTTCGATGGCGGCGTTGAGTGCGAGCAGATTGGTCTGCTCGGCAACGGCTTTGATCACGTCGATGACACTGCCGATCTTGTCGCTGTCATGGGTCAGACGCTGCATCGCCACGCCCAACTGCCCGACTTCTCCAGACAGCTGACTGATTTCCCTGGTTGCATGCTGCACGACGGTGCTGCCATGGACCGCGCGCTCGGTGGCTTGCCGGGCTGCACGCGAAGCGTCCTCGGTGTTTTGCGCAACCTCCTGCACGGTTGAAGCCATTTCATTCATGGCCGTTGCCACCTGATCCACTTCCAGTTTCTGCTGAGTGACGCCAGCGCTGGTCTGTTCGGTCGCGGCCGACAATTCTTCGGCAGCGGTTGCGATCTGGGTAACACCCTTTCCGATACCGCCAATCAGTTCACGCAAGGAAGACGTCATGTGCTGCATGGTGTTTTGCAGCAGGCCCAGTTCGTCCTTACGGTCTGTGCCAATGTCGTAGGTCAGGTCGCCATCGGCGATGCGACGGGCAGCGATGACGCTGTCATTCAGTGGACGAGTGATCTGACGAGTGATCAGTGCCGCGGCGAGAACACCCAGTAACAGCACCACTAACGCGACACTGAACAACTGGATGATCGCATTGCTCTTTTCATTGTTTGCTGCGACCACCTGGGAGGCCATCAAGTCATCGACCCTCTTAAGGGTGTCGGTTGTCAGCTTTTGTAACGCGTCGCGTATCTGGTCATTTTGTTGCAGCATCTGCGAGATGGTCGCCATATTCTCTTTGTACTGGCGAAGCGCAACAAGCGAGGTATCGACTGCTGCATTTGACTGTGCGGGGAGCTGGCTTCGGGCCGCAGGCGCTGCCGGGTTTCAGGCAGAGCAGCCAGCACCGCTTTGGCGGACAACTCAGGGTATGAGCCGATCCGCAGCCACTTCTTGCGCACCACCAGACTCCAGGTGCCGCGCGGACGTGCCTCGGTGAAGCGGAAATACAGCCCGGGATGGCGTGGATCACGCATCAGCACCGCAGCAGGGTCTTCGGCACGGCGGCGCAACTCTGCATCGGAGAACGCAACGGTCATGGTCATGCAGCCACCACAGTCGGTGCGAGTCGAAGGTAAGCACGGATCTGCTCCATCGCATCAAAGTGACCCCGGCACACGATCGCCAGATAGCCCTGATCGTTGAGCCGGCGAATCCACGCTTGCTGGCTGGCCGATACCGCCGCGTCGTTCGGTGCCGTCGCCTTGAACTCGAGGTAAAGGCCGAAGTAGCCGCCGCGCGCCATCGGCAGCACTAGGTCGGGCACGCCCGCTTTGACGCCCTGCCCCTTCAGCTTGATGGCGACCAGCTTGTGACGGTGTCCGCCATTGGGGACGTGATAGATCAAAGCGGCCACAGCAGGCAGGCGCAGTTCGAGCTCCTTGATCAGCGCTGCCTGCTCCAGGCCTTCGCGGTCGACCGGCTTCTCGCGGGTGGCCTTCGGCTTGAACAGCTTCATTTCGAGGAACCGCGCAGCGGAGTGAAAGCGAAGCCGCCGCGCCCGTCATGCAGAACTTTGGCAGTGTTCAGCAGTGTTTTGAGTTGCGACCAGGTCATGGCTTTCCCCTGTAGAATTCGGCCTCAAAACCCCGTGCAGCGAGCTCCAATTCGACCTTTGCCCAACTGGCCGAGGACATGACCGCCTGGCCGTTGAACATCAGCACCGTTTCGCATGGCACCTGTTTGGCGTGGATGCGGTACCGAAGCTCCGGTCTGCACTTCCAGTGGCACCACTTGCGCTCGGTACGCCACTTGATCGTTTTCGTAGTCGGTAGGTGCTCGGAAATGACCACCGGGATCCCGCCGAACATCATTGCTAGGCTGTTCAAGCTGCCACCTTCCCTTCACTCACCAGAATGTCGATGGTCCGCACCATGCCTTCCATGTGCATCGTGCGGAGTTGGTCACGGCTGAATTCGGTGCTGCGACGCGCGTCGACGGCGTCGTGACAAGCTGAGCACGCCCAAGCAGCTTGCAGATCATGCGGTTTGAGGCCAGTGCCGCAGCGCGTGCCGGCCATACGCAGGTGAGCCAGCACCGTGGTTTCAGGGTTACCGTTGCACACGCCCGGCACACGGATCTGGCAGTCGCGGCCGCGCGCGGCCTTGGTGAACTTGGTCTGCTTGGTCATCACATCCACGCCCCGAACTGAGATTCAACTGGAGGGACAGACCCGTCGTAGCCGGCCCCCATGAAAGCGATGAAACACCTGGCGACATTGGCGAGCGCCTTGATCGTTCTCATCGTGCGGGCTCCATCAGGTCGACCACTTCGAAGGTGCCGGGCCACATCAACCGGCCGAACGACTCGGCGACGCCCTTGCGATCAAACAGCGCGACAGCAGGATCCGGCGGAATCGACAGATCGATCTTTGAGGAGCACGCGTACACCGCGTACCGGAACGCCGTCGGATCTGGTGAGGCAAGTCTGTTATTTGTCATCAGAAACGCTCCTGGCCGGCAGCCGTCTTGAGTTCGGCCAAGGCCGCGCGCGCATGGCGCTTGCGGAGGTAGCTATCAACTCGGCGGCGCTGCGCTTGCTTCACGCGCTCGCGCTCCTTCACACGCTTGCTCGCTTTGAGAATCTGACGGACTTCGTCGAGCTTGGCGCGAACATGTGGGGCGACATGAGTCGGCTGATTGCCAGTGAGCAGACCAGCGATGGCTTGCCCTTCCTCGGTGATGGGCGCAATGCGCAGGTCAGCGAGATATTTGCTGCCAGTCTCATGGGTGATGAGTTGCGAGCGCACGGCGGACTCAATGGCGACCAAGCGACGAGAGGAGTCGTAGCCCAGCGATACTTCCCATTTCGCTGGACGATCTTCGGCGCGGGCAAATGCGACAAGGCGCTCGTAAGCGCTCATGAAGGCCATGCGCGCGCCCACCTTGTCGCCAGCTTCCAGAACCGGTGTTGAGGCAGACATGGCCTGGCGGATTTCAGCGGTCAGTACGACGGTCTCGTACTCATCACTTGCGGAAAGGGCAATCGACCAGGCCTCATCTTTGCCCGGGCGACCGTCGGCGGCGTGTACGTTCTTCAGCACCATGCCAAGGGAAAGCTTCCCACTCGGCTCGCGGCGACAGGCCCGCAGCGCTGCGATGATCACGGCTGCCTCATAACCGGCGAGATCCTCGGCGATAACTTGGGCGCCGGCGGCGCTGATCGTCTGGCCCATCGCTTCAGCGGTAGCGCAGATTGCCCCTGAAAGTTCGGCGATTTCGTCACAGGAAAGCATTGCGGCGCCCTCCTTCGCGGATGTTTTCAGCAGCCTGTTGCGCGGCGTTGATGTTCGCCTGGGTCTGCTCGATCTGGCGCGCCGTCGTCGCGTTCATCTGGCGATTGGTTGTCCACTGCGTGTGGTAGGACTCGGCCTTCGCCAGCAGGTCGCCGATGCTGTGCATGTTCCCCACGACGCGGGCATCGTTGATGGTCAGGAAGAACGCAGAGACGTGATGGGCAACATCGATGCCCAGACGGTCGACCAGCAGCGACACCTGCTTGGCAACTTTGGCGTTCCATACCGGCCATGCGTTATGGCGCTTGCGGTAGGCCATGGCGTAATTCGCCCAAGCCTTGAAAGTTTTGCACGCCTGATCTTTCGGGCCTGGCATGTCATCGGGAATTACGCAGCGAGGTGCCTCGTTGGAAATCAGAGTCAAAGTGGCGGCTTGCGACGGCGCAGCCGGGGCGAGTTGCAAACCCTGACTGGTATCCTGATTGGTATCCTGATTGGTATCCTGATTATTGGTATCCTGATTTGTCGGAGATATTTCCGACCCTTGTTCGGATTTTTTTCCGACCTTGCTCGGAGATTTGTCCGAGGTAGCTCGGATATTTTTCCGACCCTTTGCTCGCTCTTGGGTCGGATATTTTTCCGACCCATCAAGCTTCCTGTTCCACTCGGTGCCTTTTTCGGTCAGGCGGAACAACGTGATGTTGGAAGTGCTGGAGAGCTCAATGAGTCCTGCCTCGTCCAGGGCCTTCAGCATCCTGTATGCCGTATCTGGTTTGTCGGTGAGCAGCGGCAGCTCTTCGACGATTTTGGCCTTGCTGAGGGCGAAGAAAATACCGGCATCAGTCTTCACCGGCTTGGCCCAGCTCGGGCAGCCATAGACGAATGCAAACAGAAGGGCTTGCTGGGAGTTAAGCCCCCATTCCAAAGCCTTCACCTGGTTTACGGTCACTGTGAACTGCATGTCAGAACTTCTCGCTCTGGAAGATTTCAGCCAGGCGAGTCAGGCCTTTGGGGGTTACCAATGGCTGGAAGGCAGCACGTTCGATACCGGTCTCAGTGTCGGGCTTGAGGGCTGTCACCTTGTGCTTGAGGAAGCCGGAGCGGATTCGGGGCTGCATAGCGATCCAACGAGTGGAACCACCGCGGCGATAAATCCAGCGGTTCGCCTGGAGCCAGTCGAAAAGCTTGGAGGGCGTGAGCCCGAGGTGCTTTGCCGCGTCGGTGATGCAGATCGCGCCCTCTGCGGCTGCAAGACGTTGAATAGCGGCGACCTTCGGCGCCTGAAGCTGAATCACGCCCAAGAGACGGCTGTTCTCACGGGCTTGATCCGCCGCCAGCTGCAAGGCCTCTGCGTAATCCGCCGGTATCCGATGGACGCCAGCCGCTTGGCCCTCCAGCTCCTGCCAGCGGTCAACCAGCCGAGCGGTGAACTCAGGACTGAGCTGGGCGACAACCACGAAACTGTCACGCTTGCACAGGTGGTAAACGGATTCAGTGCGCGGACGGCCCAGCGAGTCTTTGGTCTGTTCGTCCCCCACTGGGGGTTGGACGATCGTGCGGCGCTGGACGAGGCGGTCGACGGATTGCTTGACCTTGTCATGGCGCGAATTCAGGAGGTCCGATATCTCACGCGACGACATAGACTGACGCGTCATGTTTTGCCGCATTGGGAAGACTGACGAATCAGTGGCCCTATTGCTCTGGGTGTTCGGGGTGTGCATAATCTACCTCGCAAAAGGTGTAGAAAGAGCCGACCTCGACCGTCGGCTTTTTTGTGCCTGGGATTTAATGAATCTTCGAAGCGATGAGGGATGCCTGATCCGCCATTGCGACTGCATGAGCGGCGAGCGACCGGCAGAAGGATTCGAAGGACTCGGCATAGATGTGGTCCTTGTGATCGAACACGCCATCCGCGAACACCTTCCCGCCCAGCCCGGCGACAAGGCCGAAGTCGGTGGCGATGCCAGCGAACACTTGCAGCGCGTCATCCACACCGGAACCAATCTGCTTGACGGCCAACAAGCCATAACGACTCGCCAGCTCGGTCAGAGCGCGATCACGCCATGGCTGATCAAGGGCGGCCACCCATGACTCCTCAATCCACGACGGGATTTCGATACGGTCGCCGCTGTCATCAAGCCAGCGCTCGACACGCTTACTCCACGCTTTGTAAGCACGGCCGTACGCCTGCATATCTGCGGTCTTGGTCAGGCCCCGCAGATCAGGAAAGCCTTTGTCCCTGCAGCGTGCAGGAGCTCGGTTGAACAGCTGGTGATTCAGCTGCTCGGCGAAACCGTCCTGGCTCATGCTGGTGCGGGCGATCATGTCGCGAGCAATGGCGACCAGTACCGCATCGCGTGTTTCGTGTCGCAAGTTCGACGTTTCCATGAAACCCTCTGGCTCGTAATCTGTGGTCATGCCATTCCGCCACTACTAATCAAGGACGAGTCGATGACCGCCTCAGTTTCTTCAAGCGACGATTTGCCCGGGTGGGCTTCCGCGAGCAGCCAGGACGGTTCGAAGGGTTTGCCATTGGCCGAAGCGAGCGCTGCAATACGCTCTGCATACCGAGTTTCGCCGGTGTACTCCGTACGCGGCAGGCATTCGGCGGAGAGCCACTTGTAAACCGCTCGGGGCGACTTGCCGCACGCCAGCGCCACCACTGGAACGCCGCCGGCGTCATCAATCGATTTCTTAAGCGGGCCCATGCGGCCTCCATAGATAATATGAACTAGCAGTACATATTATGTCGGAACTGAAAGTACATGCAAGGCCATGCGATATTGAACCTATGGTTCAAATAGAAGAAATCCGCACTGCTTTCGCCTCTCGCCTCAAAAAGTCACTTGCCGCCAAAGGCATTGATCAGTGGGGAGCGGGCGCTCGTCTCGCAGAAGTAGCCAAAGTCACCCCAAAAGCTGCTAGCAAATGGCTGAATGGCGAGGCAATCCCAGGGCCCGCCAAGATGCATGCAATTGCTACTTTTTTGGGCGTAAAGATCGAATGGCTGCAACACGCGTCCGGGGATGGCCCTGAGGCATTCGTATCGCCCCATGAATCGGCAGTGCCGGGTCCGGACCCCCACTCCGCTGCGGACAAGATTCGCCAGATGCTGGCCGGGAAAAGCTTGGGTGAAGATCGCCTCCAGAAGCTGTTGGACGTTGCAGAGGGGCACGAGCCGGAGGGAAGTGCCAGCGTCTTGGTGAACGATGCCTATCGGCCCGGTAAAGTCGGCGATGAGGTTTGGATTGCTCACTATGACGTGCGGGGGGCGCTGGGCGGCGGTGAAGTTGCGCACGACTTTCCGGAGATGCTGCAGGATGTGCGCGTCAGCCCTTCCCAGCTCCGCTCAATGGGCGTTGAGTTCAAAGAGCACTACCACCTGAAGGTGATCACCGGCTGGGGCCAGTCGATGACGCCGACGATCAAGCACGGCGACCCTTGCCTGGTAGATATCAGCATCAAGGAATTTATCGGCGACGGAATCTACTACTTCTCGTACGGCGGCTTCCAATACATCAAGCGCCTCCAGATGAAGGGCAAGGATAAATTCAAGATGATCTCGGATAACCGAAAGCATAAGACCGAGGACATTTTCATCGACGAGACATACATCCAAGCCCGCGTGCTATTTGTATGGAATGGTAATCTTGTCTAGGGAGTTCTTCGGCATGCACGATGACATCTGATGGGGTATGCCGAGGGACGAGCGACCACCCGATTTGGGGGCCGCCGGAGCAACGGCAGCTTAAAGTTTCGAGTAATCACCTCATAGCTTAATACAAACTTCACTGAGTAGATGATAATGGATGGATTCACACGGTTTGTTCCACGCGAATTCTCCGGCACAACCAAAATCACGGACAAAGGAATACGAAATCATTTTAGTAAGACTGTGTCACCTTGGAGACCCTTGGTTGAACTCGTCTGGAATGGTTTCGATGCAAAAGCAAGAAATGTAACCGCCAGTATCATTTCCAATAAACTTGGCGGTGTCGAATCCATTACTGTCCTAGATGATGGGGACGGAATTGATGTAGACGGAAGCGAATGCAGCTTCTTTAATTTTCGTGACTCGAAAAAGAAACGCTCTCACGATGTTCATGGTGAAAAAGGTATCGGAAGACTATATTTCCACAAAATATGCAACAAAGCTGTTTGGTACACGAAGTCGTTCGAAACAGATGCCAAACTGACCGTCCATAGCGATGCGCTGGACAAAGTTGAAGCCACTACTATTCCGCCAAGCAGTCAACATGCATTGCTTTCAGGTTTGGACTCGGGCACTTGCGTAGAACTAACTAGATTTTCAGAGCCTTACCCCAGCCATGAAACAGTGGCTAAATATCTATCTCTTGAGTTCGGATGGTACCTGGCTATTAATCCAAGCAAGACTATAACTCTCAATGGGGAATTAATTATTCCTCCAGAGCATAATTCAGAAACTGCTTCGCTAGAAATTGATGATAGCCAGTTCCAAGTTAAGTTAATAAATTGGGCTGAAAAACCGACATCCGGAAAATCCTACATCTATTACACCTCGTCTAAAGATAAGGTTGTTAGCTATGCGCTAAGCAGCCTCAACCAGAAGCCCGGTTACCATACAACCCTAGCGGCCTCCTCTGCTTGGTTTGACGCGTCGGAAGCTGAAGACGACAGATTGCATCTATCGTTTGACACATTGACGCAGACCAAAACGTGGAAATCCCTGCAAAAGCAAATTAGTGATTTCGGCCAGGAGCACTACAAGCGTTTTCTTGTCAGCAAGGCAGAAGAGCAGCTCAAAAAGTTCGAAGCGGACGGGGAGCTCCCCACTTATGATGGAGCTGGTAAAGCATATGCAGAATGGAGGCTTGGGCACCTCAGAAACATACTCCGTATCATCCTAATTTCCGACCCAAAAGTATTCAAAGATAGTAATAAAAAACAAAGAAAACTTGTGATTAGGTTATTGGACAGACTGGCTATATCCAATGAAAATGACGCTATACTCGAAGTTCTCGAAAGCGTACTAGATTTGGATGACTCTTCTATGCAGGTTTTTTCCGATCAGATTAAAACAGCAAAACTAAACAATATCATTAGCACTATCGAAAAGCTTCAGCGTCGTGAAGAAGCCATTTCAAGAATTTCGGAAATTATGCTACATCATTACAAGAGCGTTCTCGAAACACCGGACCTTCAAGGCGTGATCGAAGCAAACACTTGGCTGTTCGGGAGCCAGTACGAAACCATTGGGGCGGAAGAAACAACCTTCACCAAGATTGCACAAAATCTGCGAGACAAGGTAAAGGGAATCAATGAGGTTCTGGAAGAAGATCTGGAAGATGGGAGCACCATAGCTGGTGCGAACAAACAAACAGATCTGTTCTTAGTTCGTCGCAGCATGCAGCACGACTCGGTCAATAATCACCCTTATTTCAAGTGTGTAATCATTGAAATCAAACGCCCAAGCATTGCTCTTAACAAAAACCATCTCCGTCAAATTGATGATTATGCTGGAATACTGGCGAAGCACCCAAGTTATCAGGGAATACAAACTAGATACGAGATCATCCTGCTAGGCCGTAAGATTTCGGCTGTGGATTACGACATTGGTGAAAGACTTGAGCAGCTAGCAGATAGGAATGACCCTGGACTAGCCGGAGCCGGCTTGATCAAAAAGTATGTGAAAACTTGGCAGTCCATTGTCGAAGAGTTTCGCCTATCAAATCATTACTTACTTAATACACTGCAAAGCCAGCGGGATGGCTTAGAAGAAACGCAGGAAGAGTTGCTGACGAATCTGCAAGCTGGGTCCAACTGATTCAACTATCCGGACAGCTTGGACCCTACCCTGTCTCCATCCTTGCCGCTACCCTTCGCGAGTATCCGATAAATCTCGCCGACCTAGTGAGCCGCGTTCGTCCAGCCCCTTCTGCTTGACAACGTAGCCCGCCACCTGAGCGGGCTTTTTTGTGCGCGTCAGAAAGGAGCCGGCTCTTCTGGCTCGAATGGATCTGCGGCCTGGGCTGGCCTCTCGTCATCCGCCGATGGCTCCCACCTTAACGTGATCGATGCATCTTCGTGATTGTGGGCCAGCTCAATCCCATCTGCTTCTGAGAGCGCGCTCACAATCTCGCTCCACTCCCTCTCCCCGTCCGTATCAAGCCGATGAATCCTGACCTCCCGCCGCTCTTGGGCGATCGGGTGGTTGATCATCGACGATACCCGTAGCGAAAGCCGCTCCATCGCGCTCATCGGTTTCGGTGCTGCTTCATTCTTACTGCCCTTCTGCGTCATAAGTGCCTCCTTAGGAAAGCTGTATATCCATACAGTTAGGGATGCGGAGGATAACGAACCATGAGCTCGTCGTAAATCCTAAATCCGCTGGTGGCTCACAGTCCCCAAAAAGGTCGCATTGATAATCTGTACTTTTGGTACTTGACGCAATATGAACCTGTAGTTCATATTTGACCCATCGCAGCGACTCACCGCTCCGAGCTGCCCGCAGGCGCAGCCGCTCTTTAAAAACCAGCCGCAACAAATAAACAGACCGCATTGCCTCTACCGGCGACCGGCGATCAGACAGGCGAACGAGGAAAGCCTGCCAACGACAGGGAAAACCTTGGACGGCTGATCGATGACGAAACGTCAGAACCGCGCGAATGACCCAGGCAAGCAATGCAAACCGCCAATCCCAGCGGCAGAAGGGAGAGACACCGAATTGAATTAGCGCTCCGAGCTTCGGCTGTGAGGAGTGCCGGACCTCATGTGATGTGCCAATAACCAACCGGGCACAGGGCTGCACGTCGCATGTTGTAAGTACCCAATGACCACGCCAGCAACGCTGATCGAGCTGATGTGAACAGGGAAGCCCGCCGCCAACCCACGATGCCGAAACCTGCAATCAGCCAGCGGGGATTAGGTACTAGAAGCAACAACACCGCTGACGCTGTCCCCCGGCCTGTCGCCAGTAGCGAGGCCGGGATTTCACCGATTGGCCTTGGTAACAGGGCCAGACGGGAAATCAACCGCCCTGGAGGGCACCAGCATGAACATCAGCGGTTTGGATAAGGCAGAGGTCTTGGCGGCACTCTTCAATGCGTCACGCCAGCAAGGGATGGGCTTTTTGAATAGTCGCGGCGATCGCGATATGTCGAAAGAGCGGGCAGCGGAGATACTCAAAATTACCGAGGACTTCGACTATCTGGATGGCCGAGTGATGAAGATCAGCCTGAATCACGACGAAGTCGAAACCCGCCTTTACGACCGCGACAACGGGCAAGGCTCTGCCGAACGCGCCATCGCTCATCTGATTGCGGCGCGGGACAAAACTGCTGCTGGAGTAGCGATGCTCACGCCGGGGCCGGGAACAGCCACTTCACGGTCTCGCTCGGCGGCGAGATCCACTACTGACAACAGCTTGGATCTGACCAACCCGCTGAACCCGCTGAGCCCATTCAGCCCGCTTAACACTTCGTTCGATCACGCGCCGCAATCATCGTCGGACTCCTGCTCGAGCAATAGCCACACCAGTAGCGATTACGGTTCGAGCAGTTCATCAAGCGATAGCTCTTGCAGCTACTCAAGCGACAGTGGCTCGTCCAGCAGCAGCTACGACTGAAACGCATGTGGACCTCGGATGCCGCCAAACACATCACGCTCGAGCTGGAACATTTCGCAGGCTCGATGAAGTTCGACGGCGACCTTGCCGAGGGTTTGTTTCTCGCAGCACGGCACCTGACCGGGCAGGAAAGGCTGGAGCTGATCCAGCGCCTGCAAGACAGTCACGCCGAAGTGAAACCAGTCGGCAGTTAGACAACCAGCGCCAGCGTCAGCCTGACGAAAACTGCCCGATGCCCTGGTACTCCCCAGCACCAGGCCGCATCGGGGTGCGATCTTGCCGGAACGTGCATACCGGTTACCTGCCAGCCCAGCACGGGGCATTGAATCCGGCAGTTTGAGGGCTCGCCCTCGAAGATCGTAACCCGATGCGGACGAGTCCACACCGCGAACGCGGCCCCCTGCTCCGACTGCATCGGACACTCCGGCAGTCGAAACCCATTCGAGGATGACCGCCATGAAATAACAGATTACTACCGGCCTACCGCATCAGGCGGCGCCGGCAAACAAGGCTCACGTAGGGAGGCCTCGTGAACCAGCGAAACGAAAAGCCCCACATCAATGGGGCTTTTTTTCACCCAGCGTTTACCCGCCAGCACTCTCCCCTGCGCCCAATCGGCCTATGTCAGGCGGCCAGAGTGCTGACGAATAAACGCACCGAACTGAGGAAAGGACATGCACCCACAAATTCAACAGCGCGTGGATGGCCTGAACGCCATGCGCGCTCGCACTCATCTCGCCACAGCGGAGTTCTACGCCATGATCGGTAAGAAGCCGCCTGCTCAAAAGATTCGCTACCAGGCAGTAGCAAAGAGCGCCAATGCCTGGCACGTCGTCGAGATCAACACCGGTAAGGTCGTCGGCTTCCGCTTCAGCTACAAGGAAGCATCCAATTACGCCCAGCTGCTGGAGGCTCGCGCCGACAGCGTGGTCGTAACGCTGTCGCAGCCGGTGCTGCAATGATCGGCGAAAGCGTGCCGGACCAGCACAAGCAGGCCATCGCACAGCTCGCCGCCCAGATCGACCACTTTCTCGCCACCGGCCAGCGCATTCAGCACATCGAGCAAGGCGTCAGCGCCAACGCGCCGCTGCTGGGCACCACGAATCACCTTGAAACGCTCAAGGCCAAACGCGCCAAGCGTGCACCGCGGATTCGAGCACTGGCCGAGGCCGGACTGAATGCGCGCCAGATCGGCATGAAGATCGGTGTCGATACCCGCACTGTCGCCCTAACCGCCCGCGAGCACGACATCACATTCACCGCGGCCACCTGATGCGGCGTCTATTCAAGTGCGCCAATCAGCGTCGGCGCCAGACCTGGCTAAACCTGCCAGCGCTACAGATCGGAGATCCACACGATGGAAAAGACAGCAGCGGCGAAACACTCGGCGGACTACCGCCGGCGCCAGAAAGAGGAAAAGGAAAAGCTGGGGATCGAAACGCTAGAGGTCGATGCCCCAGTGGGCACCAGGTCGGGCATGACACTTGCAATGAAGGACCACGGTTACAAGCAGGTGCAGGAGCTGTGGCAGGACCTAGCGCTGTCGTTTCTTGCAGCACCGCGTGAAGAGCAAGCCCGCCGGTTGCGCAAACCTAGCGCGTCAGCTTTTGCGGTGACTCCCAGACTGGCGCGTCAATTGAAAGCGGCCGGCATGGCCCAGGTGGACCCCGATGCAGACAAAGAGTGAACTCACCCAGGTGCAGGCCGAGACATTGGCGTTCATCACTGCGCATATCGCCAAGCACGGCTACTCGCCAACGTTCGCAGAAATCGCCGAGGCTCAGCAGGTAAACGTCAATGCTATCGGGGACCGCATCGCGCAGATGGTTGAGAAAGGCGCAGTTACCAAAGCTGACCGCGTTGCGCGCAGTATTCGGCCTGTTACGCTTACGCAACATCGCACCTGATTGTTACGCAAGCGTTACCTCAGCTAAGGCGTCGTCTTTGTGTACGTGAAGTGCTGAATATTCTGGCTCAAAAATTCGGCTATCTCCTGGGCTTTGGCAAAGCTTGTCCCTGACGACAAATCGAACGCGTAGAGGTCCATTGGCATTTCCGAATCACTGCTCAAATAGCCGATCTCAATCCAAGGTGTGTGTTCAGCATCATTGTGCTGATGAACTCTGAATAGCGGTTTAGCACGCAACGTCATATTCGCCCCCAAGACCAACCTCATGCCCGTGATCATCTATAGCCCACTCCCGCATCATTCAGCAATATCCGATCGTCAAAGCGGGCGCCCAGATGGTATTAAACGAATTTAGAGTGAAACCCGCCGAAATGGGAAAAAGTGATATCTTGACATAATCCAGAAAGATCGCCGTAAATACTTTTCGCGCCTATGTCCATCGAAATCAGACTGATGTAGACCGATGCTATACACTCCCGCGGGATAATTATCTGTACGGCAAGCTCAGCAGGGAACACAGACCAAGGCTTATTACCTATGGAGAAATGCCCACTCTGCGACCTAAGTCTTGAATTCAAATAGTCAGGTATGTAAAAACATACTTCTTCATTCCGCCCAGCGGACACGTCAGCGAACACGTCTTGAGGCAAATCTTCCCCCTGTGCGAAAAATATTTCAGTCTGGGCTGCCTTTTGCGCTGTAACCATATATACAGCCGCATCTTCTTTGGGTATCCCATAGTTCCCTTGTTTATCCCTGGGATTTCTGAAGATATTCAAACGATTTTGCAGGTCTACCGGCACTTCGCTAGGGTGGTGTCGAGCGTAAACTACCCCGCTCAGCGCAAAATAAAGAGCCACCAACGGCGACAACGTCCAGTCTAACAAACGGGTAGGCATTCCATAATGCTGCGCAAGCGACAGAACATCCCAATTATTCTGCGAAGTGAGATTGGCATAAGCGTGCCGCTCAGAATTAAATATCGTAAACGCACTACGTGCAGTATTAGCCAAATGCTCTGCCCCCAAAGCTTTATAAGCCCTAGCATAGCCAGACGCAAGTTCCCAGCTGGAACTTGCGTGGCCTCTGTATCTAGCTCCAAATATGTTTTCTTCGTTGAGCCTGCTGATCGTCTCAACATATTCAGTCAAGGTTTCAACTATTACGACTTGATCATAGCCCGACACGCGACCACCTTTTTATACAGTTCTAATGTTGAGACAGATCCGCGACGCTAGACGTGTCCTATGAGTTACGTATAGCCCACCACCAACCTATTCGCCACTGAACTTTCGGAGGGCGGCGCACACATGGAGATCACCATGGACGACAAATACGAAACTCAACGCCGCGCCGCGATCGCGAAGCGCAAGAAAACCGAGCAGGACTACCGGGGCCGCGCCGCAGAAAACATGGTCGATCACGAATACACCTCCATCGTCGATCAAAGAGACGCAGTGATCTGGCGCTGCAAAGCTGCAAAAAGCACGTTCTACGCTTTCGACATCCTTATGACCCGCTTCGGCATTGCCGTAGTCGGTGACATCGACAACCTGACCTTCAGCGTGGGCCTGAGCTACGGCATTGAGTTTTTGGCTGGTGACGACGTGAGTTACTACCTGCACACGAAGCTCAGTGAGGTGTGCAAGAAGCGCAGTTTCAGCGAGGACCTATTCCGCGAAGTGTTGATGCGCAACATCGCCCAGGCTCTACATGAAGAGTGCGAGGAAGAGATGTTCGAATCACTTCCTGAGTGGCTACAGGATTCTGATCGGGTTGACGCCATCCACTGGCATGAATTTCGGCAGCTTGTCTTGGCCAAGCGGCGAGTTATGAGCCACACCGATGACCGCTGGATGCACTGGGATGACGCGCTCGATGCGGCGCATGAAATAACCTCTACTGATGAAGCCATGATGTTCATGCGCGATAACAGCGAGGCGCTTTGCCTGGGTGATGAGTGGTACGAAACCAGAGTAGATGAGCCATCACAAGGGCTGATGCAGTGCCTGTACATGATCAACCACGCCGCCAAGGCGATCATGGCGCAGAAGGGACAGGCTGCAGCCTGATCAATCAGACCAGCAGCGCGTCAACCGCAAGCTCGATCTCCTTGATGGCAGTCGGCACATGCTGCGAATCATAAGACTTGTACTGCAGCAGCTCATCAGCTACCGCCTCTGTAAGACCATCTAAGTTCAACCCCTTCTTCTGCGCAACGCTTAGCACTGCCTTGAGCGCAAGATGCAAACCCTTTTCTCTATCTTCGTACATGCCGTATCCCTTCCTGTGGAGCGGTAAGCGTAGACCAAGTTCGCTAAGGCAATCGCGGTGGTCCGCTCGATCATCGTCAAGGCCACCAGCGAGTCGGAAACAACCTCGTTGATACCTGCGGCAGCCGCAGTGCGATGGACCAGATCGGGGCGCGTAGCAAAAAAACACTGCCGGCGGCGCTGCAATTCCACGTCGTGCCGTTCGAAGGTCTGACCGAGAAGCTCATCACACTGCGTATCTCGGTCATTACCGGCGGGCCGGCGCCGGAGCTGAAGCGGCGGTGGATCGGCGAGGAGGTGCGGCGCGAGAACATTGGTCGGGAGTTCAAAGCGGTGTTGGAAGCGGCTCTTGGCTCTACATTAAAGCTATCGTTGGGAAGCTTCACGGACTAACCCTTGAAATCCGCGCCATGGCGAACTGGTATTGCCAGTAGCGGCGCGGAAAGATGAGCTTTCTTACCCGATTCAGGCAAATCGCTTCTTAGAGAGATATCTTATACATAGGATCTAAGTTTTCGTTCCGACAAAGGCTTCCCTGTAATACGCAGACATAAGGAATCCATAGCGATCTCGCACTCTTCAAGCCGGTCTGTCCCATATGAGTGAAGGCCCTTGATGAACGGTTTGATCTCATCATCTTCCGAGAAATTTATGAAATGGTCACGGACATGCTTAACTTCTGCGAGTTTCTCGTACAGCTCGCTGACGTCTTTGAACAGGTCCTGATCAATTTCTGCTAAGCCCACGTACAGCTTTTCAAATACCGCTGTGTGCACTGGCCATAAAGTGTTGGTCTCCGGAAGTGTAGAGATATGAAACCGAATTTTCTCGCTTCCCGCTGACGACTTGTAGTAAGAAATCTCTGTCAATTTAGGATGTGAAATCAGCGAACACATGTCTTTTAGTGATGAAACGGTCCAGGCGTTTTTGCGCAGCTCCTCTAAAAGGAGGAGCTTGTATGCCGTGATTTTTCGTTGCCGTTCGGCGCGGCGCTTAAAAAACTCAATGACCTCCTTAATCAAAAATAGAGCGAGAGCCGCGATGACAGTCACTGGAAGTATTTTCTCGAAGATCAATTTCTGCCCACCTGTTTACGTCGGCGAGGCGCCGGCGGGATTCGCATAACCTATCGCTCCTCAAATATCCACCACGAAGGCATGATCAGTGAATTGCCGGCAGCGCATCAGCCGCCGCCTCGATCGCCAAAGTGGCTTCAGCCACATCCGCTGGGTTGTAGAGCTGCTCGCCGTACATCGACTGAATCGCCAATTCCGTGAGCTCGTCGATATCGACGCAGCATTCCTGCGCCGCAACCAGCACCGCCTTCAGCGCCATCCGCAAAACCCTTTCGCTGTCTTCGCTCATCACGTGCGCTCCTTGACTGTAGAAATTACTGACTCCAAGGGACCTGAAGTCCTGCTCTCCACTAGCGGTCTATGTGTATCGCCTTAACCGCTGACTCGATTTCACAGACCGCCATCGGTATGTGTACTGAGTCATAAGCCTTGAAACGCAACAGCTCGCTGACTGCCGACCTGGTCAGCTGGTCCAGATCAAGCCCTTGCTTACGAGCCGCGTTTAGGACGGCTTTCAGCGCCAGTCCTATCGCAAACCTCCTATCTTCGCTCATGACCGTATTCCTTCCTGTGGAGCGGTAAGCGTAGGCCATATTTCCCATCGCATGGAATCGAACCATGACATACGAACTACACCTGGGCGATTGCCTCGAGGTGCTGCGCGGCATGCCTGCCGACTCCATCGACAGCATCGTGACAGACCCACCGTACGGCCTGCGCTTCATGGGTAAAAAGTGGGACTACGACGTGCCCAGCGTGGAGATCTGGAGCGAGTGCCTGCGAGTGCTCAAGCCTGGCGGGCACCTGCTGGCGTTCGCATCCGCTCGGACCTACCACCACATGGCGGTTGGGATTGAGACAGCCGGGTTTGAGATCCGCGACCAGATTATGTGGGTTTTCGGCAGCGGCTTCCCGAAATCGCTCGATGTGAGCAAAGCAATCGACAAGGCGGCCGGCGCCGAACGCGAGATCGTGGGTCGTAAGACCGGCCGAGCCGCCACGCCTGTTACAGATTTTCGTGGGGGCAATCTGATTGGAGCCAAAGGGCGCCTCGACACATCAGCGATCACGGCGCCGGCCACCGACGATGCCGCACATTGGGAGGGCTGGGGCACAGCGCTGAAACCAGCGCACGAGCCAATCTGCGTTGCGCGCAAGCCTTTGGATAAAGGGCTTACGGTCGCCGCGAACGTGCTCAAGTGGGGCACTGGGGCGATCAACATCGGCGGTTGTCGCATCGGCCTGGCCGACACAGCCTACGCCCGAAACTGCTCCGGCGATCGCGGGAGCGCTGGCACTCGATCGATCGAGGGGCAAGGTGTAACGACTTTGCGCGCTGGCGGCGGTTCCGCTGCCTCGGGCCGCTGGCCCGCGAACCTGATTCATGATGGCAGCCCTTCTGTGGTGGCCATGTTCCCTGCTGAGGCTGGTGCATCTGCTCCAGTGAAGGGCACCGAACCCACGGCGAATGGTTTCAGTGGTGCCGTGGCCTACAGCGGAATGATGGGTCGCGTGCAAGGCGCCTTCCACAGCGACAGCGGCAGCGCTGCCCGGTTCTTCTACTGCGCCAAGACCAGCCGCTCCGACCGGCACGAGGGCTTGGATAACCCAGGGCCGCAGTTCAAGCAGGGCAACACCCTGCGCAAGGTCGAGAATACAGACACCAAGGGCAACAATCATCCGACCGTCAAACCCACCGAGTTGATGGCCTATTTGCTGCGCTTGGTCACGCCAGTCGATGGCGTGGCGCTTGATCCGTTCATGGGCAGCGGCAGCACCGGCAAAGCGGCGATGCGCGAAGGCTTCCGGTTCATCGGCTGCGAACTTGACCCTGCATACCTCGCCATCGCAGAAAGCCGCCTCAAGCACGAACTGACCAGGCTCGCGCAGATGGCGAAACAGCCGGTCGACACCCAACTCGACATGTTCAGCGCCTAACCCCCCGTTCCCAACTTTGAATCACGCCACTGGCGAGGATCCCTTATGTCCGCAAATCAGAAGAACCAGTCACCCAGTTTGCACGCAACGCCCCAGCCGGTGGGGTACGTGAACCGCGAAGACGCCCGAAACCTTGAAGCGGGAACGGCCGACTGCATGCTGGTGATGCGCGAGCACACCGGACGGTTCGAGCGCCCCGTGTACTCCCGGCCAGAGGCAGCGAATGTTGGCGACATCGGCTTCGGGGCTGTAGTACCAACCGCCTCGGAGCGCGCTGGGCGGATCTACGTCGCTGGGCCCATGAGCGGAATCACTGACTTCAACTTCCCGGTTTTCAATGCAGCGGCTGCGATGCTGCGTTGCTTGGGCTGGACGGTTGAAAACCCCGCTGAACATGCCCTGGCTGACAACTTGGAATGGGCCGATTACATGGCCTATGACCTGACGCGTCTTGGACTGTGTGGCGCGATCTACCTGCTCCCGGGCTGGAGCAATTCAAAAGGCGCGAAGATCGAGAAGGGCATTGCGGTGACGCTGGGCATGGACATCCAGTTTGATCCGAACGCCGAGCAGGTCGACGAAAGCGTCCCGCCGGCCCTCCCGGAACTGAACAGCGATCTGCGTGAAATCCTCGGGCGTCCGAACTTCACCTGCCACTTCATCGCCAAGGCGCTGCGGCTGATGGGCTTCGACATCCCTCAGAAATCTGAGGATGAACAGGCCGTAACCATTTACTGGATGCTTGGGCACTACCTTCGAGATCCGGTTAACTGGCGAGACGCCGCTTCCGCCGAACTGAAAGCCAGCATGCCAGAACCACCCGCTGAGCAATAACCCCGCCGCTCGCTCTGCCCCACCCAATCCCTATTGCCTGCTGCGTATGCGGCGAGGACGAAGTCATGCCTGAAGATAAGCAGCAAGTCATTCAATTGCCGGTCGACCGCGGCCAGCACGGCCAATGGACACACCCAGCCTGGCCGGATGACGGCGAAGAAAGTCAGCTCCCCTACACCTGGTTCGCCGAGCATGGTCTTGAGTTCGGCCTCGTTGAAATGGAGAACGATGGTCCGGAAGACTTGGTAGCGGCGTGGTTTGGCGAAGGGGAAACCGATTGCACACCTTGGAACCCTACCAAGCCCGCAGGAGAAGGCTGGTTCATTTTCTCCATTCACGACACTGAAGACGGCCCTATCTGCGTTTGGGTCAGACCACTGGTGACGCCATGACCAGCTCTGGTTCTGGTGGCAGCGCGAAGGAGGCGGCATGAGCAGTCTTGATGCTGGTACCGGCATGCTGCCAGCGCCCCTTCATAATTATGGTCGAGAGTCTGAGGTTTACCGGTGCTCTATTCACAGGGGTGCTGATTGCGGCATGTGCGGCGGTACTGGATTCCGTGCCGTGTGCAACCGGACTGCCTGCCACGAGCATGGTTGCCAGGGTGGCTGCTCCCGCACCGCAGAAGATTTTCGGATTCAGCAACTTCCGTAACCCCTCCCCCACCTATCCACATGCCTGCCGGTGTACGGCCGGCGAGGAATTCCTATGTCTGCAGTTCAACGCTTCCACGAAGCAGCCAACGACGCGCTGGTCAAACTCAGCGAGCACTGCCTTCCTGGCGCCAAGTTGGCGCTTGTCATCTACACCCCGGGCGAGCCGGAGCGCGACATCGTCATTGAGGATCAAGGTCTTGATCGGGACGAGGTGGTCAGCGTAATACGCCGGCGCGGCCTGAGCATCGATGGCGACAACGCCTACAAGCGCGATCTGTGCGACAGCATCGCCGGCGCCATAGCGATCGGATACCAAAACACCAACCACTCAGCCGAAGGTCATTGGGCGAAGCGCTTCTGGGAGATGGGCCGGGCCGAGGGTGAGATGCGCGAAGCGTTGACCGCGGTGCTTAAGCTGACTCGCGAAAACCTCCGCGCCTGCCAGGCAACCATCCATTACGCCGGCGGCTTCGATCCGGCCTACGTGAACGACGCCCAGGAAGCGATGAAGGTGGCTGACGAAGTTCTGGCGAAGTACCCGCCACTTAACCCCGCGTAGACCCGGACGGGGAAGAGGTATCCCATGAAGCGTGAACTGATCAAGATCAGCGAATTTCAGCGGCGGCGTTGGGGCGAAAACGGGACACCGCCCTGCCCCCAGGCAATCCGCAACTACATCCGAGACGGCAAGCTTCCCGGCGAGCAGATCGGCAAACTCTGGTATATCGACTGGGCGGCATTCAACAAAGCCGCCGGCAACGATCTCGTCGCGATGGTATTGAAAGGAGCTGCATGATGGTCCCACGGCCGCGCAACAAGTCGAACAAAGGCTTGCCGCAGAACCTTTACCTGGATGACCGGCGCGGCACATACCGGTACCGGCGCCCGACTGACGGGAAGTGGTTTCAGTTCGGCACCGACCGGGTCAAGGCTGTGGATGCGGCCAAGCAACTGAACTTGGCATTCATGCAGGGCGCTGACCTGGTCGGCGTGGTACTCGGCGAATCAGCCGAGCTTTTCACCGCCTTCCTGGACGACTACGAGAAGAACGTGCTACCGCCGCGGGAGCTGTCCAAGGGCACACTCGGGCTTTATGCCGTGCACTTCCGCAGATTCCGGCGCGAATTCGAGGGCAAGGCTGTCGATCAGATATCGATTCGCATGATCGCTCAGATGCTCGACCTGCTGACGCCGCGCACTGCCAACCAATGTCGCGCCCTGCTGATCGATATATTCAACCACGCGGCGGCCAAGGGGCTGTGCCCCGATAATCCAGCAGCGAGTACCATCAACCGCATCGAGAAGAAAACCCGCAAACGTCATACGGTCGACGGACTCAAGACGATCCGGGAGAAGGCACCCGCCTGGCTGCAAAACGCGATTGATCTTGCGTTGATCACCGCTCAGCGCCGCACCGATATCCTCGCGATGAAGTTCGAAGACGTGAAGGACGGCTATCTCTACGTGGTCCAGCAGAAGACTGCGAAAGCCAGTGACGCGGCGTGGATCAGGTTCAAGGTGACGCCAGAGCTGCAGCGAGTGATCAGCCATTGCCGTGACAACGTGGTCTCCCCGTTCTTGGTGCACCGCAGACCTGATCGCAAGCGGCAGAAGCAGGCTGAGACCAAAGAGCACTGGACCAAGGTAGAGGAACGTTACCTGACGCGCGCATTTAAGGAAGCCAGGGAGGCAGCGGATTGCTACAAGGGATGGAAAGAGGAAGAGATGCCGGGCTTCCACGAAGTCAGGGCGCTTTCGCTGTACCTGTACAAGAAAGCCGGCAAGGATGGGCAGAAGATCGCCGGCCACGCCAGCGAGGGGATGACTAAAAACTACCAGAAGGAGCATGCCGAGGTGATCTGGTCAGAGGCCGTTCCGGACCTCGATATCAGCGACATCGCTGGATAGTTTTGCGCCAGTTTTGCGCGGGTTTTGCGCAAGCCAGAAATGAAAAAGGGAATCGAGCCGCTAAGTGGCTGATTCCCTTTACAAAATATGGTCGGGACGGAGTGATTCGAACACTCGACCCCTAGCACCCCATGCTAGTGCGCTACCGGACTGCGCTACGCCCCGACTAGGCGTTACTCACTGCTGCTTCTGTGTTGCGGGTTCTTGCGAAAGCGTCGAGGAATATACCCTAAGCTTTTGAATGATGGAAGTATTTCGGCTCACCGCGCGAAATTGCTAACGCAGCACGACCAAGACATCCTCCAGCTCGACAATCATCTGTTTGATCAGCTGCTTGTACTGCAGCGAATCATCCTTGACCTCATCGCTGGACATGCGCAGACGCGCGCCGCCAATGGTGAAGCCCTGATCGTAAAGCAGCGCGCGGATCTGGCGGATCATCATCACGTCCTGTCGCTGATAATACCGGCGGTTTCCGCGGCGCTTGACCGGGTTGAGTTGAGGAAACTCCTGCTCCCAATAACGCAGAACGTGCGGTTTGACCGCGCAGAGCTCGCTGACTTCACCAATGGTGAAGTAGCGTTTGCCGGGGATAGGCGGTAGCTCGTCGTTATGACTTGGTTCCAGCATAAGCCTCAACTCGGGCCTTCAGTTTCTGCCCTGGGCGAAAGGTGACCACACGGCGAGCGGTAATCGGGATTTCTTCCCCTGTCTTGGGATTCCGGCCCGGTCGCTGGCGTTTATCGCGCAGATCAAAATTGCCGAATCCGGACAACTTGACCTGCTCGTTATCTTCCAGAGCGTGCCTGATTTCCTCAAAGAACAGCTCGACCAGTTCCTTGGCTTCTCGTTTATTCAGGCCTAGCTCTTCGTACAGACGTTCGGCCATCTCAGCTTTCGTCAGAGCCCCCATACGCTACATCCTTAACGTGGCGTTTAACCTTGCCTCTAGCGAGGTGAGAATTTGCTGCGTCGAAGCGTTTACCTCATCGTCGGTAAGAGTGCGCGATGGATGTTGCCAGGTCAAGCCGACTGCAAGGCTTTTTCTAAGCGGATCAATGCCTTTACCCTGGTAAACATCAAACAGCCTGAGGTCTGTGAGCCATTCCCCTGCATTTTCACGAATAACGTCCAGCACGGCAGTCGCCGAAACTTCACGATCGGCCAGCAGCGCCAGGTCGCGACGCACTTCCGGGAAGCGTGAAAGCTCGTGGAATTTTGGCAGGCGGCCAACAGCAACCTCAGCCAGCACCAGTTCGAAAACGAACACCGGACGATCAAGCCCCAGGGTCTTCGACAGCTCCGGGTGCAGCGCGCCGATGTAGCCGACTTCTCGCCCGTCACGCTCGATACGCGCGGTCTGACCCGGGTGCAACGCGGGATGGCTTCCGGGTACGAAACGGAAATCATCCTGCGCACCGGCGAAGCCCAGTACTGCCTCGACGTCAGCCTTGACGTCGAAGAAGTCGACGACATCGCGGCCCTGCGCCCAGCCTTCCGGCAGACGGCTGCCACAGATCACACCGGCCAGCATGGGCTCTTGCTTCAGGCCTTCCAGTTGACCGACGAATCGCAGGCCGCTCTCGAACAGACGGACGCGATCCTGCTGGCGATTGAGGTTGTGTTGCAGCGACTTCACCAGACCCGGCCACAGGGACGAACGCATCGCCGACATGTCAGCCGAGATCGGATTGGCCAGCAACAGCGGCTCAACGCCCGGGCTGAACAGCTCGAACCATTTCTGATCGATGAAGCTGTAGGTGATTGCTTCCTGATAACCGCGCGCCACCAGCAGACGACGCAAGGCCGGCAGATCACTCTGGGCTTCGGCACGCGGTTGCGGGGCCAGACGCGCCTGCGGGTAACGAACCGGCAGACGGTTGTAACCGTGAAGGCGGGCCAGTTCCTCGATCAGATCGACTTCGAGGGTGATATCAAAGCGATGACTTGGCACTTCGACGCGCCATTGCTCGCTGGCGTGAGGCGCGACGGTGAGACCGAGCGCGGTCAGCAGCCGCTCGATTTCCGCGGCGTCCATCTTCATGCCCAGCATCTGCTCGATACGCTCGGCACGCAGAATGATCGGCTCAACCGAAGGCAAGTGCTGATCACTGACGTTCTCGATGACCGGACCGGCTTCACCGCCCGTGATTTCCAGGAGCAGGCCAGTGGCACGCTCCATGGCTTCGCGGGCCAGTTGCCAGTCAACGCCGCGTTCATAGCGATGGGACGCGTCGGTGTGCAGACCATACGAACGCGCCTTGCCGGCAACGGCAATCTGATCGAAAAAGGCGCTTTCAAGGAAGATATCGCGGGTCGTCGCCGACACGCCGCTGTGCTCGCCACCCATGACACCGGCGATGGCCAGGGCACGCTGGTGGTCGGCAATGACCAGGGTATCAGCGCGCAGGCTGACTTCCTGACCATCCAGAAGCACGAGCTTCTCGCCCTCCTCCGCCATGCGCACGCGAATGCCGCCATTGATTTCGGCAAGGTCGAACGCATGCAGTGGCTGGCCCAGCTCAAGCATCACATAGTTGGTGATGTCGACTACTGCGTCGATGCTGCGGACATCCGAGCGACGCAGGCGCTCAACCATCCACAACGGCGTAGGCCGTGACAGGTCGACATTACGAATCACACGGCCCAGGTAACGTGGGCATGCCGCAGACGCGATCACGTCCACCGGACGCACTTCATCGTGCACGGCGGGAACCACTGGCACCTGCGGGCGCGTGACGACTGCGTCGTAGAGCGCACCCACTTCACGGGCCAGACCCGCGACCGACAGGCAGTCGCCACGGTTGGGCGTCAGATCGACTTCGATGCTCGCGTCGTCCAGCTCCAGATAAACGCGCACATCCTGGCCCACCGGCGCATCGGCCGGCAGCTCCATGAGGCCGTCATTGCCCTCGCCCACCTGCAACTCGGCTTGTGAGCACAACATGCCGTTGGACTCGACACCCCGCAGCTTGGCTTTCTTGATTTTGAAGTCGCCCGGCAATGCGGCGCCGATCATGGCAAACGGGATCTTCAGACCGGGGCGCACGTTTGGCGCGCCACACACAACCTGAAAAGTCTCGGCACCGTTGCTCACCTGGCAAACGCGCAGCTTGTCCGCGTCCGGGTGCTGCTCGGTGCTCAGCACCTCGCCCACCACAACACCGCTGAAAACGCCCGCTGCCGGGGTGACGCTGTCTACTTCAAGGCCGGCCATCGACAGACGAGCAACCAGCTCGTCGCGGGATACTTGCGGGCTAACCCAGCCGCGCAGCCATTGTTCACTGAATTTCATCCTGCTCTCCTAAAGAATTCGTTACGGGCGACCTAGCGAAATTGCGCGAGGAACCGCAAGTCGTTGTCGAAGAACAGGCGCAAGTCGTTGACGCCATAACGCAGCATCGCCAGACGCTCTACGCCCATGCCGAAGGCGAAGCCCTGGAATTCTTCCGGATCGATGCCCGACATGCGCAGCACGTTCGGGTGGACCATGCCGCAGCCCATGACTTCAAGCCAGCCGGTCTGTTTGCAGACGCGGCAGCCTTTGCCGCTGCACATCACGCATTCCATGTCGACCTCAGCCGAAGGCTCAGTGAACGGGAAATACGAGGGACGGAAACGCACTGCCAGCTCTTTTTCAAAGAACACGCGCAGGAATTCCTCGATGGTGCCTTTCAGGTCGGCGAAGTTGATATCGCGGTCGACCAGCAGGCCTTCGACCTGATGGAACATCGGGGAATGGGTGATATCGGAGTCACTGCGATACACACGGCCGGGGCAGACGATGCGGATCGGAGGCTTCTGCGATTCCATGGTGCGGACCTGAACCGGCGAGGTATGGGTGCGCAGCAGCATGTTCGCATTGAAATAGAAAGTGTCGTGCATCGACCGGGCCGGGTGATGGCCTGGGATGTTGAGCGCTTCGAAGTTGTGATAATCGTCTTCGACCTCAGGGCCTTCGGCAATGCCGTAGCCAACGTGGGTGAAGAACTGCTCGATTCGTTCCAGAGTGCGGGTAACCGGATGCAGACCGCCAGTGGTCTGACCACGGCCAGGCAGGGTCACGTCAATGGATTCGGCCGCGAGCTTGGCCGCAAGATCAGCCTCCTCGAACGACGCCTTGCGCACATTGAGAACCTCTGTGACACGCTCTTTGGCTTCGTTGATCAGCGCGCCGACTTTTGGACGCTCATCAGTGGGCAAATTCCCCAGGGTCTTCATCACCTGAGTCAATTCGCCCTTCTTGCCAAGGTACAGAACCCGGATTTGCTCCAGGGCATTGATATCTTCAGCGCTTTGCACGGCCTCAAGTGCTTGAGAGACCAGCGCGTCCAGGTTTTCCATGTACAGACTCCAGATACAAAATAGGGGAAGAGCTTACAAGGCTCTTCCCCTATTTATGACGTTTAACACCGAACCCCGAGCGGGGTCCGGTGATTGCCGGGGACTTAGGCCAAAGTGGCTTTAGCTTTCTCGACAATCGCAGCAAACGCCGCTTTTTCGTTCACTGCCAGATCAGCCAGAACCTTGCGGTCGATCTCGATCGACGCTTTTTTCAGGCCAGCGATGAAACGGCTGTAGGACAGACCGTTGATACGCGCACCAGCGTTGATACGAGCGATCCACAGAGCGCGGAACTGACGTTTTTTCTGACGACGGTCACGGTAGGCGTATTGGCCAGCCTTGATTACCGCTTGCTTGGCAACACGGAATACGCGTGAACGCGCGCCGTAGTAGCCTTTAGCAAGTTTCAGAATTTTTTTGTGACGCTTACGGGCAATGACGCCACGCTTTACACGAGCCATGAGTTAATTCCTCTGTTCTTGATCAAAATTAGCAAAGGCGCAGCATGCGCTTGACTTTTGCCACGTCGGACGGATGCAGCAAGCTGCTTCCACGCAATTGACGCTTACGCTTTGTCGACATTTTGGTCAGGATGTGGCTCTTGAAAGCGTGCTTGTGCTTGATGCCATTCGCGGTTTTCAAAAACCGTTTAGCTGCACCACTTTTAGTCTTCATCTTTGGCATGTTCGGATACTCCGCATTCAGTTGATAAACATAACCGCAAGGCCTGCCGTGCCCTGGTGGTTATTTCTTCTTTTTCGGGGCGATGACCATGATCAGCTGGCGTCCTTCCATCTTAGGATGCTGTTCGACCGAGCCGTATTCGAGCAGGTCAGCTTCAACCCGCTTCAACAGCTCCATCCCCAGCTCCTGGTGGGCCATCTCACGACCGCGAAATCTCAAGGAAATCTTGGCCCTGTCCCCGTCACTCAGGAAACGTACCAGGTTGCGTAGTTTTACCTGGTAATCCCCTTCCTCCGTCCCTGGACGAAACTTGATTTCTTTAACCTGGATCTGCTTCTGATTCTTCTTGGCGGCAGCAACCTGCTTCTTCTTCTCGAAGATCGATTTGCCGTAGTCCATCAGTTTGCAAACAGGGGGTACTGCATCGGCGGAAATTTCCACCAGATCCAGCTTGGCCTCTTCAGCCTTAAGAAGCGCGTCTTCAATTGACACAATCCCAAGCTGCTCACCCTCAGCCCCAATTAAACGAACCTCACGTGCCGAGATATTCTCGTTGATCGGGGCTTTCGGTGCAGCTCGTTTATCTTGTCTCATTTCACGCTTAATAATAATTACTCCGAATCTTGGCGACCACGCCGGGAAACCGCTTGTGCAAGGAACTCCGAGAACTGGGCGACCGGCATCGAGCCAAGGTCTGCGCCTTCACGTGTACGCACAGCGACAGTTTGTGTTTCAACCTCCCGATCCCCAATCACCAGGAGATACGGAATTTTGAGCAACGTATGCTCACGGATTTTAAAGCCGATCTTTTCATTTCTCAAGTCGGACTTGGCACGGAATCCGCTTTGCGCCAATGTTTTTTCCACCTCAAGGGCAAAATCAGCCTGCTTATCAGTGATATTCATGATCACTGCTTGAGTTGGAGCAAGCCACGCCGGGAAAGCGCCTTCGTAATGCTCGATCAGGATTCCGATGAAGCGCTCGAAGGAGCCAAGGATTGCGCGGTGCAACATGACCGGGTGCTTGCGACCGTTGTCTTCCGACACGAATTCGGCGCCCAGACGGATCGGCAGGTTGAAATCGAGCTGCAGAGTACCGCATTGCCAGACGCGACCCAAGCAGTCCTTGAGAGAAAATTCAATCTTCGGACCGTAGAACGCGCCCTCGCCCGGCTGCAGATCGTACGGCAGACCAGCGCTGTCAAGGGCTGCAGCCAGTGCGGACTCGGCGCGATCCCATAATTCATCGGAACCGACACGCTTCTCCGGACGGGTCGAGAGCTTCATTTCGATGTCTTTGAAACCGAAATCGGCGTAAACGGCCATGGTCAGCTTGATGAACGCCGCGGATTCAGCCTGCATCTGCTCTTCGGTGCAGAAGATGTGCGCGTCGTCCTGAGTGAACGCCCGCACGCGCATGATGCCGTGCAGCGCGCCCGAGGGCTCGTTGCGGTGGCAAGCGCCGAATTCGGCCAGACGCAGCGGCAACTCGCGGTAGCTTTTCAGGCCCTGATTGAATACCTGTACGTGGCACGGGCAGTTCATCGGCTTGATGGCGTAGTCGCGGTTTTCCGACTCGGTGGTGAACATGTTCTCGGCGTAGTTGGCCCAGTGGCCGGACTTCTCCCACAGCGAGCGGTCGACAACCTGAGGCGTCTTGATCTCGAGGTAACCGTTCTCGCGCTGGGTCTTGCGCATGTACTGCTCGAGAACCTGGTAGAGCGTCCAGCCGTTCGGGTGCCAGAAGACCATGCCCGGCGCTTCTTCCTGGGTATGGAACAGGCCCAGACGCTTGCCGATCTTGCGATGATCGCGTTTTTCGGCTTCTTCGATGCGCTGAATGTAAGCAGCCAGCTGCTTCTTGTCGGCCCACGCCGTGCCATAAACGCGCTGCAACTGCTCGTTCTTGGCATCGCCGCGCCAGTAGGCGCCGGACAATTTGGTCAACTTGAATGACTTCAGAAAACGCGTGTTCGGCACGTGCGGGCCGCGGCACATGTCGACGTATTCTTCGTGGTAATACAGGCCCATCGCCTGCTCGTTCGGCATGTCTTCGACCAGACGCAGCTTGTAGTCTTCGCCGCGGGACGTGAACACCTCGATCACTTCCGCGCGCGGCGTGACCTTCTTGATGACGTCGTAGTCCTTCTCGATGAGCTGCTGCATGCGCTGCTCGATCGCCGCCATGTCGTCCGGGGTAAAAGGACGCTCGTAGGCAATGTCGTAATAGAAGCCATCATCGATGACCGGGCCGATGACCATCCTGGCAGTCGGATAGAGCTGCTTGACGGCATGGCCCACCAGGTGCGCGCAGGAGTGACGAATGATCTCCAGGCCTTCCTGATCTTTGGGGGTGATGATTTGCAGGCTCGCATCGGTATCGATGATGTCGCTGGCATCAACCAGTTGACCATTGACCTTGCCGGCCACGGTGGCTTTGGCCAGGCCTGCGCCAATGGAGGCTGCGACCTCGGCAACGGATACCGGGTGATCGAAAGAACGTTGACTGCCGTCGGGAAGAGTAATAGTTGGCATGGCGCCTCCTCTCCTAGTGGTGACCCCTACCAAAGGTCACGTGGGTGGGATAGAGCCAGTACGCGATTCGGTGGTATGCCTGCCTCACAGTGGCAGGAGCCCGAAGGCCAACCTGAAGACCGAACCAGAGTGACTGGAACTTACGAAATCGACAGACTTGCAGCAGGGCAACGGGGCCCCGCGAGACGCGAGCTAATCTGCAGGCGCGCATGCTATCACAGGGTGACGGCAGGGTCAGCTAAACGGTAGAGGGCGGCTTATGCCGACGGCAACCGCATCGGGCGTTGCCAGGTCCACGGAACTGGTGCGCATTGATGGCCTCAGATTATCGGTAGTACACGTTCAAGGCCTGAAACCTCAACGGCCCAACGACAAAACCGACATAAAGGAATCCACCATGAAGCTTCTACGCGTTGCCGCCCTCCTCGCCCCGCTGGCCCTGACCCTGCCCCTCAGCGCTCATGCCGCGATGGACGCGAAGACCAAGACCAGCTACATGAATGAATGCACCGCCGCAGCCACCCAGAGCAATCCGTCGATGGACGCCAGTGCAGTCAAAGCGCACTGCGAGTGCGGCGCTCAGCAGATCAACCAGAACTTCTCGGACAAAGAGATCGCGTCGCTGAATGACAAAACGACGCCTCCCAGTACCGATATGACCTCTCGCCTGCAGGCCGCAGTGAGTAAAAACTGCCTGAGCGGCAAAAAATAAAAAATTTACATTTCCTTGATGCCCCCGACCGGGGCGTAAAGGAACGCCCGTGGGGCGATGCCCTGAAGGCCGCGAATTCAGCGGGTTTCAGGGCCAATGGAAGGGTTGACGGCCACACGTGCCAATGGGGCTGAAAAGGCTCGAAGTGCCCATTTGGGGCGTTATATCGAAGATGTTGACGCAAAGTTCTAATTGAAAAAGTCCAGCATTCACACAATTCGACTATGATAGCGCTCGTGTGCCCAGTTGGCCTGAGCAACACAGCACTACTGAAAATTATGTTCCTGGAGATACACCATGTCTAATCGCCAATCCGGCACCGTAAAATGGTTCAACGATGAAAAAGGCTTCGGCTTCATCACCCCACAGGGTGGCGGCGACGACCTTTTTGTACATTTCAAAGCCATTGAATCCGACGGTTTCAAAAGCTTGAAAGAAGGCCAGACTGTTTCCTTCGTGGCTGAGAAAGGCCAAAAGGGCATGCAAGCTGCTCAGGTTCGCCCGGAGTAATCCCAGCGATCTGAAAAAACCCCGTCACTGACGGGGTTTTTTATGCCTGCGATTTCATCTTGCGGTGACGTTACCCGCAATTGACGCGGTTGACCTTCCCGGAATCATCGGTGTTCAGGTTCAGACGGTCCGAGCGGTATTCCAGTGTCACGATGTCGTTGGGCCCGAGCACTCTGGCTGTCTGCGCGCCAGCCTTGGCCTTCGCCTGATCCAGCAATGCCGCTGAAGCTGGCTTGCCGACGGCGAACTGCACCGCTGCCGCATCACAACGGGCATAGCCACCAGCGGAACTGACCGGGGAACTGGCGGCGCTGTCCTCAGGCTGGCTCGAAGACTCCGACGTGCTGCTGCAACCGGCCAGCAGCGCTGCAGCGAGCACCAGACCTGATGATGCGTATTTCCAGGGCATACAACCTCCTAACATTTATTCAAAGCTGAACCTCTGCGACAGCGGTCGAGCGGCTTCGTTTCGCCGCGTCCGGGCCAGGCCATACAAGCGCGCCCCGTCGCAGGCAGCGCAGGAGTCTGCCCCAGGCATCGTCTGCCGGGCGCAATCAATCGTGACAAAACGTTAAAGCCGTGCCCGCAGGACGCGCTGCACAGGACGAGCGCGACTCAATAGACGTCGACGTAGTCCGTGGTGGGGTTGGCCCAGTTATCGCGAAGGGCGTTGTAGATCTGCGTCACCCAGACTGCATCGCTGGCCGCTACCGGGCCGACTCACCCTGACCCGGCAGCCCAGGTTTCCAGGCGAAACAGCAGTCCGCCGATGTCCACGCCGCCCACCGCGTCGCTGGAGATCCAGGCATGGCCGTCGCGACTGACGCGCAACTGATTGTGCACGCCATCCCGCGCCGCCGCGATCATTTGCCGGACCGCGTCGTGGGTAAAGGAAACGGGGTTATTGAGATCGATAGACACGGTGTGCACTCTGGTTGCTCTGCGCCACGTAGCGGGATGCCACGGGGCGCAGCACGGCTGATTTACTTCAAAAGGCCGAGGCGCTGGGTCAGCAGGTCAAAAAAGCCCTGGGCATCGCCATTTTCCACCCAGAACACATTTTTGTTCTGCGCGAGGGTGTCGTACCAGTCGGCAATGGTCTGGCCGTGGGTGACGCCTTCACGGTTGTCGATCACCAGATTGACTTGCCGGCCGCTGAACAGCTCCGGCTTGATCAGCCAGGCGATCACGCTCGCATCATGTACCGGCCCGCCGGGCAGGCCGTAATGGACCATGTCAGCCTTGACGTACTCGTTGAGAATGTCGCTGACCAGCTTGCCGGCCTTATTGTTCAGGCCATCGATCTGCTTGAGCCGCGCTTCGCTGGTAAGGATCTTGTGGGTGACGTCCAGCGGTACGTAGGTCAGCTTCACACCGCTGGCCAGCACCACCTTCGCCGCATCGGGGTCGGCGTAGATATTGAACTCGGCCACCGGGGTGATGTTGCCGCCGTTGAAATGGGCGCCGCCCATGACCACGACTTCCTTGATGCCCTGTGTAATCTCCGGCGCCTGAATCAGTGCAAGCGCCAGGTTGGTCTGTGGCCCGAGCATGGCGATGGTGATGCTGTGGGGCGCAGCTTTCTTCAGGGTGTCGACCAGGTATTGCACGGCATTGCCTTCAGCCAGCGGCTGCTTCGGCTCATGCACTTCTACGCCCGGCAGGCCTTCCTTGCCGTGGATGTTCTCGGCGTAGATCGGCGTGCGCACCAGCGGCCGGCCTGCACCGGCGTACACCGGCACCTCTTCGCGACCGGCCCATTCCCGTGCCAGCCGGGCATTGCGCGAGGTCTTATCGATACGCACGTTGCCCGCCACGGTGGTGATCGCCATGACATTGAGTTCTTGCGGCGACGCCAGCGCGAGCAGCAAGGCGACAACGTCGTCAGCGCCCGGGTCAGTGTCGATGATCACGTCGCGCTTTTCGGCGGCATGCACCGACGTGGCAGATAAAATGGCCAACAGCGCGGCACTCCTGATCAGTCCGGTGAAAAAATGATGATGCGTCTTCATGGGAACTCCTTGTTCCTGACTGCTCAATCGGAAAGATGAGCGTTAAAAAACCACACCCGCTACCAGCGCGATGTTTGTGTACGGCTGGCATTCGCCGGTGCGGATGATAGCCCGGGCGCCACGGCTGAGGTGTTTCAGCGCGTCATGACTCATCAGGCGTTGCTCGCCCAGGTCGCCCGAGGCGTGCAATGCAGTGACGGTGGCCAAGGCGGGCGGCTGTTTCGACAGCATCTCTTCGGCAAGGACATGACTCTCGACCTGCATTTCAGTCAGCACCACGTTCAGCACGCTGACGAAGTCAGGCACACCGTGGGTCAGCGCCAGATCAATGAGTTCGACGCCCGCGGGCACGGGCATCCCCGCATCGACGATCATCAGAATGTCGCCGTGCCCGAGGGACGCGATGGCGCGGGACAAGGCGATGTTAAGCAGTGGCGTTTTTTTCATGATGAATGCCCTTGTGCTGCAGAGGCCTGAACCTCGGCAAACGTAGGAATGGAAGGCTGCGCGCCTGACCGGGTCACAGACAGCGCCGCCGCGACCTGACCGAAGCGAATGGCTTCAGATTCAGACTTGCCATCGGCCAGCGCCGCTGCAAAACCGCCGACAAAGGTATCGCCTGCCGCCGTGGTGTCAACGGGCTGGACCTTGGGCGCCGGGAAGTGCTCGGAGCGCGATTTGCCGGCAAACAAGGCGCCCTGCTCGCCCAGCGTGACGATGACTTTGCTGACGCCCGCCGCGAGCAACGCCGAGGCGGCGGCGTCTGCGCTGGCGGTGCTGTCCACGGGCAGACCGGTCAATGCGCTGGCTTCGCTTTCATTGGGGATCAGGTAGTCGATCCAGGCGAACCATTCGGCCGGCAGCGGACCCGTGGCCGGTGCTGGGTTGAGGATGACGGTCTTGCCCAGTTCGTGGCCGCGCTTGAGGACGTGGCCGACGGTGTCCAGCGGCACTTCAAGCTGGCAGATGATGACTTCGGCCTGGGACAGCAAGGCATCGAAGCTGTCCACCACGGAGGCGGTGACGTGGCCATTGCCGCCGGCCACGATGACGATGGCGTTCTGGCTGCTGTCATCGACGACGATCAACGCGACGCCGGTGGACTCCCCGGCGATGCGGGTCACTGCCTGACAGTCGATGCCTTCGGCCAGCAGCGCAGCGCGAAGTTGTTCGCCGTAAGCGTCATCGCCGACGCAGCCGACCATGGCGACACTGGCGCCCAGTCGCGCCGCCGCCACGGCCTGATTGGCACCCTTGCCGCCCGGCACGGTGACGAACGACTGCCCCGCCAGGGTTTCTCCGGCTCGCGGCAAACGCGGCGCACGCGTTACCAAGTCCATGTTCAGGCTGCCCACTATCACTACTTTTGCTTGCATGACGTTTACTCTTCAGAACGCTTTCAGAACACTGTTTTGGACCGGGCAACGCGCCCGGCTCAACGAAGCTGGGTGAATGCCCGGGGTGGAGGCGCGGTGGATTCGCGCAGCACAATGCTCGGTGCAACGATCAGGTGTTCGACAGGGGTTTCCCCCCGCGCCGAGATCCGCCGCAGCAACACTTCGGCCGCACGCTCGCCCAGTTGCAGAATGGATTGGCCCACGGTGGTGAGGGCCGGGTAAACGTATTGGCTCATCTGGATGTCGTCGAAGCCAATGACCGACAGATCCACCGGGACCCGTACGTTACGTTCGGCAGCGGCGCGCAACACACCGATGCCGACCATGTCGTTGGCCGCAAAAATCGCCGTCGGCGGATCCTGCTCCAGCAGTTTGACCGCTGCGCAATAGCCACTGTGGCCGGTGAAATCGCTTTCCACCACCCAGCTTTCCGGGACGTCGACCGCGGCTTCCTGCATAGCACGGTAATACCCCGCCAGCCGCATCTTCGCCACGCTGGTCTGGACCGGGCCGCAAATACAGGCGATGTGCCGATGGCCGAGGGACAGCAAATGGGACGTCGCCAGATAAGCGCCGAGCTCGTGATCGATGCGCACCAGATCAGCCGTGACGCCGTCCAGGTCGCGGTCGACGATGACCAGCGGTGTGCGCACCGCCGCCAAACCCTCAAGGACGCTGTCACCGCCGCCCACCGACGACACGATCAGGCCGTCGACACGTTTCTCCAGGAGCACGCGCAGGTAGCTGCGCTGCTTGTCGGGGTTGTCATCGGAATTGCAGAGGATCACGCAGAAGCCGTTACGCTCGCAGTAATCCTCGATGCCCCGAGCCAGCTCGGCGAAATACGGGTTGATGCCGTTGGGAATCAACAGACCGATGGTCGCCGTGGCCTTAGCCTTCAGCGACCGCGCAACGGCGCTGGGCACGTAGTCGAGCTGCACGATAGCGGCCTCGACCTTCTTGCGCACGGCTTCGCTGACCGGTCGGGTGCGGTTAAGGACATGGGACACCGTGGTGTAGGAAATCCCGGCAATCGCCGCTACGTCCTTGATGGTTGCCATGTCAGCCGCGCCGCCGCGCGCGATTGCTGCGGTAGGTGTCGAGGACCACGGCGACGACGATGACCGCGCCGGTGATGATGCGTTTGGTTGGCTCGGTCGCGCCGATCTGCGCCAGCCCTGCCGCCAGTACCGAAATGATCAGCACGCCGAAGAAGGTGCTGATCACCGAGCCGCGCCCACCCATCAGGCTGGTACCGCCGATGACCACCGCCGCAATCACTTGCAGCTCAAGGCCTGAGCCGGCGTTGGGGTCGGCGGCTTCCAGGCGTGAAATCTGGAACAGCGCGGCGACGCCCGCCAGCAGCCCCATCAGCGAGAACACCAGGATCTTGTACGGCTTGGGGTTGATGCCCGCCAGACGCACAGCTTCTTCGTTGGTGCCGATGCCGATCAGGTAGCGGCCGAACACGGTGCGCGTCAGCACCGCCTGGGCCGCGAAGATGACGATCAGCGCGATCACGAACGACGGCGAAATGCCGAAGGCGAACGGGTTGGAGAGCCATGCAAATGAATCACCGATGTACGCAGTGCGTGAATCGGTCAGCTGATACGCGACGCCCCGTGCCATTTCCAGCACGCCGAGGGAAACGATGAAGGAGGGTATGCGCCACGCCACGGTGATCGAGCCGGTCAGCGTACCGGCCGCCGTTGCACAGGCGATGCCCAGCAACGCCGATGGAAACACGCCCCAGCCCCAGCCGAGCATGGCGACACTGACCGCCGACGCCGCCAGCGCCAGCACCGAACCCACCGACAGGTCGATGCCGCCGATGATCAGGATGAACGTCATGCCGACTGCCAGCACCATCAGGTCGGGAATCTGGTTGGCCAGGGTGCTGAAGGTTTCGTACGACAGGAAATGATCGCTGAGCAACGAGAACAACACGATCATCGCCAGCAAGGCGCCTGCCAGCCCCAGGTAAGTGCCCAGGCCGAAGTAGTTGCCGCTGCGCTTGCCCGGAGACGGCAGCGCGGCAGGAGTAGTAGAAGTTTTCATCAGTCGATCCTGGGCGCGGCTTCAGACAGCAGCGCATCACGTTTTTGATAGCCCGCGAAGGCAGCGGCAAGCAGTTCGTCCTGGGTCCAGGTGTCGCGCTCGAAGGTGTCGATCAGGCGCCCGGCGGACAGCACGCCGATGCGGTCGCAGATCAGCATCAGCTCGCGCAGATCGCTGGAAACCACCACCAGCGCCCTGCCCTGACGGGTCAGTTCACCCAGCAGCGCGTAGATGTCGAATTTGGCGCCGACGTCGATGCCGCGGGTGGGCTCGTCGAATAACATCACCTGGCAGTTACGCTCCAGCCAGCGGCCGATCACCACCTTCTGCTGATTGCCCCCCGACAACTCCGACACCAGTTGCGTGGGGCTGGAACTGCGGATGCGCATGGCTCCCACCTGGCGCTGAGCCAGAGCGATCTCCGAATTACCGTTGACCACGCCGGCACTGGAAATGGCGTCCATGTTGCCCAGCGCGATGTTGGCGCTGATCGATTGCGACAGCAGCAGGCCCTCGCCTTTGCGGTCTTCGGTGATCAAGGCAATGCCATGACCCACGGCATCCACCGGCGATTTGATCTGCACACTGCGCAACGGACTGCCGACCTCGATGCTGCCGCTGTCCGCCACGTCGGCGCCATAAATCAGCCGCAGCAACTCGGTACGCCCGGCGCCGATCAGACCGGAGATCCCGAAGATCTCCCCAGCCCGGACATCAAAGGACACGTCGCGGACCTTGTCGGAGCGATTCAAGCCTTTGACCGACAGCGCCACCGCGCCGATTTTTCGCTCGCCCAGGTCAATGTGCTCGCCCAGTTCGCGGCCGACCATCAGCGTGACCAACTGCTCGCTGTTGTAATTGGCCATGGCATCGACGCACACCAGCTTGCCGTCACGCAGCACAGCGATGCGCTGGGCGACGCGGGCCAGTTCTTCAAGGCGATGGGAGATGTAGATGATGGAAACGCCACGGTCCTGCAGGCGGGTGATCTGCTCGAAGAGCATTTCCACCTCGCGGGCCGTGAGCATCGCCGTCGGCTCGTCGAGGATCAGCACGTGGCAGTCGCCGATCAGGTTGCGGGCGATTTCGACCATCTGCTGATGGCCGATCCCCAGTTCGCTGACCAGTGTGTCCGGGTCGATGGCCTCGAGGCCGACCTGGGCCATGGCCTTGATCGCGTCCTCCCGCAGCTTGCGGCGATTGATGAATCCTGCGCGGCTGGGCAGATTGTCGAGAAACAGGTTTTCCGCCACCGACAGCGTCGGCAACAGATTGAGTTCTTGCATGACCATGCGCACGCCAAGCTTTTCGGCCTGGGTGCGACTGGCAGGCTGGTAGGGCTGCCCCTGAAATTGCATCTGGCCGGTGGTCGGGGTGACCAGACCGCCGATGATTTTCGACAGGGTGCTTTTGCCGGCGCCGTTTTCGCCGGTCAAGGCCAGCACTTCCCCGCGCATCAGCGTCAGGTCGATGTCGCCGAGTACGGGTTGGGCGTAGGTTTTGCCAATACCACTGACAGATAGAACAGCGGCCTGAGCAGACGCTGACATAACGATCTCCACGCGCCTGCCCTCACGGGCAGGCGGTACATATTTGGAAAACTGCTGAGGTGAACAGTGCCGGGTGAAAACCAGAGCGGCTTATTGCGGCTTGGTGACCAGCTCGACTGGGGTTTCGATCACACCGTTGGTGATCTCGAGCTTCTCGCCCTTGACCATCTTCAGGGCGGTATCGATACCGAACACGGCCTGACGCGCAGCGAACTGGTCAGCGGTGGCCAGAATGCGGCCGTCCTTCAGCATCGGCTTGATGGCGTTGATGTTGTCGTAGCCGACGACTTGAACCTTGCCCGCCTTGCCTGCCGCACGAACGGCGGAGACAGCGCCCAGCGCCATGCTGTCGTTACCGGCCAGCAGCGCTTTCAGATTCGGGTATTCGTTGAGCATGGCGGACGCGACGGCGTTGCCCTTGTCGATTTCCCAGTTACCGGACTGCGTGGAGACGATCTTCATCTGCGCAGCGTCCATCGCGTCCTTGAAGCCCGCGGTGCGTTGCTGCGCATTGGTGGTGGTCGGCACGCCTTCGATGATGCCGACTTCATCACCCGCTGCCAGCTGCTTGGCCAGGTAGTCACCCACCAGCTTGGCGCCCTTGCGGTTGTTCGGGCCTACGAAAGGCACTTCCATGCCCTTGCTTTTCAGCACATCAGCGTCGAGCTGGTTGTCGATGTTGACGACTTTGATGCCCGCATCCATGGCCTTTTTCAGGACCGACGCCAAAGCCTTGGAATCGGCCGGGGCGATGACCAGCGCGTCGACTTTCTTGACGATCATCTGGTTGACGATGTCGATCTGCGCCGCCGTGTCGGACTCGTTCTTGATCCCGTTGGAAATCAGGTCGAAGTCAGCGGAATGCTCTTTCTGATAGACCTTGGCGCCGTCTTCCATGGTCAGGAAGAATTCGTTGGCGAGGGATTTCATCACCAGCGCGACGGTGGGCTTTTTCGCGTCGTCGGCAAAGGCGGAAGAGAGAGGCAGGGTTGCAGCGCAAGCAGTAAGCATGGCAACAGCAAGAAGGCGTGCAGCGAATGGCAGCTTCATGGAATCACTCCGACATTATGATTGTTGTTATCGGCAGCGTTTACGCGTCATGGGAAGGATCGACGGAATCGCAAACGTTTGCGTGAGCGAAACTATGGGAATCGTTTAGGATTTTGTCAACTCTGCAAAGCAAGGGAATCTAGGGATGGGCCGGTATGGCCCGGCTCCTCCGATCACCGTTGCAGTGCTGATGGCCTGCACCCCGAATCGGAGGATAGAAAGGAAATTGAATAGTTACGCGCGTTCCTGATAGGCGGTTGCGCGGCGGCCGGCCGAATGCAGTTTCAAGTCATCCTTCAACCTGGCTATCAGGTTGGCAATGGCACGGCTGGAGTTGAGCGAACTGACCGGGATACCCGCCGCGAGCAAATCTGCGTGGCCCCTTTCCCGATCAAAGATTTGCACCATTATTTGATCCTGGGCATCGATGGTGCATTTACATTTTGCAGGCAGAAAGCCTGATTCGACGATATGGCAGAGTTCAAGTGTGGACATCATGGCAAATTTCCTTATTTGGTTATGCACGGTGGATATCGCACAGGGGCAGCAATTCCAAGAGTTTCTCAAGAATGGGACGAACGGGCATGACCCAGATCAAAAGGTCTTCTTCCATGGAGGGTTCGACGAGGTTGACGCTGTGACCCCAATCAGACCGGCGCCGCACATACGGCCTGCTGGATGGCGTAAATGGCGCGGGTTTGAGGAGGTGATCGATGCGACAAGCCAGTAAGCTGGGCGCCTCTAAAATGGCCATTCGCCAATCTCCTTCAGCGGCAGTGAACTAATCACGCCCGCGGCGGCCAGAGGGGCTCGCGCTGCAACATGGCAGTCGCTGCACAAGAAAGATTTCTACCGTATTTGGAGCACATGATGGGTCGGGCAAACAACGAGTTTGAGTTCTGGTGGGGCACTTCGGGGCCTTGGGTCGAGCCGCCGAATGTGCGCCGCAACGGCACCAGCGGTGTGCAGCGCGTGGTGCACGATGGCAAGACGCTTTACGTCAAACGCCAGACCGGCCACCTGTTTCGCAGCCTGCGCTACCCCACCGGCCGCCCCACTGCACTGCGTGAAGGCATCGCGCTGACCAAGCTCGAGGAACTGGGCGTTAACGCGCCCCGACCTGTGTTCTACGGCGCACGCAAAGTTGCCGGTGTATGGCAGGGCGTCCTGGTGACCAAGGACCTGGGCGGCTTCATCGACCTCGACACCTGGTATGCCCAGGGCGGCGCGAGCACCTTGAGCGTCGAGCAACATCAGCGCCTCTTCAAGCGTCTCGCTGAAACGCTGGCGAAGATGCACCTGGGCAAATGGCAGCACGGCTGCATGCGCTCCAAACACATCTTCATCAAGGCGACCGTCACCGACACGCGCTTTGACTTCGAGCTGGCGCTGCTGGATCTGGAAAAATCCCACGGCCGGATCACTGCCCTGGGCGCCGCGCGTCACGACATCCCCCAGCTCAGAAGGCATTCGTTCTGGGACGAGTCCCAGTGGCAGTACTTCCTGTCGTGCTACGAGCAAGCCATCGGCCGAGCCATTTAAGCGCGGCAGCAAAGGCAGGCAGGCCCCCTCACGCGCAGCAGCACCCGGCGTGAGGAGCCTGGCCCGTCAAGGGACGTAACCCGCCTGCTCGCTGATCCATGCCGGGGCTGCGCGCTCGTTGATCACCTGCGCCACTTTCGACGCGATGTCAGCGCGGGTGAACGGCTTGGCCAGCACGTCGAAACCGGCAATCTGCGTTGCCGATTCGCGGGTGTAACCCGTGACCACGAGCACCGGCAGCGCAGGCAAGACCTCGCGCAGGCTCACGGCGAGCTGTGTGCCGCTTTTTTCGGCCATCAGCTGATCAGTGATGAGAACGTCCGGCCGCAAGCCGGCGCTGACCATGTGCTCGGCGGCGGACGGCGACGCCGCTTCGGTCACCTGATAGCCCAGGTCACGCAGTTGCAGCGCAACGGTGTAGCGGACCAGTTCCTCATCGTCCACCACCAGCACGTGAAAAGGGTGGTCCGCGCCAGGCGCTGAGTCGCCCTCGCCTTCTGCCGGTGTCAGCACCTGCGCACTGGAAACCGGCAGCCAGATGTCAACCCGCGTGCCGAGACCCGGCGCGGACTGAACATCAAAACCACCGCCGGATTGCAGGGCCAGCCCCTGCACCATCGACAACCCGAGTCCGGTGCCCTTGCCGACGCCCTTGGTTGAGTAGAAAGGCTCAACGCAGCGTTGCAGGACTTCCTCGCTCATGCCGCTGCCGTTATCCGAGACCGTCAGCCTGACGTAGCAACCCTGTGCGGGCGCCGGACCCAGCCCCGGACTGTCGGCCACCACTTCAGGTCGCGCACTGATTTTCAGGTAGCCGCGTTCGGCAATCGCGTCACGGGCGTTGACCGCGAGGTTGAGCACCCCCAGTTCAAGCTGATGGGGGTCAATGAGAATGTTGGGCAGATCTGCAGGAATCTCGACAATCACTTCGATGGTCGGGCCGAGCGAGCGCTGGATAAGGTCACGCATGTCGTTGACCAGACTGTCCAGGGCCACGACTTGGGGTTTGAGCGTCTGCCGGCGGGCAAAGGTCAGCAGACGGCCCACCAGAATCCGCGCGCGATCCGCCGCCTGCAGCGCCGCGTCGATCAGCCGATGGGAGCGATCATTGCTGACCGGCTGGCGCCTCAGCAACTCCAGCGACGTCATGATAGGCGTCAGCAGGTTATTGAAGTCGTGGGCGATGCCGCCGCCCAACTGGCCGACCATCTCGATCTTGCGCGACTCGTGCAGCAGCGCAATGGCCGCTTCGCGCTCGGACACCATGGTAGCGACGCGCTGTTCAAGGCTTTCGTTGAGTTCGATCAGTTGATGTTCCGCGCCGACCCGCGCCGAGATGTCCACGCACACGAACAGCAGCCCGCTGACCTGCTGCTGGGCATCGAGCAGCGGCGTGACGTGGGTCTGCACCCAGACCACAGAGCCGTTCGCCCGCACATGGTGCTGGGTCAGTTCGAAGGGCGCTTCGGCGGTCATAAAGTTCTCGTAGAACATCGGCTGCGCGCCGGCTGCCAGATCCTTCTGCAATTCAAGGATCGAACGGCCGGCGATCGCCCGGCGCTGCAGACCCATGATGTCGCAGTAGCGATCATTGACCTGCTGAAACACGCCTCGGTGATCACACAAGGCAATGCCGGCACCCGCCTGCTCGAACATCCCGGCCAGTTGCGCGGAACTGGCGTGCAGCGCCGCTTCAGCCCGCGTGTGGTTGATCCACTGCCAGCCCAGCTTGGCTGTTTCCTCGATGAGGTGGATGTCGTGGGGACTACAGACCCGCTGCCCTTCGAACTCAACGGTAAACACGCCGGCCAATGTGTCATGGCGCATCAACGGGACGTGCACGGCCAGACTCGTTGTGACGGTCGATTGAGAGGCAGGGGCGTCAGGGTTGGCGCGAACGGCGTCGCCCTTCACCAGCGCTTGCACGGTAATGCCTTGGTGCAACGCAGAACAGGTGTCATGACTCACGGAGATCAGCCCTGATCGGGCCGCCACCTCACCCTCACGGTATTCACGGAGAATGACGAAATCGCCCCTCTCCTCGTCCGTTTCCGCAATATGGACGCGGGCGGCGCCCAGCTCTTGTCCGATACGCCGGATCACGTCTGCCTTGATCTGCTCGGGGTCGCGAATGGAGGGCAGCGCCTGGCCCAGTTCAAGCAGCAGCGCCTGACGACGCTCGAAATGCACACGCTCGGTGGTTTCGGTGACAACGCAGAGTACACCGCCGACGGATCCGTCGTTCTGGTGCACTGCAGAGTAGGAGACGTCGAAGTAGACGGTCTCGCCGTAGCCATGCCGTTCGATGTAGAACGCACGGTCCTTGGCAGCAAACGTTTGCCCGGTTTCCCGCACACCGCGCAACAGTGGCTCAAGGTCGTCCCACAGTTCGCGCCAGTTCTCGATCGCAGGCCGACCAAGGGCGCGGGGGTGCTTCGAACCGATGCTCGGTGCATAGGCATCGTTGTAGAGCGCGACAAATTCGGGCCCCCAGAAAAGCACGATCTGCGCCTGCACGGGAAGGATCGTGCCCATCAGGGTTTTTAGACCGTCGGGCCAGTCGGCGGGCACGCCAAGGGGCGAGCCATTCATCAAGGGGGACTGAAGCAGATCACCGACCGCACCGCCGTTGGCTAGAAAGCGCAGGGGGGCTGCGCTGAACCCGGTGTTGGGTGGGCTATCCATAATTAGGGCCTGACAGGAAATATCGTGAGCAGATTGCATCGCTTAGAGCGACGGCGATGCAATGGCGTTCCATTCAGATCGGGATGAGTTTGCACACACATGGCCCGGTAGCCGTAACAGCCGGGCCCTGACGCGACTCAATCCTCTTCTTTGACGGTAGCCACCTCGTCAGCGCGCACGCGGATGGTTTTACCGGAGATGTCTTCGAACTCATAAAAACCGTCTTTGCTCTTGGTTTTCGGCGCGTCCTTGGTCACGTACTGGGTGCCGTTCTGCAGGGTAACGACAGTCGATGTGGAGCAGCCGGCCAACGCTGCACAGCAGGCGAACGCGACGGGCATCAGCAATGATTGGATTTTCATAAAGTCTCCTGAGGGGTGTGGCTCGGGCGTGGTGCGCGCAAGCGATCAATCGTCATCTAGCAGATCAGATCAGCGTGATCGAGTTTGGTTCGCCATCTGCACAATCAGCCGAAAAATCAGCAACTTGGGTGAAAGCAGGTTTTTGTCCGATCCGCTGTTGCGAAACGTCTGACACTCAAATACTGTATGCGCATACAGCAAACAGGAGGGTCACTTCGTGTCTGACACCGACGTATCAACGGCAGCATCGCCAGGGCACTACGAGCGCATGGCCGTGCGGGTCCAGAAGATCATCAACTCGCAGAGTGCGCAGAAAGCCCGCGCGGCGCTGATTTTCAGGCTCCCGGACGAACTCGAAGACGACTGGAAACAGTTGCTGGAAGAGATCGACGAGAACGACAACGTGACCCTGGCCTGGCGGGACGACGGCGGCGTGCAGATTTTCTGGACGGTGCCCAAGGAAGATTGACCTGCAACCCGAACCCACCTCGATGAACGACCCAGTTGGATAACATGCTCAGATTTTGTGCTGCTCTGCTTTTGGCTTTTACCTTCCTGCAAACCGCTTACGCTGACGTCAACATTGGCACCTGGAACCTGGAGCACTTGAGCGTGCGCCCGAACAAGGACTTCGAGGGCATCGCCAAGGTCGCCCGGAAGGTCGACTTTCTCGCCGTTCAGGAATTGATGAGTGAAGACGCGCTGGACGCGCTGGCCAAGGAGCTGACCCGGCAGACCGGCAAGCACTGGAGTTCGATGGCCTCCCATGCCGTGGGCCGCTCGTCCTACAAGGAAATGTACGGATTCGTGTGGCGGGACGATGCCGTCGCGTACGAAGACGGTGCCGTAAGCTACCTGGACCGCAGCGATACCTTCGAGCGCGAGCCCTACTCCGCACAATTCCGCTCGCTCAAGGACGGCAAGACCTTTGTCGTGGCCACCGTGCACATCCTCTACGGCAAGAACCAGGCGGACCGCGCTTCGGAAATCGTCGCGCTGTCCAACTACTGGACCTGGTTGCAGGAAACCTACCCCGGCAACAACCAGATCATGCTGATGGGCGACTTCAACACCCCGCCCAACTCGCCGGCGTGGGACAAACTCGATACCAGCGCCAGGCCGCTGGTACTGGAAGGCGCCAGCACGCTGTCGACCAAGGATGGCAAATTCGCCAACCTCTACGACAACATCTTCATCAGCAAGCAGTCGGCGATCCGGGTGAACAAGGTCGAAGTGTTCGATTACCCGAAATTCCTCGGCCTGACCCACGCCAAGGGCCGTGACAGCGTCTCCGACCACGCGCCGATTTTCCTCAGCGCCAACCTGAGCGGCGGCAACGGCGCAGCCAGCGCGTCTGCCGTCACCGCGCAAGCCCGACCCTCTGCGGGCAATCCGATGAAACCCGCTGCGAGTGCCGGTGGCAGCCCGGCCAACCTGACGCTGGCGATTCGCGGCAACAGGAAGACCATGGTTTACCACCGCCCGGACTGCCCTTCGTACAACGCGATCGCCGAGAAGAACCGGGTGGAGTTCAACAGCCCGGCGGCGGCAGAAGCGCAGCATTATCACTTGGCAGGCAATTGCCATTGATCCACAACGGCGCACGCTGATCCCCACTCAACTCGCCTGCCACACAGTGGCAGGCGAGACTGCCCAGAACGGGCTGACTTCCCGACTCATTTACGCGCCAGATCGTGCTGAATGCAGCCCTCGTAGTAGGTCTGCTTCACAGCGGCGGGCTTCAGCTTCGAGGGGCTTTTGTAAGTCTGCTCCGTGATGCCCAACGCCATCTTGCTCATCCACGGTTTGGCGAACTTGCGGCTCTGCAGCTTTTTGCGCGCGCTGTAGAGGGTTGTCCCAGAGAGTTTGGACTGCTGCGCCGCCCCCGCGACCCCCGCTCCCCATTTGCAGACCTGCAGGTCGTTCTTGCTGAGGTCCTTGGCGTGCGCGGTGACGGACACCGCTGCCAGAAAAGCCGCCACCACGGCCAAGCCCACACTGCGCATACACATTTCATCCCGGAATTAATTGATAAAAAAGGATTTTTCCAGAAATGGCAGCCGGCGCGGGCCATCAATATGCCTCTTTCGCACAAAACATTTCCGGCGCTGCCAGCGGTCACTGTATCGGGCTGATCCGATCCCCGGCAGCCCCCTCGAAAACGCCCTATTCATCCGTTCAATTCGTCTGGATATAGGGGCAATATCCATATCGATATGGCACATGGCCGCCCATCGGCGAGGGATTTTAAACGCTCAGGGAGGTGTGCAATTCTGCGTCGGCTGGTCGCCTCGCAACCCGATTGCGGACGGCCCGTCTCGGGTGGAGATGCATTACGGCCCGAGGCCCATTGAGAGTTGATCAGCCTGTATCGATCTCGAAATGAAAAGACAGCAATGCCGATGCAGTCGACGCGCAAGCTGTCCGGTACATCAAGGAAGCCCTTATTCACCCGGCGTCACTGCACGCCCCCCCCTACAGGCCAGGACAATGAATGACTACAAGGATTTTGTAATTCATTACCGCTTTCAAGGTGAGCCGCGGCACTTCAATCATCACGGCAACCCTCTCTGCGAAAGTGAGGCGCTGCATTTTGCGACCTTGCACGCCGGGGTGGGCGCAGTCGAGGGCCACATTTGCGCAGGCCCGGTGAAACTGGCGCTGCTTTGCGCGGAAGGCCTGGGCGTCACGCAGGTGCGATGGAAACGCACCTGATCGAGGAAAACTGCAAACAAACCCTGATTCACGCGGTCGGAATTTACAAGCAGCGCTCATCACACCAGCAAAGCGAGGTAAACATGACCATCGACAACGCATTGAAACAGGAAGTCCTGACCCGATTGCTGCACGCCCACCCGGCAGGCCTGGGCAAAGAAGTACTGGACAACTACAGGGGGGAGAACGCAGTCGCAGACACTCTGGAGCATTTGCAGACGGCGGGCTTGATCCACGACGGCTGCGTCCATCGCGTCAGTGAGGGGGATCGGTCTCTGAAGTACCCCATCAAACTCAGTTCTTCGGGTGTCGAGGCGGCCAAGCAACTGGAGGTGGAGCAGTCCCGGCACTAAGCGCGTGCGCGTGCAATAAAAAAACCGGCCAAGGCCGGTTTTTTCAGGTAATCGATAAAGTGGTGTTCTCCCCTGGTGCTGCCTGCACTGGACATCGTAAGCCTGTCAGGACGCAGCACCACAGGGGAACGAGAAGGAGCCTACAAGCTGAGTCTCGTTTTCGTCACGCCCCGTATTGTGACTTCATGCGTCCAGCCCTCTCCCCAGCCTCTGGCTTAACGCCTGCGCTCAGACCGCCGGGTAGTCACCGGTGCCATCTGGCCAAGGGGTCAGCAGCTCGAACCCCGTCTCGGTCACCGCCACCATGTGTTCCCACTGCGCCGACAACGACTGGTCGCGGGTGAGCACGGTCCAGCCATCCTCCAGCACGTAGGTGCCCGGCTTGCCGGCATTGATCATGGGCTCAATGGTGAAGACCATGCCGGTCTTGAGTTTCAGCCCCTTGCCCGCCGCGCCGTAGTGCAACACTTGAGGTTCTTCGTGGTACTTGCGACCGATGCCATGTCCGCAGTATTCGCGCACCACGCTGAAGCCTTCACGGTAGGCCACAGTCTGGATGGCGTTGCCAATGTCGCCCAATGTCGCGCCGGGCTTCACCGCGTTTATCCCCGCCAGCGTGGCTTCGTAGGTGGTTTCGACCAGACGGCGGGCGAGCGGGCTGACCTCGCCGACGTAGTACATACGGCTGGTATCGCCGTGCCAGCCATCTTTGATGACGGCGACGTCGATGTTGACGATGTCGCCGTCTTTGAGCACATCTTCCGCCGAAGGAATACCGTGGCAGACGACCGTGTTGGGCGAGATGCAGGTGGTTTTGGTGAACCCGTGATAGCCGACGTTGGCGGGGATCACTTTCAGCTCGTTGACGATGTACGCGTTACAGATGTCATCCAGCGCTTCAGTGCTGATGCCCGGCTTGACGTGCTCTGCGATCATCGCCAGTACGTCTGCCGCCAGACGCCCCGCCACACGTAGCCCGACCAGGTCGGCTTCGGTCTTGATGCTGATGCTCACTGGGACACCGCCCTGGCCGGTGCCAGATCCGGTACAAGGTCGCTGGCCTGAAGGCTCAACACGGCGCCGCCGGACGTTTCAGCGCGAATCAGCAACTGGCAGATCTCGCTGTAATTCAGACCGGGGTGCAGCTCGGCGAGCATGCCCACCCGCATCCAGTGCTCGGCCTGAGCATTGATCGAGCGACTCAAGGCCGCGCTGGCGCAACGAATGTTGGCGTGCATCTGTTCGGAAATTTTGACCAGTCCCATAGCGACCTCTCGAAGAATATACGGAGCATATACGTTCCATATATTTGATCGCAACCGGCCTTGGTCATCTGCTACGCAGAACGCGACCCTATGCAGAGCACGACCTTTTACGCAGAGCCGGAAAACTCAGTCGCGCACTCGGAGAGCGACGTGGCCAGCTGCGAAATCGCCTCGCGGTCGTCTTCGCTGAGCGCCCGGTAATGAGTAATGACCGCCCGCTCCGCTTCGTTCAGTGTGTCGGTGGCAATGGGGGTACGCTCGCCCGACAGCACGTACATGACGTCGATGCCTTTTTTGCCCAGGGCCGCGAGGTAATCCGAGCGTGGGATGCGTTCACCGCTCTCGTATTTACCTTGTGCGTTGGCTTCTACGCCTCCGATGGAGCCGAAGTCCTGTTGCGACAGCCCGAGCCGTTTGCGTTCTTCTTTCAGACGTGAGCCGAGATCTTTCATAAACGAGGGTCCTGAAGTTGACTATGTTCAAAGAGCAAGACCCCATTGGTCCGAGGGAGTTGCGCCCTTGGGCTCATTTGGTCAATCTTCCGAATTGACGGCTCAAGGAATCCCCTTCGTGGCCGATAGGTTCTGATGTACCGCTATTCTTTTCGAATGGCCGCCCGATTTCTGTAGTTCGGAGAACCAGACAATGATTTCTTTCTTACTGGGTTGGTTGGCGCTGTCCGCCGTAGGCACATTGATTGCCCTGGCGGTGATTCGCACCGGTAAAATGCGCCAGCCTGACGCAGATGAAACGGTGTCCGGTCAAATACCCGTCCCGGTCCTGGTGCGATTCAAACCCTGAATCAGCCCCTGTCGTCTTGCCGGGAGCAACCCCTTACATCACTCCCCTGCGAGCTGAGCCTGTTCGGCCGCGTAGCCGCTGGCGTTGCCCGTGGCATATCCCGATGCGAAGCCACTGCTGGCTGGCACAAACGCAAGGTTGGCCTGATTGGCGCTGAACTGGCGAAGTCCGGATGCCAGGGCTAGAAAATCCTCACGCTGCATCTCGTTGCCCCATACGCTGCTGAACGACGATTCGTTTTTCTGGGCGGTGAAGTCCTGACGGGTATTGGCTTGATTGATTTGCATGGCTGCTCTCTTCTTCTCGATACTGTTTAAACATACAGTATTTTCAACGCCCCTCGAACGCAAGTCCTGTCGCGACGAATGGTCACTCGGATAACCCCGGGCAGTGTGGACGTCCGAGCGACTTGCCACCCTCTCAGGCACTGGATCCGTAACCATGCGCTTAAACCCGGGCGAGCGCTTCCAGCCGATCAAGATCTTCTGCGGGCAACACAATCCCGTCTTTCAACGAACGCTCCCGCTGGCGATAACGGCGATCACCCGGCATCCGCTGCTGGCCAACGCCGTGCATCTGCCTGACCAGCTCTTCGCTGCGCTCGGCAAATGCCTGACCGCCGCCCTTGTCCGGATCGATAACGATGATCACCTGACCGGTCCAGGGGGTTTGCGCCCCGGGAGACTTCGACATATCAAACTCGAAGGAGAAATGGCCGCCGGTGAGCGCGGCGGACAACAGCTCCACCATCATCGACAGCGCCGATCCCTTGTAACCGCCGAAGGGAAGCAAGGCGCCGCCGTCGAGAATAGCTTTCGGGTCTTCGGTCGGCTGGCCATTGCGATCGACGCCCATCCCGGGCGGGAGCATGCGTCCCTCTCTGGCGGCAATCTGCACGTCACCATGGGCGATGGCACTGGTCGCCATATCAAAAACGATGGGCTGACCGTCGGCGCGGGGCGCGGCGAAGGCAATAGGATTGGTGCCAAACAAAGGCTTTTGTCCATCGTGGGGCACGACACAGGTCATGCTGTTGACCACGCTCAACGCCACCAGCCCCTCCTGGGCGAACGGCTCGACGTCCGGCCACAGCGCGGCAAAGTGATGAGAGTTACGAATGGCCAGAATGGCAATCCCTGCGCTTCGCGCCTTGTCCATGACCAAAGCCTTGGCCGCCTGCATCGCCGGCTGGGCAAAGCCGCCCATGGCATCGACGCGCACAAACGCTGCGCCGACGTCCTCGACCTTCGGCTCCGCCCGGCCGTCGACCCAACCCGCTGCCAGCGACGACAGATATCCCTTGATGCGGAAGACGCCATGGCTGTGGGAGCCATCGCGCTCGGCGGCCGCGCAGTTGGCGGCCAGCACGTGCGCCACCTCGGGCGAGGTGCCATGGCGCACGAAGATCTGCCGCAGCAGCTCGGTCAGATCGGCAAAGGAAATCGTCCGGGTGGTCTGGCTGTCGTGGGTTGAAGGCATCTGAAGCTCCGTTGTGATTATTGGACGTGGAAGCGAAACAGAGAAGGCAGGCGCCTGGAGACGCTCGTTCTGCAGAGTACTGCGCGGCCACAAGCGGGTAAACTGCGTGCCTCGCGCAATGGCCGCCCTGACCTCAACCGAACGAGGACCGCTCGATGGATTCGCTGACCGCTGATAGCCAGATCGTGAATTGCCACACCGTCGTCCTCGGCGCCGGCATTGTGTGCTGACGCCCATGGCGCGCGGGATTCGCCTCACCACCGGCGTCGAGTTCGCCGCACCAGACGCGCCCATCAACGAGATCCAGCTGCGCCGCTGCGAAGCCATCGCCCCAAGGCTCTATCCGTTAGGCGAGCGGCTGGACGATGAACCCAGGCTGGGTCGCCGGCCGTGTTTGCCGGACATGCGCCCGGTCATCGGGCCGGCGGCTTCCCACAAAGGGCTGTGGTTCAACTTCGGGCACGCCCACCATGGTCTGACCCTCGGCCCGGTCACAGGCCGACTGCTGGCGGAAATGATGACCGGCGCCACGCCGTTTACCGATCCGGCGCCTTACAGCCCCAAGCGGTTCGCGTAAACCGCCGCGCGCTGCACAGCGCTGATTACTCCGACTGCAAGCGCTTCTGGAAGAACAGCCGCTGGTGCCCGGGCGGATAATCATCCAGCTGGCCAAACTGCTCATAGCCGTGCTTGCGATAGAACTCGGGTGCCTGGAAATCGAAGGTGTCGAGCCACACGCCGACGCAGCCCCGTTCGCGGGCGAGGTCCTCGGCCATCGCCATCAACTGGCTGCCCATGCGCTGGCCCCTCGCCTGTTCAGGCACCACGAGCAGTTCAATGAACAGCCAGCTGTAGAGGATTCGGCCATGCAGACCACCGAGCACGGCATCGGTCTGTTCGTCGCGGACAAACAGGGCAAATTTCTCGGATTTGCCGTCGCCCGCCATGGCAGCGTTATAGGTCCTCAGTGGCTCGAGGATCTGCAGGCGTTCTTCTTCGGAGGGGTTGGACTTGAATTCGATCCGGACACTCATGCATCGCTTCCTGCTGACGTAAAGGGGGAAGTGCAAGGTTGTCGGATATGCGAGGGGGAGTAAAGCTACGAGGGGTTAAAGCGAAGAAGTGGCAACAGATTCAGTGAGGATGGATGTGGAAGCCCGGGGGCTCCCACACGCGCTCAGGCGCAGAGTCGATCAGTCTTTCTGATCGCGCAGGACATTACCGGAGGTGCCGTCGATGCGGAATTCGTACGTCAGGCTGTCCGCTTTGCGGCCTTCGCCTTCCCAGTAGCCTTTGTCGTCGGCTTCGATGCTGTAGATCTCTGTGTAGCCTGCCGACTTGGCTTTTTCGATCGCTTTTTCGATGGTGATCCAGCCAGCGCCCGGCTTGTCCGCCAGAGCGAACTGTGCAGTGGTCAGGGCAGCGGTGGCGAGAACGGCAGCGGTAAGTTTCTTGATCATGATTGAACTCCATTTCCCTTTGCGGGCTTTTTGAATGCGATTTTTTGGAGTTCCTGACCCGAAAAATAGTTCATCCGGGGTTTTGTAACCGCTTGATGCTGCCGGATAAATGCCGCCATGAAGGCCGCGTGAGCGAGGCACCGATCAGATCCGATCAGCGCTTGACCTTGCGCCGCAGCACGCCGTTGAGCACCACCACGACGACGGCGACAAAGATCGCGATGTATTGAAAGGTCTTTTCGCTGAGCACGCCGGTGTTCTGCAGATGGGAAAGGCCAAGCATGATGGCCAGAACGCTGAGGGCGATGATGATTGAGTAAATCAGACGCTGTTTGTTGGTCATTGCGGGATTCCTAAAACCGGTCGAGATGTGGGGCGCAGTACACATGTGCGGACATGGTACCTGCTCGCATCGATGCTGACACGCCCGCATCAGGACCGCGTCGAGGCTGCGACGAAGCGTCTCGGCCGCTGATGCCCGTCACTTTCACGTGGTTTAATGCGCGCACTTTCAGTCGCTTAAGCGTTTAAGGGCGGTAGGACGGGTCTGCCAACGACGCAGAGTTCTCCCTCCGCACTCATTCAACAAGGAGTTCCCAATGCCCCATGAAGGCAGCCTGTTGCAGGCCGCAGTCGTGTTCCTGCTCGCCGCCGTTCTCACGGTTCCTCTGGCCAAACGCCTGCAACTGGGCGCCGTGATTGGCTACCTGATCGCGGGTGTGATCATCGGCCCGTCTTGCCTCGGCCTGATCGGCGATCCGCAAAGCGTCGCCCACATCTCCGAGCTTGGCGTGGTGCTGCTGTTGTTCATCATCGGCCTGGAGCTGTCGCCGCGACGCCTGTGGACCATGCGCAAATCGGTATTCGGTGTCGGCATGGCACAGGTGCTGCTCACGGGGGTGGTCATTGGCGCGGTCGCCTTGCTGGGCTTCAATCAGCCGCTCAACAGCGCCGTGGTGCTCGGCCTGGGGCTGGCGCTGTCGTCGACCGCCTTTGGCTTGCAGAGCCTGGCCGAACGCAAGGAGCTCAATGCGCCCCACGGTCGCCTGGCCTTCGCCATTCTGCTGTTCCAGGACATCGCGGCCATTCCATTGATCGCGCTGGTGCCGATGCTGGCAGGCGGTTCACACGATGCCGGTTCCGGCGATTCCCTGCGTCACGGCCTGCAAGTGCTCGGCGGTATCGCCATTGTCGTGGTCGGCGGTCGTTACCTGTTGCGTCCGGTGTTCCGCATCGTCGCCAAAACCAAACTGCAGGAAGTCTCCACCGCGACCGCATTGCTGGTGGTGATCGGCACGGCGTGGCTGATGGATCTGGTGGGCGTGTCCATGGCGCTGGGGGCATTTCTTGCTGGCCTGCTGCTGGCTGATTCCGAATACCGCCATGAGCTGGAAGCGCAGATCGAGCCGTTCAAGGGTCTGTTGCTGGGACTGTTCTTCATCAGCGTCGGCATGGGCGCCAACATCGGCCTGCTGATCAATTCGCCGTTCACCGTGCTGGGCCTGACGCTGCTGCTGATCGGCCTGAAATTGCCGCTGCTGTTTTTCGTCGGTCGTCTGGCGGGCGGCCTGGGCAAGCAAAGCGCGCTGCGCCTCGGGCTGGTCCTGGCCGCGGGCGGTGAGTTCGCTTTCGTGGTGTTCAAGATCGGCCGCGATCAGGGCCTGTTCGATGCCGCGCTGTACGACACCCTGGTGCTGACGATCACCCTGTCGATGGCGCTGACGCCGCTGTTGCTGCTGGTCATGTCGCGCTGGCTGAAACCCAAGCCGGTGGTCAAAGAAGTACCGCCCGAGTACAAGGAAATCGAATCCGACAACCCGCGTGTGGTCATCGCCGGCATGGGCCGGATGGGGCAGATCGTTGCGCGTATCCTGCGCGCCCAGAACATTCCGTTCATCGCGCTGGACACGTCGGTGGAAACCATCGAGTTCACCCGCAGTTTCGGTAATGTACCGGTGTTCTACGGCGACCCCCTGCGCCCGGAAATCCTCCGCGCCGCGAAGGTGGATCAGGCCGAGTACTTCGTCATCGCCACCGACGACCCGGACACCAACATCAAGACCGCCGAGCTGGTGCGCAGGCTGTACCCGCACATGAAGATCATTGCCCGGGCCCGTAACCGTCAGCACGTTCACCGCCTGCTGGATCTGGACGCCGAGGCGGTGCGGGAGACGTTCTATTCAAGCCTGGAGATGACCCGCCGCACCCTGATCGGGCTGGGCCTGAGTGAAGCCCAGGCGGCGGCGCGGATTGATCGATTCAAGCGTCACGACGAACAAGTGCTGAATCGCCAGCACCTGATCTACGACGATGCCGCGAAGGTCATGCAAAGCGCGCTTGAGGCGCGGACCGAGTTGTCCGAGCTGTTCGAATCCGACCGGATGGACGAGGAAGCGAGTGACGCGCAGCCTGCGTTGAAGGCTAAAAAACAGTAGCTCCACGGGTGAGCCTTCTGAAGAAGGCTCACCTCTTCAGCCCATGACTTCGCTCAGCGGAATGAAGTTGAGCAAGTCACCCTCCGCCACCGTTGTGCCTTCCACAATCTCGATCAGCCCGTCGGCCCAGGCGGCGCTGCGCAGCACACCCGAACTCTGATTGCGGTAGGCAACCAGCCGGCCCTGTTCGAGGCGTCCGCGCAGGTACTCGCGCCGATTGCCCGGTTTGGTCCAGGTGAATGCAGCCGGCACCTGAAACTGCAGCGGCTTGACGGCCTGCACGCCCAAGCGTCTGAGCAGGTAAGGACGGGCAAGCAGCGCGAAAGTCACCAGCGTCGAGGCGGGATTGCCCGGAAGGCCGATCACCGGCACCCCACGGAAGTGGCCGAAGGTCAGCGGCTTGCCGGGTTTTATGGCCAGTTTCCACAGGGCGATCTCGCCTTCTTCACGCAGCGCGTGGCCAAGGAAATCGGCTTCGCCGACGGACACGCCGCCCGTGGAGAGGATCAGGTCGACGTTGTTCAGGCTGCCCAGCGCCGCGCGGGTTTTCTCGAGGTTATCGGGAAGGATGCCCGCGTCGACCACCTCGCAGCCCAGCCGAGTCAGCCAGCTGCACAGCAGCACGCGATTGCTGTTGTAGATCTGCCCTGGTCCCAAAGGCTGCCCCGGCTCGATCAACTCATCGCCCGTGGACAGCACAGCGACCCGAGCGCGCCGTGTGACCTGCACGTGGCCGAAACCCATGCTCGCGGCCAGGCCCAGTTCAATCGGGTTCATGACGGTGCCGGCATCCAGCACCATGTCGCCGACCGTGGTCTCCTGCCCTTTGGGGCGAATGTTCTGACCGGCGCTCAAGGGTTCGAGAAAGCGCACCGCCTCATCCGCCTGGACTTCGGCGTTCTCCTGCATCTCGACGCAATCAGCCCCTTCAGGGACCGGAGCGCCGGTGAAGATCCGCGCACAGGTCCCGGGTTGCAGTGGCTCGGGCGCGTGCCCGGCGAAGATCCGCTGGCTCACCGGCAACGGCTCGCCGGTCCAGTCCGCGACGCGCATGGCGTAACCGTCCATGGCGCTGTTGGGCCAGGGCGGCAAATCCAGCGTCGAGACCAGATCCTCGGCCAGCACGCGTCCCAAGGCATCGGCCAGCGCCACGCTTTCACGCTCGGTGATCGGCGCGGCGGCGGCGAGGTCCATCAATCGCTGCATGGCCTCTTCGACCGGCATCAGGCGACTCTTTTCAGGTGCGCTCATAAAGGCTCACCCGCGGGTCGCGCAGGGTTCGGCCTTTTTCAGGTGCGGCACGAAATTGCACGGACGGAAGCTGTTGTTCAACTGGTCGGCGAGGATGCCGTCCCAGCCCGTGCGCACAGCATTAGTCGAGCCCGGCAGGCAGCAGACCAGCGTGCCGTTGGCCAGCCCGGCAAGGGCGCGGGACTGGATGGTCGAAGTGCCGATGTCGGGCAGGGAAATCTGGCGGAACAGCTCGCCAAAACCGTCCACTTGCTTGTCCAGCAGGCAAGCCACGGCTTCCGGGGTGCTGTCGCGGCCGGTGAACCCGGTGCCGCCGGTGATCAGCACGACTTGCACTTCATCATCGGCGATCCAGGTCGCCACCTGGGCGCGGATCTTGTACAGGTCATCCTTGAGCAGCACGCGCTCGATCAGGCCGTGACCGGCGGTGGTCAGGCGATCGACGAACATCTGGCCGGAGGTATCGGTTTCAAAAGTACGGGTGTCACTGACCGTCAGAACAGCAATGTTCAGGGGTACGAAAGGCGAGTCTGCCTTGGCTTTCATGGCGAGGTCCGGTTGTAGAGGAAACAGGGCGGTGTTATATCACAGCACCTGTTTTTTTCCGCGCCGACCGAGCTGAACATGCCCCCTTCCGACGCCCTCCCGCCCTGCTCTATCCTGCTGCTCGCCGGCGGCCAGGGTCGCCGTATGGGCGGACGAGACAAAGGCCTGATCGCCTGGCGCGACAAGCCTTTTATCGAACATTTGCACGATCTGGTGCGCCCCCTCACGGACGATGTGATCGTATCGTGCAACCGCAACCGCGAGCACTACGCGCGCTACGCCGACCAACTGGTGGAGGACGAGCAACAGGACTTTCCCGGCCCTTATGCGGGCATTCGCGGCGGCCTTGCCGTGGCAAAACATGACTACCTGTTGGTCATCCCCTGTGACATGCCGCTGCTGGATCGCGCGCTTCTCGAGGGCCTGCGCCAGACCGCAGCCGATAACCCCGGCGTGCCGGTGATGGTCCGCCAGGGCGAGCAGTGGGAGCCGCTGTTATGCTGCATCCCCTGCCAACACGCGAACGTGTTCGAGCAGCATTGGCGACAGGGCCAGCGCAGCCCACGCCGGACCCTGGCAGAATTGCACGCCGTCGCCTTGCAGTGCGAAGCCGACGACCCGCGTCTGGCCAACCTCAACACGCCGGATCTATTGACCGAGATCACGCACTGAGCGCAGCGGGCAGGTTTCATGGAACTTTGCCGTTACACTCTGCGTCAGACACATCACTAAACAAAATACCCCGGAGACACAGCAATGAAACAACGGACTCTTCCTGCCGCCTTCCTGCTTGCACTGAGCCTCGCCTCCCTGGCCGGTTGCTCTTCGCCAACCGTGATCACGCTGAACGACGGCCGTGAAATCCAGGCAACCGACGAGCCCAAGTACGACGAAGATTCGGGCTTCTATGAGTTCAAGCAGCTGGACGGTAAAGAAACCCGCATCAACAAAGATCAGGTTCGTACCGTTAAAGAACTGTGATCCCGGCTTGATCGCGAGGGGTTGATAGCCCGTCGCTGAATGCAAAAGACCCGCCAATCGAGCGGGTCTTTTTTTGTCTGGCGTATAGCGGTGGGACGGCGAAAAATCCGTGCCTCACCAGTCCAGGGTGATCCGGCTTTCGAACACCCGCTCCTGCCCGGTCACCGGGTCAACAAAGCGCAAGCCCTGGGCGAGCAGCTTCAGCGGGTGGGCGTAGTCGTCCACGGCATCCTTGAGCACGTCGGGATAGAACGGGTCGTTGCAGATGCCGGCACCCAGGGCCGCCATGTGCACGCGCAGTTGATGTTTTTTGCCGGTCACCGGATACAGCGCGTAGCGCCAGAGCCCGCCATTTTTCTCGCTGACTTCCACGCGCGTCTCGGTGTTGCTCGGCCCGTCGCCCTCTTGCATGCGAAAGAACGGTTCGCCATCGACCAGACGGCTTTTGTGCACGCGAGGAAATGCCATGTCCGGGAGCGCAGGGGCAATCGCTTCGTAGCGCTTTTCAATCTGCCGGGTAGGAAACAGCGCCTGATACGCCGAGCGCGTCTGCTTGCTGGCCGAGAACAGCACCAACCCCGCCGTGTGCCGGTCAATGCGATGCAAAGGCACCAGATCAGGATTGTCGAGGGTACGGATCAGTCGCCGCAGCAGGGTCTGCTCGACGTACTCGCCGGCGGGGGTGACGGGCAGGAAATGTGGCTTGTCGGCGACCACCAGATGCTCGTCGGCGTACAGGATCGACTCGTGCACCGGGATCGGCGTCTCGTTGGGCACCTCGCGAAAGTAATGGATGCGCAGGCCTTCGCGGTACGCAAGGTCCACGGCGATCGGCCGGCCGTCAGCGTCCAGCACCTTGCCCCGCGCGATCCGGTCGAGCCACTGCTCGCGGCTGATGGCACTGAAGCGCTCGCACAGGCAGTCGAGCACCGTCAACCAGGGTCCGGGCGGCAGATACAACGTGCTGGCTTGACGGTGGGCGGCGGTGAACACAGGTGCGGACATAAATGACTCAGGCTGAAATAACGAAGGCGACAGGGTCGGCATTATCAATGCCGGCGACGCTTTACGCGACAGGGCAAATGACGGTTTCGCGGGAGGGCTCTATTCCGAGCCCCACAGCGGCGCGCGACGTTATGTCGCACGGAAAACCGGCGCCAGTTGTCTGACAACCACAGTGCGGTGCTGGATGCGCAAATTGATTTGTCCTAAAATGTTTCGAAATCGGCACGCAGGCGCGAATCCGAGCGGACACGAACACCCACGTGACTGAAATCGAAAACGCCTGCCAGACCTGAACCCATAAAAAGAAAGCCCGTCATCGACGGGCTTTTTTCGTTTTCAGCGTTTGTATCGCGCGTCGGGCGCCACTGCACGACGTGCTGCCACCACAGATTTCTTTTCGCAACTTTTGAGGTTACGCCCATGCTGGTTCAATTCTTCCAATGGATCAAACGTCTCTCCACCGGTACGTCATCGCAGAACGATGACAACTACTCCCAGTCCTTTTCCAACGAAGACCACGACGTGGGTCGCTGGACGTTCATGTCGGTGTTCATCGTGCTCACCCTGAGCCTGTACATCGTCGCCGGCCTTGGCTACTACGCCAAAGTCCACGTCTGGGACGGCATGACCGACGAGCAGAAAGCCGCTGTCGCTCAAGCCATGGTGGTCGACACGCAATACCTCTGATACGCGACATTTCTGAAGCCAGCGATAACGCGCAGTCCTGTGCCCTGATCGCGTGGGCGTCAGTCGCTCAGAAACAGCACGACCTGATCGGTGTCGAACGGCCAGTCCAGTTCGGCACCGGTGTCCGCCCGCCTCAGCACGGGAATTCGCAGGCTGTAGGTTTCGTGGTCCGCCTCGCTGTCGGCAATGTCGACCAGCTCCACCATCAAGCCGTGCTCAACCAGCGGCATCAGTTCCGCTTCGGCCACCTCGCACAGATGACACCCCAACGTTCCAAATAGCTGACATTCCGATGGCATGGCTCGGCCCCTCTGTGGCTGCGATTGCAAGGGTTTGGATGAGTCAGTCTAGAACTCCCCGGAAACACCGTCGAGCCTGCCCATGCGCCCAGACCTCCCTCCACGCGCCTGCCCACACTGGCGCGCAACCCTCGGCGGGCGCACCGGAACGGCGCAGAAAACGCCATGGCCGAAACGGCAGTGCTGTTCACGCGATTGGAATGAACCTTCAGGAATGCGCCATACTCGAAACCCCATATCGTCATCCCCTAAGGAGAAAACCATGGCTCGACCTACAGCAGAAAAAGCCCAGGACATATTGATGTCTGACTTCCAGACGCTGGTTGCCGATACGGAAAAACTGCTGGCGCACACGGCCTCCCTGGCCGGTGAACAGGCTGACGAACTGCGTGAGCAGATTCGCGAAAGCCTGCTCCGTGCACGCGAAACCCTCAAGCTGACCGAAGAAACCCTGCGCGCACGCGGCAAGGAAGCGGTCATCGTCACTGAGGACTATGTTCAGAACAATCCATGGCAATCGGTAGGCATCGCAGCTGGCGTCGGCTTTCTGCTGGGCCTGCTGGCCACCCGGCGCTAACGGCCATGACGCAGCCGACAGGTCCAACCGGGACCGATCAATCCTCTTCGCCACGACGGCTGGGTGCGGCCTTTCTAGGGCTGCTGCACACCCATGTCGAGCTCTTCGGCATTGAGCTTCAGGAACAGAAAGCCCGTACGGTCAGGCTGTTGCTGTTCGCAGGCCTGGCGCTGGTTTTCGCGTTGCTGCTGCTCATCGGCCTGTCCGCGCTGTTGCTGGTTCTCGTCTGGGACAGCTATCGCCTTTACGGGATCGTCGGCCTGTGCGGGCTATACACCCTGGCGGCATTGTTCTGCGCCATGCGGCTTAAGGCGGCTGTGTTCGATGAGTCTTCACCCTTCCATTCGACCCTGGAAGAACTGGCCAACGACCGCGAGCGACTGATGCCATGAGTGCACCTCAATTGCCCCAGACCCATAACCGTCGCGAGCTGCGCAAGGCGCTGATCCGCCTGCGCATGGAAATGCACCGTCAGGAGATCCGTCAGGAATCCTCGCGATTGATGCACCCTTTGCAACGCATGCGCGGCATGGCCTCCGACCTCCCCGGCTCCCTCGGCATTAAGCATGGGCCGCTGTGGGGCGTCGGTGCCGTCACCCTGCTCGGGTTCCTCACCGGCAAGGGCACGCGCAGCAAAAAGACCGGCAGTGTCACCCGCCTGATCAAGTTCAGCGCAACCGTGTTGCCATTGATCAAGATGGCACTGCAGAACTCGTCCCACCGTCGCTAAAAGCCTTCTGGCTGCATTCTTGCTAAGCAACCCCGCCTTGCCCGATACGCGTATCGGGTGAGGTGACGGTGCTTGTCAGACGAGAACACTCAGCCAATCCGTCGCCAACACCACTCCAATCAACCGCCGCTAAGGAGGCCCCGTGTTCGATGGGCAACCGCTCGCCTGTTTCCAGCCGTTCATCGACACCGCGACCGGGCGCATCGCCGGCGTAGAAGCCCTGGGCCGTCTGCGCCAGGCAGACGGCAGCCTGCAATCGGTCGGCGCGCTGTTCACGGACCCACGGCGCCCGGCGGTACAATTGCGTCGGCTGGACCGTCAGGTTCGCGACAATGCCTTGAGCCGCTTTCACGATGCGCCGAGCGACTGGTTCCTGAGCCTGAACATCTCCCCGCGCTGGATCAGCCGCCTGCGCGCCGACGAATCGCCGCCCAGCCTGAAGCAGCTGCAGACCTACGGCATTCCCGCGGAACGGATCGTTTTCGAAATCACCGAATTGAGCGGCGATGGCCAGCGCCTGAACGAGGTGGTCGCCCGCTACCGCGACGCCGGCGCGCGCATTGCCATCGATGATTTCGGCGCCGGCTATTCGCAGCTGGACCGGGTACTGGCGTTGCAGCCCGACATCCTCAAGCTCGACATGCGCCTGTTTCAGGCCGCAGCGCGGGGCGGCCCGAGCAGCGATGTGGTCAAGGCCCTCGCGCAGATGGCGGAGAAAACCGGGTGCTGGATCATCGCCGAAGGGGTCGAGACCGAAGCCGAGCTGGACTTCGCCCTCGAATGCGGCTCGCGCTACGTCCAGGGCTATCTGTTCGCCCCGGCGCAGCTGGATTTCTTTGACGCCGATGCTTTTGTCGACCGCTTCGCGGCCCTGCGTGATCGTTACGTGATGAAGAAAGTCGGTGAGCGCGAACGGCTGATGACCCTGCGCCGGCAACTCACGCAGTTGATGTCCCGCCTGCAGAGCTGGGCCGAGGGCAACGCGCCGCTGAGTGATTTGCCCCAGGTCACTGACTTTCCGTGGCTGCTGCGCTTTTACCAGTGCGACCGCCATGGCACGCAGCTCACGCCGAATCTGGAATGGCGCAACGGCGCGTGGGCCGCGGACGCCCGGTATCTGGGCCATAACTGGTCGTGGCGTCCCTATTTCTATCACCTGCTGGCCGAGGGCTGGCACGAGCGGCGCCTGACCCTGTCGAGTACCTACCGGGACGCCACCAGCAATCAGTATTGCCTGACGGCCGGACAATTCTTCGACAACGGCGAGCGGCTGTTGCTGATCGATGTCGACGCAGCAGGGTTTTGATGACGCTTTTTGACCCCGCATCGGCGATCTTGTGCTTGCAGCGTGCGGGGCGAACCGGGAAGCTAGCGCGGTAATCACCCGACGGAGTACCGGCCTTGGATTGGCAAACCCTGCTCACCCGCGAGCGCCTTGGCAAAACCCTGCACAGCCCTGAGGAACTGGGCCGCAGTCCGTTCCACAAGGATCACGACCGCATTATTTTCTCCGGTGCCTTTCGCCGTCTTGGCCGCAAGACCCAGGTCCACCCGGTCACCAGCAACGACCACATTCACACGCGCCTGACCCATTCGCTGGAGGTCAGCTGCGTCGGCCGCTCGCTGGGCATGCGCGTCGGCGAAACCCTGCGCAGCGCCCTGCCCGACTGGTGTGACCCCAGCGATCTGGGCATGGTCGTGCAATCGGCCTGTCTGGCCCACGACATCGGTAACCCGCCGTTCGGCCACTCCGGTGAAGACGCCATTCGCAACTGGTTCAAACAGGCCGCCGGCCGCGGCTGGCTCGACGCGATGAGCGAAGTCGAGCGCAATGACTTTCTCAATTTCGAAGGCAACGCCCAAGGCTTCCGCGTGTTGACTCAGCTGGAGTACCACCAGTTCGAAGGCGGCACGCGGCTGACCTACGCCACCCTCGGCACCTACCTGAAATACCCGTGGACGGCGCGTCATGCCGACTCGCTGGGCTACAAGAAACACAAATTCGGCTGCTACCAGAGCGAGCTGCCGATCCTCGAGCAAATCGCCGGCAAGCTCGGTCTGCCGCAGATCGAGGACCAACGCTGGGCCCGGCATCCGCTGGTGTACCTGATGGAGGCGGCCGACGACATCTGCTACGCGCTGATCGATCTCGAAGACGGCCTGGAAATGGAGTTGCTCACCTACGACGAAGTGGAGTCGCTGTTGCTGGGCCTGGTGGGCGATGACCTGCCCGAAACCTATCGTCAGTTGGGCCCCAATGACTCCCGTCGTCGCAAGCTGGCGATTCTGCGCGGCAAGGCCATCGAGCACCTGACCAACGCCGCCGCCCGCGCGTTCGTCGAACAGCAGGACGCACTGCTGGCCGGCACGCTGCAGGGTGATCTGGTCGAACACATGCACGGGCCGGCCAAGCGCTGCGTGCTCAACGCCAAGGACATGGCGCGCAAGAAGATCTTCCAGGACAAGCGCAAGACGCTGCACGAAATCGGCGCCTACACCACGCTTGAGATCCTGCTGAACGCCTTCTGCGGCGCGGCGCTGGAACAGTTCGGCGGGCATGAGCCGTCGTTCAAGAGCCGGCGCATTCTCGATCTGCTGGGCAATAACGCGCCCGACCCGAGCTGGCCGTTGCACACGTCCTTTCTCAGGGTCATCGACTTCATTGCCGGCATGACCGACAGCTACGCCAGCGAAATGGCCCGTGAGATGACCGGCCACTCCAACCCCTCCTAGGGCTGCCCGCCAGCCGTGGCGCCCTTCCGAGGACGCTTGCCAAAGCCCGAATACGAACCGGTATTCGGGCTTTTCTCGTTGGTGCTTCAGTCAATCCAACAGCAACTTCGGACATTTCCTACGCAACCGTCGGAATGCCCTTATCGCTGGTCATACATCGCTGCCGAATAATCCGCGCCATTCCGAGCCTTGGGACAACCCGACCCATTACCTCCCGAAGACACCGCCCGCCCTGCGAGCGCGCCGCCGGCCCGCCTTCAAACGGCGGCGCTCATTTCCCCTACGTCTGGAACCGCCGATGTTCACGAAAGATTTCCGAATCCTGTTGGTTGAGGATCATCCGTTTCAGTTGATTGCCTTGCAGATTCTGCTGAACAACCACGGCCTGTACCGTGTCACGCCAGCGCTCAATGCCAGCGAAGCACTCGGCGCCATGGAGCGCAGCGCCGAGCCCTATGACCTGCTGCTCTGTGACCAGCGTCTGCCAGGCATGTGTGGCCTGGAGCTGATTCAGACGGCGAACCAGCGCGGGTTGGTCCAGCGCGCCGTGCTGCTCAGCGGCCTGGACGCGGATCCGCTGGCGAACCTTGAGTCCGAGGCCAGGGCGCTGGGCCTGCCACTGCTGGGGTGCCTGAGTAAGCCGCTTAACACCCTCGAGCTGATCAGCCTGCTGTCCGCACCCGCTTAAGGTTGCCTGCATGGCAGCCTTTTTTGGATATATCGGGCAAGAATACAGACCGCTGCCCAGCGCCTATTGCCAAAGCGCCGTTGATATCGTTGAACCGACATCTTTAAGCAGGTAGGCAAAGTTTCGGGATTATGTAGGGTTATTCCGATTCGCAATAAACGCGCGCACTTAAATGCATATCGATTGATGGTAAATGCTGTTACGTATTAAACATTCATGACCGCTGCGTGTATCCACGTACGCACATACGCTTATTTCTGTAGGAACATTCCTATATAGCGCTTCGGGCATGATCTCTTCGTGTGCGCCTCTGAACATCTGGGATAAGGTGCGCGCTTTCTTGCCACCCGTTATGGATTGATCATGAACTCTATTTTTATTATCGACGACCACCCGGTCATACGAATGGCCATACGTATGCTTCTGGAAAACGAGAATTACGAGGTGGTCGGAGAGACCGACAACGGTGTCGACGCCATGCAGATGGTCCGTGAATGCATGCCCGATCTCATCATCCTGGACATCAGCATCCCCAAGCTGGACGGGCTCGAAGTCCTCGCCCGCTTCAACGCCATGAACCTGCCCTCGAAAATTCTCGTACTCACTGCTCAGGCGCCGAGCCTGTTCGCCATCCGGTGCATGCAGTCGGGCGCTTCGGGATATGTCTGCAAGCAGGAAGACCTCAGCGAACTTGTCAGCTCGGTCAAAGCGGTATTATCCGGCTACAATTACTTTCCCAGTCAGGCCCTTGCCGCATCAATCAAAAAAGAGGGTGACCCCAACGAGCTTGAGCGCTTCAAACTCGTCAATGACCGTGAACTGATGGTGTTGCAACTGTTTGCCCAAGGGCGGACAAACAAGGAAATCGCCAAAGGCATGTTCCTCAGCAACAAAACGGTCAGCACTTACAAAACCCGATTGATGCAAAAACTCAAGGCCAAGACTCTGGTAGAACTTATCGAGATGGCAAAACGTAATTCGCTAGTGTGAGAGACAGGATGCCAAAGGCGTTAAAGGACTATTGGATAGCAGCCGTGATTGTCTGCCTGAGCTTCGATAGCCAGGCAGATCCCCTGGCGCCGGAACGCTACACGCTGCTGAGCCGCTCCAACCCTGCGCACATGGACGTGACGCTGGAACGCGCCCAGTGGCAATGGGTGCGCAACAAGCGCGAGCTGGTGGTCGGCACCTCCGCGCCGGACTATCCGCCTTTCGACATGACCCTGACCGGGCACGACTACGAAGGCTTTACCGCCGACTACATCGGCATTCTCGGACGCGTGCTCGACCTGCCGGTCAAGGTCCTGCGTTTCGCCAGCCGCGACGAGGCGGTTCAAGCGCTGAGCAAGGGCGAAATCGATCTGCTGGGCAGCGCCAATGGCTACGAAGCGGCGTCGCGCGGGATCGTACTGTCTACGCCCTACGCCGTGGATCAGCCCGTCCTGGTGACCCGCGCCGGCGAGGCCCGGCCCCTGAGCGGCGACCTCAACGGTTTGCGCCTGAGCATGGTTTATCACTACCTGCCGCCCGACGAAATCGCCGCGCTGTATCCCAAGGCGCGCCTGCAGACCTTCCCCTCCTTCCAGAGCGCGATCAACGCCGTGGCCTTCAATCAGGCCGACGTGTTTCTGGGCGACACCATCTCCACCCACTACGTGATCAACAAGGGCTATCTGAACAACGTGCAGATGGCCAATTTCGGCAAGCACGAGGCAAACGGTTTCAGCTTCGCCGTGCAGGCTTCAAACCCGATACTGCTGGACATCGTCAATCGGATCATCAAAGGCATTCCGGTGGAAGAGCGCATCGCCATTTCCAAACGCTGGGGCGCCGGCAGCGATCTGATGCTCACCGACCAGAAGCTGCAGCTCAATCAACGGGAAGAACGCTGGATCGCTCAGCATCCGACCGTTCGCGTAGTGTTCAACGAGGCTTACGCGCCGCTGACGTTTTTTGATGCAGCCGGCAATTTCAGCGGCGTCACCGCCGACCTGCTCGAACTCATACGCCTGCGCACCGGGCTCACCTTCAAGGTCAGCCATGCCGCCAGCATGAACGACATGACCAACCAGTTGAGCCAGGGCCAGGCCGACCTGATTGGCGCGATGATTCCCAGCGAAGAGCGCCAGAACCGCTTCAATTTCAGCCGGCCGTACATGGATAACGTGTTCGTGCTGGTCACCCGCAAGGAAACCTCGGCGCCCTCCAATCTCGATCAACTGGACGGCAAGCGGGTGGCGCTGGCCCTCAGCAGCCCGATCCTGCCTTTCCTGGGCGACCAGCACCCGGGCATTTATCCGGTGGAGGTCGACAACCCGGCGCAAGCCCTGGACCTGCTCGCCCACGGCCGTACCGAGGGCGCCATCACGTCGCTGTTCAGCGCCAGCTATTTCCTCTCCTCCCGGGCGTTGAACGACACGTTGCAGATGCGCGTGACCGTCGGGCAGGAACCGGCGCGCATTGCCATGGCCACGTCACGCAATGCGACCGAACTGACCTCGATTCTCGACAAGGCGCTGTCGAGCATCGCCCCGGAAGACCTGGCCGCGATCAACAATCGCTGGCGCACCTATACGCCGCCGAGCAGCGGCGCGTGGCACGACTATGAGTTGTTGATCTATCAGATCATCGGCGGCGCCAGCCTGTTGCTGCTCGGCTCGCTGGCCTGGAATGCCTGGATGCGCCGGCAGATCAAACAGCGCGAACGCGCCGAGCGGGCGCTCAACGATCAGTTTGAATTCATGAGCGCGCTGCTCAACGGCACGCCTCATCCCATCTATGTCCGCGACCGCGACGGCCTGCTGAAAATGTGCAACGAAAGCTACCTCGCCGCCTTTGCCGAGCGGCGCGAGGACGTGATCGGCAAAAGCATTCTGGACGGCGTACTGAGCAACACCGAAGAGGCCCAGGGTTACGTCGAGGATTACAAGCGCGTCATGGCCGACAACGAGCCCTTGATTCTCGACCGCTCGCTGCACATCGGCGGCCGCGAGCTGACGATCTACCACTGGATCCTGCCGTTCCGCGACTCCCTCGGCAAAGTGCAAGGCATCATCGGCGGCTGGATCGACATCAGCGAACGGCGGCAACTGATCGAGCAACTGCAGACGGCCAAGGACCTGGCGGACGATGCCAACCGCGCCAAAAGCACCTTCCTGGCAACCATGAGCCATGAGATCCGCACGCCCATGAACGCAGAGATCGGTACGGTGTTATCATTCCGCCCTCAGTTTCACCAAAAGGGGGCGTGATGACACGACTGGCGTTTTCATATGTCCGGTTCTCGGCAAGATCACAGCGTCACGGGACGAGTCTCAAGCGGCAGAACGACATGGTCGCAGCATGGCTTGTGCAAAACCCAGACTATGGGCTGTCAAAGCTGAGCTTCGAAGACCTTGGACGGTCTGGCTATTCTGGGGCGCATTTAGAGAACGCATTTGGTCGGCTTCTGGCTGCTGTTGAGACTGGTGCAATTCCGAAGGGGTCAGCGATCCTGATCGAAGCCATAGACCGGGCTGGTCGTCTGGAACCGTTGGACATGCTTCAACTCGTGAAGCAGATAGTTAAGGCTGGCGTCGATTTGGTGACGCTTGATGACGGCGTTCGGTACGACAGGCAGTCAGCGAACAACAACCATCTTTTTCTGCTGGCCGCGAAGTTTCAGCAAGCGCACCAGTATTCAGAGAACCTGAGTCGTCGCGTACTGGCGGCGTACGAGAAGAAACGAGAGGTGGCCCGTGCAGGCGTTGCAGTAGGACGTAGAACGCCGTTGTGGCTGAACTCTGAATGGCCCAACGGGAGGACTTCGCCACCAGTGGTAAGGCTCCGCGAGGACATCGCGCCGTACGTAGCTCAGGCATTTGAGGACTACGCCGCTGGCTTGGGTGAACGTCGCATCCTAACGCGGCTTCGTGCCCAGCATGACGAGTTCAAGAAGGTGAGCTTCAGCACCATCAAGCGATGGTTAAAGAATCCTGTCGCCGTTGGTCGCTGGAACGATATTGAGGACGTCTACCCGCCAGTGGTGAGCAAGGAGCTTTGGTTTCGCGTGCAAAAGAGACTGAACGACGTGGGCAGGCCCAAATCGAGCAGCTCAAAACAGATCATGTCGGGATTGGTGAAGTGCGCAAGGTGCGGCAAAAACTACTGCACTACAGGTGAAAGCAACACCCGCGCACTCAGTATGAAGTGCATGACTCGCCACCATTTTGGTGATGGCCCTGACGGCTGTTCGAATAAGCGAAGTATCCCCTACGCCGTGTTTGATTACATCAGGTCTCAAACTGCCCACGCCGCTTTGGTTCGTGCCGCCCAGAGCAAGACGCTCAGTCAGTCAGAGAAGCGGTTGATTGAGATAGATGGACAGCTCAGCGACTTGCACAAACAGAGTGAGCGAGTTGCTGAGGGGCTATTGGAATACGGTATGTTGCCAGCGATCAAGGCCGTGTTGGACCGCATCAAGGCTGGGATATTGGCGCTGGAGCAAGAACGAGCTTTGCTGAAGGCAACGCCAGTCGAAGCAACCCTCGGCGACATGATCGACGAGGAAGACATGCTGCTGGATGACGACCCCGAGCGGCTCTCGGCGTTACTCAAAAGCGTGGGCTATGTTGTTCTTGTCGATGACCGTACGATCACTGTGAACGAGCCCAGTGTATTCAATGATTACGCTCAACAGACCTACCGCTTTCTTAGAACAGACCGGGTTAAGGGCGTGTACGAGGTTATCGAAAATGAAGTTATGCGGATTGAGATACCAAATCTCGACTCCAAAGTGCAAAAGGCTGAACTTGCTGCGTTCAACGAGCAGGAAGCTCGTTATGAGTCGGGTGAACTTGAACGCACTGTGATGCGTTGGAACCCGGAGACATCTCGGATCGATCATATTTCAGGCCCGCCGCCTAAAGAAGATGTTTAGCAGACCAACTTTTCGTGTTTTCGGCGATGATCCCCGGATATGTAGCAGGGCCGGGGTTAGCATTGGCTCACAGGAAAGAAATAGTTTGCTTTTTATGCAGAAAGTGTGCTTGACATATTGACAAAACGCACTTTCCGTGAGACAATAGTGTACAAAGTAGAGAATAAAAACAGCGATTTCTGCCTCCCGTTTCATTCCCCAGTTTCCCAAAATCATACGTCCGAACCAATCTCGTTCTCCTTCGAGTGACTGTGTTCGGACGTAAGTTAGGTCAGGGCGTTCCAAGCGCCCCCTCGTGGCTAAGCTGTGCCATTTGACCGATACAGTTAGAGAGTCGGAAGCTCTCGATAGCGTGACCCGCGCTATAAGCCTTGGTCAGCAGGGTACAAATTCATCGGCGTCTCCTTGCCAACTTTAGCCGAACTCTCTCGGGTTCGGCTTTTTGTTGAGCGCCGTTCACGCCGTAACGCTGTAACAACCAAAACAAACCCACTTAGCCATCCTACTCACGGAGAGGGATCACCCATGCCCATGATTTATAAATTCTGCGAAACATGCGGAGCAAGATACGGCACTTTCAACAGTCAACAAAAATACTGCTCGAATGCTTGCCGCCAACGTGCCTATCGCGAATCCCAAGCAACTGCTGTACACGATGAAACAACACTCACCCTGAAGTTCGGCAAGTTTACGGTGAAGATCGACCGGCTTGACCCAGCCAGCGACAAGGAGAGTTTACGCCGGGCAGTTATAGAAGCCCTTGGGCCAGAGCTGATTGCCCAAGCATTAGCATCGCCACCGCAATATGTTGGTGAAGCATGAAACTAAAATTTCCGTACGTAAAGTGTGAGGTGTGCAAGCGAAGCTATCCAAGTGATGGTGGTAGCAACACGACATGCTCCCTTGAATGCGCTCGCATTCTTCACCGCATCAAACACAACACTATCCCATTAGGAGAATCGAAATGAAATCGCCAACACCCGTAATGCAAAACGTTTTCAGCCAAGAAACCTTTGATCGCATGTGCGAACAAACCAGAATCTTTTACGAGGCTACCATCGAGAAGCCCCACCTTGTGAACGCCAAGGGCGCTATCATCGAGGTAACCGTCGAAGGCTTACAGAAAGCAGCGGATACCTATCACGAACTATTGTCAGCAGGGTACACGCCGCTTCCTTTTGAATCTCCGTTGCAGAGTTTTCACTTTGTGGGCGATGCACATGCAGTGGTTCTTGTTCAGATCACCGTTAGAAAGCCAATGGAACAGCAGGCAAAAGAACTTGCGGTTATGTTCGACGCTTTGAAGGTTCAATACATTGCCGATCTGGAAAAAGCTCAAGCGCAAGAAATTGAACGTCAGATTGATATTGCCCTGCAAGCTGCTGCCCGTAGAGAGGCCGCTAAAGTTGAAGCAGCGCGAAAAGCAATCGCGGATAAGGTGAGGGCTGAAATGGAAGCCAGCCGCGAAACTCTTCGAGCTGAATTGATCGCCAACGGGAAGTTGAACTCAGCGGGAGAAACCCAGTGATCGACGCCCTAACTCGTGCATTGCTACTGAAATACCAACCCGACAGCCCGTTACTTCTTGAGGCTCCACAAGCGCCTGTAGAGGCCGAAGTAACGAAGGCAGCATATGTGCTGCCTCTTGATACAAGAATCGCTCTTGCACGCCTACAGGGCATCCCGGAGTACGTTATTAAACTTATGGAAGCTACGCGCAAGGATACCGAATGAAAAGACATGTAGTACCGATTCAGTTGCTGGCTCGCATCAGCGATGTAACAAGTAAAGAGTTTCAACGTCACGCCGTCTTCACCATCGCGGCAGACAAGCTGGACCCTCAGAGAGTCTTTAATGCCCTTCGTACAGACATCAAAAAGCTGGGTGATGACGCCGCTTACAAGCTGGCATGGTTTCGTTGTGGCAACTTCATCAGTGTTCTGATATCTGGAACGCCCGCTGTAACAGCCTATGTCTTCGCGTTTATAGCCAAGGGCAAGCAACGCAAGTTGTTCCAATGCGGCGAGGTGGTATATGAAGGGGTTAGTACACTCAAGTTCAAGACTGAAGTGGACGAGCTTCTACATGAGTACGCAGCGCCATCTGTGAAGCATTCTTTTGGTGGTAGCTGCTGCTGATCAATCAAGAAACAATCGCCAAGCTTGTTGGTCAGCTTGCCTTTCACGTTGACCTAAGCGGCCTTGAACGCTTTCAGCGTGGGATTGAGCAGGCTCGCCAGCGCATGATGGCTATGAGTAAACAGGCCGACCAGCTATCTCAGAAGCTCGGGACGAAGATGGGCATCAAGGTTGACACCACGGCCCGCGACAAACTGGACAAGCAAGTTAGAACATCACTGGATCGTGAGCTACGTGGCGAGGTTCTACTACAGAAAGCACGTCGTGCCACATTCACAGCCGAACTTGCTGGGCAAAAGCTACAGTTTGCCGGGCAGCGCGAATCGGCCTTCTTGACCACGCAAACCTTGAAGGATCGCCAGCAAATGGCAGTCCTTGCAGCCAAGGAGCAGCGTGCAGAACAAGCACGGCTCAAGGTGCAAGGGCAGGCAATCAAGAACCAAGATGCTTTGACACAGGCGAAGGCCAGACAGGCCCGCATCGAGGCCATGCACGCGCAGCAAGTACAACGCACGCTAAATCTCCAAGCCCAGCAGCAACGAACGCTAACGACAACCCAGCGTATCGAGCAGGCCATGCAGCAGGCTCGTGAACGTGGCCAGCGTCAGGCTCAGAAGTTCGCCGATTCACAGCAGGCCGCGAAGGTACGTGCCCAGCGTCAGGACGTGGCTCACCAACAGCGTCAAGAACGCTTCCAATGGGCACAGACCCGTCAACAGCAGTGGGAAGCCAACCGTAACAAGCCGGAGCCGTCTGGCGGGTTCCTGGGACTCGGTACAGCGGGTCTGGCCTTAGGTGGTGCTGCCGCTGGCGCCGCTGCAATCGTCGCCGCTATCAACGCTCTCGGCGAACGCATGAGCGCTACACAAGAACGTGTCTCGGGTAGTCAGCAGTTTACAAACGTACTGGCCCAAGCCGGGGGCGATAATCCAGCTAATCAGAAGTTAGTTGCTGATGAGTTTGTTCGTATCGGTCAGAAGTTTGGGACGGCGCTGGATATTGACAGTGCAAAGATGTACCGAACATTCATCATGGCCGAAACCGCGAGGGGGAGTAGCCTAAGCAAAGCCATCGGAACGTTCGAAACCCGTCAGGCAGCGTTCCGTGGTGCTGGTATGACTCGTGAAGAACAAACACGGGCTAACCTTCAACTTCAACAAATCATGGGCAAGAGTCAGGGCGACCGTGAAGACTTGAACACCTTCACAGAAGCGGCACCGCTCCTGATAGAGCCGATTAGACGTGCATGGGCTGAACGTAATAAGCACAAACTCGATGGAAACCTTGAGAAAGACTTCCGTGCAAGTACAACGGCGGGCAATCTCAAGAGCGTAGACTTTACCCGAGGCATCGAGCTATTCGTTAAAGAAAACGCTGCCGCGATCCAACGTCAATCAGATTCCATCGACGCCAACGCTACACGACTAAGCAATCAGCAGTTCCTACAACAGCAAGGCGTAGACAAGAATCCTGAGCTAATCGGGGCAATTAACGAACGAATCCGTTCTGAGATGGAACTGAACGACGCTATGGCACCGCTCAAACAAACGTCCGCTAACTTGGATATTGCTTTGAACAAGTTGATGACTTCAGCCCTTGGCTGGGTATTCAACAAGGATGGGACATCACAAACCAACGCAGCAAAGATTGATGCACTAAGTCCAGACAAGTCCGCAATCGACCTACAAGCTCTCACCGGCGTTGATGTTGATCCAAGTAAGGCCAAGCAACAGGACCCAATAGATCGCCTCTACAACTTCCTTACAGGAGCTTCAGACTACACTGAAGGCCCTGCAACTAAGATGAGGGTAGCACAACTTGATCTTAGCGGTGCTCTGACGTTGCCAAAGCTTGATGTGTCAAAGTTTGAACAACCAGAAATTGACGGTAGGTTTCATCAGATCGTACGTAACATGCAGCCAATGTCAGCACCAGAGCTATCATTCAGGGCTGCACAGCGAATCTTCGGAGAATCTCCTTCACGTGCCCAGTCGTCAACGGTGAACAATAACAACACACCGATCAATGTTACGAATAACGTAACGGTGAATGCTCAAACTGGCGCTACCGCTGAAGAGATTAGTCGTCTTGTTGAGACTGGTGTAACTGACAAAACGAAAGAAGCGCTTAGAGACTTGCTGAACCAGTACGAACTACCGCAGGACACTGAATAGTGCTTAGGTGGTTAAAGGCATTAGTGCTCTGCATGGTGCTTCAGATTGTAGCCAGTCTCGGCGCAATCGCTTATCTGGAAGTTCACAGCAGCGACATGGCGCGGGAATACTCGTTACTTGCTGAACAGAACGCTCGCGCTTTCACCAGTGCGAGTGTTCAGGGCTTGTACAACCAAATTCAGCGTGAAATGCAGCACGACCGAATCCAAACAACCAACGAAATCAAACGTGCCATTGAACTCAACAATGCACGTCATGATTCGCCCATTCTACAGGAGAGGCAATGAACAAGAAGTATACGAATGCAGCGGATGCTATGCATGCCGCATATGAATTATCACAGAAGTTAGGGCGGCCTGTATGGCGTCATATAACGTTTAACGAGCATGGGGCTCCACGCTGGTATGTCTCATTAAGCCAAACGCCCCACAACGCACTACAGGAGCTTGCAGCATGACTCATAGACCACGCAACCAGAGAACTTGCCACTGCAAACAATGCGGCATCGGATTTCTAACATTCAAGGCAACCGCATTTTGCGGCTCTGGATGCAGACACGAGTTCATCGCCATCAACGGCACAACACAATTGATCCAAGGAGCGACCCAAGATGGCGCCAGCAACACCCGCAACAACCAAGGCTAAAAAGCCAGCTCGCAAAACCTGCTCAGTATGCAAAGCCATGTTCTATACGTCGCACCGTTCTACAATGACTTGTAGCGAAGATTGTAAGCGGGCTCGCCGTAACAAGGTTGATCGGAAAGTCACGAAGAAGGTACGCAAGCCAAAAGCGTTCCCCATGAGTAACCCGTTCGTGCAACTGTTGCTGCGCCATGCAAAGCAAGCGGAGAATGTGCAGATTGTTCAGTACATCACTGTTGACCAGTTGCACGAGCTACGGGCAATGCACAAGACTCAACAAGCGGCCAATCGGTGGCGTTCGTTTGGTGAATATCAGTTCAGCCACGTGTACCCAGTCAAAGGCCAGCATCATATCGGCAAGTTCGTTCCCGCCAATCTGGTGATCGGTAATGCCGACCTTAACCGTCAGCACGGCAATCAGTGGTTAGGAGGCGGCGAGTTCATTAGCCCTGCTCACAAGTCCCCACGCTGGGACATCCAGCCATGGATGACAGACGCCGATATCATGTCGCTGATGCTCGATTGCATCGGTCGGGGCGTGTGGGCTGAGTTTGACAAGGTTGCAAAGCTGGCGCCGAGTCAGCGGCATGTGTACGTAGAGAAACTGGCGCTGCTGCTGGACCGGACCAATCCTGATCACGCTGAATGGTTGAAGGTGTTCGACAACCGCAAGAGCAGCACGCGAGACCTGCGAAGGTTGCTCGAAGCGGTGACAGGGAAAGACATATTCGTTATGTCGAACGTTGGTGGTCTGGACGCAATGGGTGTACTGGTAACGGAAACCACTCGGCTCATGGCCTATCGGCCAGAGTTGGCGCCTGTGCTGAAGGCGCTTGAGCAGGTGAAGCAGACTTCATGGTACTTCCGGGAACCGCTGGACCTTGGCGAAGACGAGTATTTCTTCTTCAACATCCTGCACGGACGGAATATCAATCCAGCCGTGCTTGAGAGCATCACAGGCGATCTACTGGAGCGGATCACATGCAAGGTGAAAGACTTCGACAACAACGGTCTACGGTACGTGCTTCCCTCATGGATGCTGCCAATTGCCGCGTAACCAATGCCCTGCCAGTGATGGTGGGGCATCTTTTTGCGCACTGCGAAAGCTGAAACACACGCTCATTGCTCTTACGTTATCCGTTATCAAATTATCCGCCATCCCCGTCTGACCCCCGTAACTGCTGGGCGAAACCACCTTTTACCCTGCTAATAATCCGGGGGGAGATTCACAGTGCAGAGCGCCTGACACTGCGCCATAGCGAAGCTATGCACCTGACTTCTACTTGGGCGAACGCACTCGCCAAGCTGTGCTACAACTCCACTACCAGCAGAGGAGAGGCACCATGGCGAAGAAAAACAAAGGCGAACAAGAATTGCCACGTCAGGAGGGCACCTACGGGCACAGTGCCGATAAGGTCTCAAGCCTCACTGTGACGGTTAATCCGTCAGGCAGCTTCGATATCCACGAGGTTGACCCCTCCACAATTCGTCACCAGATAACAACCGCCAAGCAAAATGGCCCCGGAGATAGGGTCAGGTTTTCCGCACCCGCTGATCATTTTGCCGTTGAGCTGGATTACATCGAACACCTGAAGACCAAGTTCGACTACTTGCTTGCAGCAGACACGAACACCATAGCCGACCGCAACGGTCCCATCCGACACGACGGCTACATCGTCAGTGCGTGCACAGTGGTCTTCATTGCCGAGCCTTTACAGGATTGGACTGTCGAAGCGTTGATACAGCCGCTTACCTCTTACCTAATCCTTGATTCAGGGCCTGATACAAACCCAGAGTTGTTGGGCTGGCACCTGGCATTGACGAAGCATACGGATACCCCGTTCCTGCATACGCAGCGTTTGGGCTTGGTCGTAGACAGTGAGCTGGGCAAGCACATCGACATCAATGCTCGCAGGTTGCCGTATTACGCTGACCATTTGTTGCCGGGCAACACGTCGTTGATCTATGCCAAAAGCGATAGCCTCGACACAATCGCGAACCACATGCTGAGGTACTGCGACACGGTTTCAGATCAAATCCTTGAGCAGTTCAAGCAACACGGCGTAGCTCGCATGCTTGAGCAAAACCATTTTCAAGTCGGGACAGCTCTCTGTTTCGCAACCAATCATCCACAGCAAAGCCGCCCGAAATGATCCGATTTAACCGCGTGGAGTAGGCTGGAAACTGTTGATCAGCCTCTATACCTGTCCAAAATATTTTGGAGGTCTGCCCATGGCTGTTGGTCTTCACCAGTTGCAGCCTTGCATTCAGGCTCATGAGCAAACGGAGTCTCACAGTGTTCCAGCGCCTGACTTTGCATGCATGAAGTGCAAACCATTCTCCCGGCAACAATCGTCCACCGACCATTCCATGCCTCGATTTGCTGTTCAGCGTCCATACGTTGTCCCTCCTGAATTTAATCCAGCATAAACCGCCGAAAACCCTCTGAATACCATCGAAAACGTCTATCCAAACGAGGTTTCCACGATGGGGCAAAAGTTGTAGCACACCTGTAGCCCAGCAACAGCGTGGGTTGTGACGGAAAGTCGTTAAGCTGGAGCCTGTCAAAAGAGTTTATTAGCGAGCTAACGACACAAATCGACTCTGAGATTTCAAAAACGCAAGCTTCGCTCCAGACGCAAGCCAGCCCCGGCAAGCTGACCGCGAGGTCAGAATGTACCTTCAGAGCGGGCATAAAGGGATCGGCAATCCGACCAAACTTGTCCCAAAAACGATCCTCAAAAAACGCTGTACGATGAAATCTCCAACCAAAGAGGAAGACCGTATGAAATTGCTATCTGTCGAAATCAAGCTCTTGCACCTCCTCCATACAGGACAGTCTGTAGTCAGAGGCGAGGACGTGCATACCCTCCGACAATTGATCGCGAAGGGGTACGCAGTAGGTGTGGACGCCTCTGACGGAGACGGAGACGAGTACATAGAAGTGCGTCTGTCGCCATCAGGCCGGGAGATCGCAAGTGACCTTGAGAAGGACGAGTGATCAGAAAACTGTCTATCATTTAGGTCTACTCATATGGTAGTGCGATAACCGTCCGTCAGGCACTATCATAAAGGGCTTGGCGATACCTATATGATCGTATTATCATTAGCCTATCGAAACGGACGCCAAAGGATAGTCGCCATGAACGCTCACCTTTACCTGCGAGCCAGCACCAAAGACCAAGACGCGAACCGTGCCAAAGTGGCGCTGGAAGCGTTTGCGGTTGAGAAAGGCTTGGGTGTAGTTGGCGTGTATGCCGAGAACATCAGCGGCACCAAGCTTCAGCGTCCCGAGCTGATGCGTCTGCTGGATAACGCCAAGTCAGGCGAAATCCTTCTGTGCGAAAGCGTGGACCGGTTATCACGTCTGTCACAGGATGATTGGGAAGTGTTGAAGACCACAATCAAAGCCAAAGGCTTGCGTCTGGTTATCGCTGACCTGCCCACCAGTCATATGCTGGTGCAAGACAAAGGCATCACCGGGCAGATTCTGGAAGTGATCAACAACATGCTGTTGGACCTGATGGCCACCATGGCACGGCTGGACCAAGAAAAGCGTGTTGAGCGGATCAAGCAAGGCATCGAGAACAAGAAGGCTGCCGATCCCGAGTGGAAGCCGACAGGTAAGACGAAGAACATCGACCTCTGGAAGAAGGTGTTTGCGTTGGTAGCCAAGCACCCAGACATGAGCGCCGATGACGTGGCCAAGCTTGCTGAATGCGGCGTTGCTACGGTGTACAGGATCAAACGTGAAGCCAAGACCGCTCAGGATCAAGCCTGATCATCCCTGCTACAGACGACACCCAAGGAGGTGCAACGTATGAACGCTCACCATCTGGCCCTACAGGGCCTTCTGGCGGCATCGCTCTTTAACAACTGAGAAGCTTATTTGTGGTGCCCTTTGAAGCTTTGCCACGAGGCCGGGTCGGCTCGTGTTTGATACCTCTGGCAATGATCCAAGGACCCACGTTATTTTTCCAGCGCTGTGCAAAGCGACCCCCCCACCCTTTGCAAGGTCTGAAAACCGACGGGAGGTGTTTCTGGCTCAAGTTGGACCCGTCCAATAATCAGCCGGGAGTGTACGTAGTCAGCCGCGAGTCGGAGATGGTGCGGTCCCAACGCTCTACGAACACAAGGAATTTTTCATAATTGTCCGCGTACGTGCGTAACCACGTCCCGATTCCGGCAGTGACAGCGGCATAGAGGTCCACAAGGTTGAAGTAATGCGTGTTTTCATGTGGGCTACGTTTTTCAGGCGGGACGTGCCCGACTGAGATTGAAATCCGCCTGACGGTCTTCCTTTGCACTCGCTTGGAATGCAGGTTTGACATGTGCAAAAGACCATTGCGTAACTCCCACAATTCATCAGCGGTGACACCTACCGGGAGCAAATCGACGTAGGTATTCAGCCAGCGGCAGAACACGTTTGCCTCTTTGTCACCTGCCTTCGCCTCCCCAAATTCTACGTAGGCGAGGCTATCGATGCAGGACAGGAACAGCTTGGTGGCTGATGTGTAGTGATGATTGTTGAACAACAGTTTGTACGCTTTCAGGTAATCGTCATTGATCAGGCTGGTCAGGTCGATTGCACCGTTCCGGGTATATTCAACGAGCCAATCATCCATCACGCCCAGTGCTCCAAGCTTCTTATTGACATCAGCCATGTCTGTCGGAGCAAAGTTACCGTGATAGTTAATCGCCGGTTTGCCATTGATGATCAGCGTCACAATAGCGACTGGCGCCGCTGGCTCGTGTTCCTTGAAAGCGTACTCGAACAGGGAGAGAGCGGTCCCAAGACGCCCCATCGCGTTGTACGAGTCCAGAGTCATCCCCACTGGCGGTTTAGTGAGCTTCGCCGTCTTGAAATCCCTCTCTGCCGCGTCGCGAAGAAACGCAAATTTTTCATCGTCGCTTCCATCAGCCTCATAGAAGATGTGCCCCAACCACAAGACACGCTCTTGTTCGTCGATGATCAGGTAAAAGCTATAGACGGTTTCCTTCACGGCATGATCCTGAGGTAATAGAAGCCGACAACGTGGCTACTAACGAGTATATCGCCTCGACGCGTATCGTCGCTAAAAGATGGTCGCTTTTCAAAACAATAATAAATCCATGTAAATCAACGGTTTACGTTGTTGCTTCCCAAGAATGGACTTCTCTCACCAAATCATCATATCGCGTACTATTGCGCCGTTATCGGGATGCTCGAGCTGGCCCTGAAGCGTGCCGACCACGGCCATCTGGACCGCCCGGCCATCGAAGTGGCCTACAGCTCGGCGAAGGATTTGCTCGAACTGATCGGCGATATCCTCGACATCGCGCGCATCGAGTCGGGGCGACTGAGCCTGAGCCCCGAGCGCGCCAACCTGCGCCAGCTGGTCGAATCCGTGGTGCGGGTGTTCGACGGTCTGGCCCGGCAGAAAAGCCTCACCCTGGCCCTGGATCTGGACGCGCGGACCAACACCGATGTGCTGATCGACCCGCTGCGCTTCAAGCAGATCCTCTCCAATCTCATCAGCAACGCCATCAAGTTCACCGAAATGGGTCAGGTCAAGATCACCCTGCAGACCGAAGCCGGCCGCAGCCCCCAGCAAATGCGCGTGCAAGTGGTGATTCACGACAGCGGCATCGGCATCACCGAGCAGGACCAGCAGCGGCTGTTTGCGCCCTTCTCTCAGGTCGATCAATCCGGGCAACTGGCGCGCACCGGCGCCGGCCTGGGTCTGGTGATCTGTCGAAGCCTGTGCGAAATGATGGGCGGAAAGCTGACGCTGAGCAGCCGCCCCGGGGATGGCACGCGCATCGAAATGACCTTCGAGTTCACCACCCTGGAGCCGCTGGAGGCGAAAAGCATCGCCCGTGAAGCGGTCACCCATGCCTCGGGACAGCTGCATATTCTGATCGTCGACGACCACCCGGCGAACCGTCTGCTGCTGTTCGAGCAACTGTGCTTCCTCGGGCACCGCTGCGACATGGCGCTTCAGGGTGCCGAAGCGCTGGAACGCTGGCGTGCAGAGCGTTTCGATCTGGTGATCGCGGACTGCAACATGCCGGTAATGAACGGCTACGACCTCACCCGGGCCATCCGTCAGCTGGAGCAAACCGAGGCGCGTCCGCGCTGCACCGTACTGGGCTACACCGCCAATGCGCAGCCGGAGGAAAAGCAACGCTGCCGTGATGCCGGGATGGATGACTGCCTGTTCAAACCCATCAGCCTGACCGCGCTGAACGACCGCCTGCGCAAGGTCATGCCGCTGCGGCCTTCGTCTGCGCCGGGCACGCTCCCGTCCCTGTCCGCTCTGCCGCCCCAGGCTGTGTTCGACCCGCACACCATCGAAGCGTTGACCGGTGGCAGGGCCGACATGAATGAGCGACTACTGGATCAGCTGATCGCCAGCATGCATCAGGACCGCGCCGAGCTGAACGCGACCACGCTGCCGAGCCAGCTGAAAGACATCGGCCACAAGGTGCGCGGCGCCGCGAACATCATTTCGGCAACCGCGGTCATTCAAGGCTGCGAAGCGCTGGAAGCGGCCTGCGAGGCCGACGCGCCGGAGGCCATTGTCGGCGAGCGGCAGTCTGCACTCAATGCGGCGATGGGCGCGCTGGAGCAGGCGCTGGTGGCTTATCGCGGGAAAGCGCCCGCGTCACAGGCAGGGCCGCAGGTATGAAGCTGATCGCGATGAACGCGGCTGATTTTCAGGGGTTTGCTGCCCGTTCGGTCGCCGGGTACGCCCGGGACATTGCGCGGACCTACGGGCTGCCTGATGCGCTGGCCTGCACAAGCGCAAACGCTGACTTCAATGAACTGTTGGAGGACGGTCTGGACACCGAGGGGCATTACTTCTACCGCGTGTGCAACGCCGATGGCACTGAGGTGGGCAGCCTCTGGATAGGGATTGTGGAGAACCCGCCGTTGCCCACCCGACTGTTCGTCTACGACCTGGAAATTGATCAGGCCTTCAGAGGTCAGGGTCTGGGCAGGCAGGCACTGAGCGCCGTCGAAGCGTGGGCCCTCGAGCGCGGCATTCGGCGTCTGGAGTTGAACGTGTTTTCGGACAACGTTGCCGCGCGGACGCTCTACGAGACCTCGGGGATGGCGGTCTGCGAGATGACCATGGGCAAGGATTTATAGCCCGCCACTGTGTGCGCCCGGATCAGGCCGGCCCGGCAGCAGAATCGACGCTGCCGTACGGCGCCAGATGCTCGCTGAGGTACTTGAGCAGAATGCTGACCTTCGGCAGCGCCTCTCGGGCTTTCAGCCAGACCAGGTTCATCGGCAGTCCATCGGTCGCAAGCTCCGGGAGCACTTCCACCAGCCGACCTTCGTTGAGGTGGGTCTGCACCAGCCAGGTCGGCAACTGAGCGATGCCATGGCCTTCCAGCGTGGCCGACACCTCCCCCTCCCCGTCGCCCACGGCAATGCGCGGATGAATGACCCGACGCTCCTGATCTCCCGGCACGCGCCCGCGAAAATACCAGGGTCCGACCTGCCCGTCGGACTGGCCGTAGGCGATGCAGTGATGATGCTCGAGATCGGCGTCGGTCTGCGGCCGACCGTGCTCGGCGATATAACTCGGCGCGGCACAGAAGACCAGTCGCTGGGCGCCGATGAACCGATGCCCCAGCCCCGCGGCCCAGGCGTCGCGCCCACCGATCCTGACCACAATATCGATGCCTTCATGCACCGGATCGACAAACCGGTCAGAGAACGAAATATGCGGTTGCAGCAGCGGGTACTCTTTGACGAAATTGAGAATCAGCGGCAACACATGGAGACGCCCGTAGGACGCGGGCAAATCAATCCGCACCCGGCCATGGGGTTCATGCCGCTCCGAGGCGAGGGCCAGCTCGGCTTCTTCGAGGTCTGCCAGCACGCCGCTGCAGGTGGCGTAGAACTTCACACCGGCTTCGGTGAGGGACAACCGCCGGGTGGTGCGGTTGAACAAACGCTGGCCCAACCGCTGTTCCAGGCGGGCGATGCCTTTGCTGACCGCCGAGGCTGTCAGGTTCAGCTTGAGTGCGGCATTGGCGAAGCTGCCGAAATCGGCCACTGCCACAAATACGTCAATGCCTTTGAGACGCTCGGAGGAGAACAACGCGAACACCATTACTGAATTGGATTCGCGATAGTAAGTCATTTATGTCACGGATGAGAATACAGATCTCCAATAGGCTATGGCATCGTCTTTTGGAGCTTCACCTATGCAACCCTCACACTCCGCACCGGCGTCAGCGCCGGATGCCACGTCTCGGTCAGGGATACAGATCCTGATCATGGCGATCGCCGCCTTCATCATCGTCACCACTGAGTTCCTGATCGTCGGACTGCTTCCGGCGATGGCACACGACCTCGGTGTCTCCATCGCCGTGGCCGGCCAAGTGGTGACGCTGTTCGCCTTTACCGTGATGCTGTTCGGGCCGTTCCTCACGGCAAAACTGGCCGGCGTGGAACGCAAAAAGCTGTTCACCATCATCCTGCTGGTGTTTGCCGCCTCCAACGTGCTGGCGGCGCTGTCCACCAACATTTGGGTCATGGCCCTCGCGCGCTTTATTCCGGCGCTGGGCCTGCCCGTGTTCTGGGGCACGGCCAGCGAAACCGCCGGACAACTGGCAGCACCCGGCAAGTCGGGTCAGGCGGTGTCGCGGGTTTACCTGGGCATTTCCGCCGCCCTGGTGTTCGGCGTACCGCTGGGCACCGTCGCCGCCGATACCCTCGGCTGGCGCGGCAGCTTCTGGGTGCTGGCCGTTATCTCCCTGGTCATCGCCATCCTGATGCAGCTGTGCATGCCGACCTTGCCCTCCTCGCCGGCCAAGCACGGCGAGAAGCAGACCGACATTCTGATACAGCCGCGCTTTCTCGCCCACGTGTTGCTGTCCGTGCTGGCGTTCACCGCGATGTTCACGGCCTACACCTACCTGGCCGATATCCTCCAGACCCTGGCCGGCGTGCCGACCAATCAAGTGGGCTGGTGGCTGATGGGCTTCGGCGCGGTCGGCATGATCGGCAACCAATGGGGCGGAAAGTTGGTCGACCGCAGCCCGCTGGGCGCGATGGTGCTGTTTCTGGTGATTCTGAGTGTCGGCATGGCCGCCGCCATTCCACTGGCCACTGATCATATCTGGCTGATCGCCGCGCTGGTGCTGTGGGGCGTTGCGTATACCGCACTGTTCCCGGTGTGCCAGGTGCGTGTGATGCAGGCCGGCTCCAAGGCTCAGGCGCTGGCGGCGACCATGAATATCTCGGCGGCTAACGCCGGTATCGGTTTGGGTGCGATCTTTGGTGGCCTGGGCATTGGCCACTTCGGACTTGGGTCGCTCGGCTGGATCGCGACCGGGATCGCCGCCCTGGCGATTGTGGTTGCGCTGTTGATGATGCGTAAGCGTTAAGCGTCTGGTCGGTCTGTAGACCGACTGCACGTTGGTTTGGCTGGCAGTGAAGCGAGGGTGGGCTGCTGCCTGGCCAGGCAGAACGCGCAGAGTCGGGATGCCGCTTTTTGAGCGCGGCATCCCGCCTCTGCAACGAGAAGCACCGCTCACTCCAGCGCCGGTGCTTTCCCTTCCCGCGCCGCCAGAATGCGCGACAGATTTTCCTCGATCCAGGACGTTAACCCGTCCATCTGCAAGGCGACCTCCTCGCCCATCGCGGTCAAACGGTATTCGACGTGGGGCGGCACCACCGGCAGCGCTTTGCGATCGACAAACCCATCTTGTTCCAGGCTCTGCAGCGTCTGCGACAGCATCTTTTCGCTGACCCCGCCGATCTTGCGCCGCAGCTCGCTGAACCGGTGCATGCCGTCCAGCAACACCACCAGCACCAACACCCCCCAGCGGCTGCACACATGATTGAGGATTTCCCGCGACGGGCAATCCCGGGCCAGCACCTCACCGGTACGGATTCGCTCGAGCAACGAGACGCTCCCGGCAGAGGGAGGGGACATATCGTTCATGACACTTACCTTTTCGTACGTACTTACGAAAGGTTAGCACGGTGACTATGCTGATCGCTCAATCACTTCTCTCGGGAATCATCATGATCGTCATCACCGGTGCCTCAGGCCAGCTTGGCCGCCTCGTCATCGCTCAACTGCTCGAAACCGTGCCTGCCTCGCAGATCGTCGCGGCCGTCCGTGACCCGGAAAAAGTGGCCGACCTTGCTGCCCAGGGCGTGCAGGTTCGCCAGGCCGATTATTCGCAGCCGGACACGCTCGACCGCGCCTTCGAAGGCGCCGAGAAGGTCCTGCTGATCTCGTCCAGTGAAGTAGGCCAGCGCGTGGCTCAGCATCGCGCGGTGATCGATGCCGCCCAACGCGCCGGTGTCAAACTGCTGGGCTACACCAGCGTGCTGCATGCCGACTCCTCGGCGCTGGGCCTGGCTGAAGAACATCAGCAGACCGAGGCGGCGCTGGCGCAGTCCGTCGTTCCGGCGGTGGTGTTGCGCAACGGCTGGTACCACGAAAATTACACGGCCGGCGTCGCCCACGCGGTGGCGAACGGCGCGCATTACGGCAGCGCGGGCGAAGGCCGGATCAGCTCCGCCGCGCGGTTGGACTATGCCGCGGCGGCGGCCATGGTGCTGACTTCGCCTGACGATCAGGCCGGCAAGGTGTATGAACTGGCCGGCGACGAGTCTTACACGCTGAAGGAATTCGCCGCTGAAATCGCGCAGCAATCCGGCAAGCCTGTCGTCTACACCGATCTTCCAGAGGCCGATTACAAGGCTGCGCTGCTGCACGCCGGGCTGCCGGCATTCGTCGCCGAGTTGCTCGCCAACTCCGATGCCGCCGCGGCCAAAGGTGCGCTGTTCGACAACGGTCGGCAGTTGAGCCGTCTGATTGGCCGGCCGACCATGCCGTTGTCGGCCAGCGTTGCCGATGCGCTGTCCCTTTGATATTCGTGACCGCCGCCCACCAGAACGGGCGGCACGCCAGCACCTGCACTGAATGATTTGCGCGGCCCACGGTCGGAACTAATGACAGCGCACCACGCGCTGGCCAAGGAGTTTCGAATGAACAGCAAATCGCTCATTGCCGGTCTGGCGATTCTGGGTAGCATTTCCGTTGCGAGTTTCACGGTGCAGGCCGCCAATGCAACGGAGCCGACCATTCAACCTTCCAGAGACAACATGCGGGAGCTCGAAGTCGGCAGCCGATCGCCGCAGGAATTTCAGCGCCCGGATGCAGCGCTGAAGGACTGGAAAGCCAAGGGCCTGGAAGAACCGGCCAAGATGAGTCAATGGGTGCGCATCAACAACAAATACGTTGAAGTGCAGACCACCAATGGCCAGATCACCAAGATTGTCCCGATCGAGAAATAAGTCGGGGCAGCGACCCAGCGCGCCGGGTTTGCGTGGCGCGCACCATCTCTTGAAGAACTTATAAGAACGACCAGAGGAATTCCCATGAACATGAAGAAACTGATGGCCTGCGCGGCCGTGTTTACTTGTTTGGGCGGGGCCAGCTTCGCCGCGGCGGCACAGACCCCTGCGACGAAAAGCGTGCAGGCAGAACACACCAATGAGCAGTACAAGGTGGGCGACACCACCCATGACCTGTACAAAGACGAGCGCGTCGGCGTCAAGGACTGGGAAGGCAAGGGCCTGCACGCACCAAAGGAAGGTACCCAATGGGTGTTGATCAGCGACAAATATGCGCTGATCAACATGGAAGACGGCAAGGTCCTCGACATCGCGCCGGGCAACCTCAAACCGCTGAAAAAGTAACGACCGCAACGCCCGTCACCGTGCCCGACACCCGTCGGGCATCGCTTTGCCAGCACCCTGTCCAAACGCCCGCCCCCGCTGCTTTTCGCTGACAAGAAAGGTTGCACCCTGGCGATGGCGCCCTCTACTCTGCGCCTCTCGTTTGTTGCGCCATAGGCCCGGGTTCGATGTCTTCCGTTTTGAATGTCTTGCTGCCGATCTTCGCGCTCATCTTGGTGGGCTACCTCTGTCGCCGCACCAACCGCCTCGGACCGACCGCCGCGTCTGAAATCAATCGAATGGTGGTCTGGCTGTGCTTGCCGGCGCTGCTGTTCACCGCCACAGCCCACGCCACCTGGGCACAGATCTGGCACCCGGGCTTCGTGCTGACCTTCACCCTGTCGACCCTCGCGATGTTCGTCATGACCTTACTGCTGCGGCGCCGCAAGGCCGGCCATTTCGCCGATGCCAGCATTGATGCCCTCAGCGCGTCCTATGCCAACACCGGCTACATCGGCATTCCGTTGTGCGTCATGGTGCTGGGGCAGGAAGGCCTGGAACCGGCCCTCATCGCCTCGTTGCTGGTGGTCTGCGTGGTATTCGGCATCGCCTTGGTGTGCATCGAAGTCGGCCTGCAAAGCGAGGCCCGGGTGCACCGCATCGTCCTCAAAGTGCTGTTGGCGCTGGCGAAAAACCCGCTGGTGGTGTCGCCCATCCTCGGCGCCTGCTGGGCATCGACCGGCGTGGCATTGCCCGGCGCGCTGGATACATTCCTCAGCCTGCTGGGGGCTGCGACGACACCCTGCGCGCTGATTTCCTTGGGACTGTTTCTCGCCCAAAAGCAGCAAGGCCCGCGCGAGGGCACGACGTTGCTGGTGCTGATCAAACTGATCGCTCACCCCCTGCTCACCTGGTTTCTGGCGTATCGGGTGTTCCACCTGCCGCCGCTGTGGGCCAACTCTGCCCTGCTGTTGAGCGCCCTGCCCACCGGCACCGGGCCGTTCATGCTGGCCGAGTACTACAAGCGCGAGGCGTCGGTGGTGTCGAGCACGATCCTGATCTCGACGCTGGGCTCGCTGGTCACGCTGTCGCTGTGCATTTATTACATCAACGGATGAGGTGCCCATGCCCGCCTCTTGGCAGGCAAACGCGCGCCTGCAGGTCAGGCGTGCGCGGTGGGGCCAGCGATGCATACAAGGTCACTTCAACGCCGTGACCACCGCATCGAAGAAGGCCATCGGGTCGATGGGCTCTTTGTCCACCGGCTTGGGCTGTGCGCCGAAGGTGACGATCACGACGTTATTGGCCGGGTTGACGTAGATGTTCTGGCCCTGGATGCCGACCGCCGAATAGGCGCCGTCTTTGACGGAGGGCGCGGTCCAGGCGGTCCACCACATGTAGCCGTAATCCAGGCTTTTGCCGCCCTTGAGGGTGGTCGGCAGCGTCGCTTCCCTGACCCAGCCGTCGGGCAGAATCGAGGTGCCGTTGATCTTGCCGTCGTTCATGAAGAACAGCCCGAAGCGCCCGTAATCCCGTAGCGTGGCGCTGATGCCGCTGCCGCCGATCTCCACGCCGTCAGGCGAGTCCAGCCACCAGGTGGCGTCGCTTTCCATGCCGAACGGCTGCCAGATCTTCTTCGACAGGTACTCGGCCAGCGGCATCTTCACCGCACCCCGCACAATCTCGCCGAGAACCTGGGTTTCACCGGTGCTGTAGTTGTTCACCGTGCCGGGCTCGGCAGCGCGCGGCAGGCTTGCCATCAGCGCCATGGCCGAGTGAGGCTGCTGGGAAATCTGCGCCTTGAGCAACGCCCGCCGGTCCGAAGCCGGATCGGTGTAGGTCTCGTTCCACTTCACCCCCGACGACATCATCAGCACGTTGCGCACGGTCACCCCGTCGTAGGCGCTGCCTTTGAGGGCCGGCACGTAGTCGACCACCTGGGCGTCAAGGCCCTTGATCAGGCCATCCCTGATCGCCGCCGCCGTCAGGGTCGAGGTGATGGACTTGGCCATCGACATCGACATCCAGCGGGTCTTTTCAGTGTTGCCGCGCTGGTAGGTTTCGAAGACGATCTTGCCGTCCTTGATCACCAGCATCGCGGTAATACTGTCCAGCGCCACGAAGTCATAGAGGTCGTACTTTTTGCCGTCGGTTTTCTAGACAGACATTCAACCCCACCTATTTTTCATATGTAGATCAGCGGCTTAGAAACAAGCTGACACCAGAGATTTGACACCACGCCATGCTGACCTACCCTCACCCACAATGGTAGAGGGGGAAGGCTTCATGGCTGATGTTGTCACTTGGGCAAACTGCATACGGGCGGAGCGCGGGCAAATACACATCGCGTACTACCACCCAACAAACAGCAAAAGACAGGTCTCCTCTGTGATTGAAATACCCATCAAGCTTCTCGACGCGGAAGTAACTATATTGTGTGAAGAGCTTGAGAATTTCATCATCGGAAAATCGCAATCCAGCGCTGGCACAGCGGTTTATATTTTTAATCGGATCGCTAACTTCCTTCGCACTGAAGGCGCACCAATACCCGCAGCGGGCAGTTCAGACTGGCAGATCTTTCTGTTCGACTTCTTCGATCACTTCATGCTTCGCTCGAAGTCATATGTGCTAAAGAAAGCGTCAAAGGTTCGCTTATGGGCAGTCGCAAGGCGCTACTTTAAGCAACTGCAAACCAACAACATCATACCTGAAAACACACTACTCCCCACGTCTCAACCACATAAAAATTCGCTGAATATGATAGGCGGAGTTTCACCAACTTTAAATAAAGAAAAGAAAGTAACACTCCCAAAGTCAGCCAGTGAGATATTCCCCAAGAAATTCTTAATCAGCAATGACGCACATCTAACGAGCGATGAATTTTTAGACACTTTAATGAGCCGTTTAACAGCAGCCAATACAGCACTGATAACTGGATGCTCGGAATACTGGATCAACTTAAAAAAATGCCACGCGCTCGGCGACGAGTTGATCTCAACCATCGACCCATCAGAGCTTAAAGACATTATTGAATCCAAGCTTACATACACTCTTAAACATCACCCGGCCAACCCGCAGAAACCACTAGGAATTAACTGGCTTTTGGCTGCCGCCAAATATTGTTTCTTGAATTATAATTTTACTGCAATGTCATTAACCGAGCTAAAAAGATTTCCATTTTTTAAGGGTATTGCAACAAATGTTGCTGTATGTGTTAATATTCAAAAGGCGCTCGACAACCTAGTCCAACCGTTTATGAACAGTACTGTGTCGGGAAACGAAGGCTTTTTGAGATTGATGGGGCTTTTGAACGCACGGGATTGCACTGCGGCCTGCGCAATACTGATCAAGGAAAATCCAAACTTTACGTCGGAGGGCTTGCAACAGTCTAATTTACTGAACGTGAACGACAAGCCATACATTTTCTCGGACGGCGATTTTAGCCTGCAGATTTTTGGTATAGAAAAACCGCGTGCATCGGCGAGAAAGGTATCAGTGCTGCCGCCTTTGAGCAGAATGATAATAGAAGATGTTATAAGCTGCACAGCAACGTTGCGTGCAAAGCTAAAAGAGGATGGGGACAGCAATTATCGAAAGTTATTCATAATCAGCAGCAATAAAGGTTTTACTAACTCGACGATTATGAGTGCCACCCTCGCATCCAAGAGGGGAAATACACTTTATAATGAGATAAAACGGCACCTTGAAAGTGCCGGCGTGGAGAAGTCCTTGTTCGCGCTGCAAAATATCAGAGCTAACCAAGGCATTCTGCGCTTTTTACAAACCGGCAGTTTCTACAGCGTCGCACTGACGCTAGGCAATACGCCGATTGTCGCCCAAAGGCATTATATTCCCTCATGGATTGCGGAACGCTGGGCTAGAAGAGTAGCCCGTGTATTTGCTCACAAACTGGTGATCGTCGCTACACATGGAAAGCCGTGGCAGATGGAGGCGAGTGACTGTGAGGATGCGCAAACCCTTCTATCCTTCGTGACCCGGATTATCACCGAGGCACAGACCAAGGACGACGCCCTATCCCACATGATCAGAAACATGGAATCAACTGGAACACCGCTAGCAAACGAAGTCTTTAAACCATTGATTCGCCACGGTTTGCAAATAAAGTTAGACCCAGAAAGCCTGGGAGCACTCTACACCTATGTGGAGATGCTAGACAGAAACAGTCAAGAGCTAAACACACCAGATCCGAGCACAGGGCTTACTCCACAAAGTCTAGTTGAACTTGCTAACCTTATGAAATATGCGGCACGTGATCCTGAGTTCGGAAATCATGCTGAATGGGCTGTTATGAGTCATTTGCAAGGAAAATCTCATTTGCAGCTCAAGCTTACACATGAACAAGCAATCATGCATATGGCAAAGCTGCGGTTGAAAATTGAAACCATGTCAGTCACCAGCGGCAGCATACGGTAACGTGTCAAATGAAAAAACCCACTAGCCTCAGCAGCCAAGAAGAATCAGATGATGATGAATACTTTCGTCATCTGTCGAGAATGCAACGAGATCGGGTGACGACGTTAGACTATTCGGTAAAACCAGTATGGATGATTGAGGGCTCTTTAGGGGACGCCAAGTGGATTGCGAAGGGGGCTACCGAAGACGACAGAAATCAGACGATTTATTTTGAGCACTCCCTGCCGGATGGCCGAAAATTAACAGACCCACTATACTCAAAGTTACTCATAAGCATTCAAAAAAACGCAATAGCACTGCGGTCAGGCCGGACAGGAGCGACAGTTGATCCTATCCGGTGGTGGGCGACTATAAATTGGCAAAAAAACCTTTCGAGCTGGTTAGTGCTGCACTCTGAAGATTACGATCCTCAACGCTTTGGCTTCAACAATTTCGACGACAACGCTGTAAAGATCCTGATGGCCGAGCTTGCAGACGGAAACTGGGCCACTGCTTTGCGATACACAGAACGATTCCTAGCCTTTATGCACATGGATATCTATGGCACTCTCGCTCCTGACCAGATTCTTATATCACCATTTGAGCTGCCTCCTCAATTCATACAAGACGTTTCAAACCACCTCGAACTTCAGGATCATCTTACCAAGAATTTAATTTCTAGAAATTACCTAGCGACTGTATTGACTGCAGATCGTAGAGCTTTCAAGAATGTCCGATTTAGAGCGTTCCTAAGCCAATTTGAAGATGACGTTGATGCTAACACCGTGCTTGTAGGACACTCGCACAGCAGAAGGAATGCAGGCCACAAGCATCTTTTGCATTCAGAAGCCATGCTTCGGCGAAGTACCCAGTCGGCCTTCGCTAACGAACTGGGCCATCTAACACTCTTCATCAAGTGTAACGCGTTGTTTCCAGACCTTATACCAAAACTCAACCTAGATAGAAATGAAATCTCTGCGGCTGTACACGAATCACTTGTAGCTACTCGGCACACTCGGAAGATACCATTGAGCATCGGCATTTCGTTGCTTGCCGGGGCTACGGAATGGATCATGCGCTTTGGCGGCGCGTTTGTCGATGCGATAGTATTCTATGCGAACCAGTGCAGAAATATCGATGAGGGAAGCACGTGGTGTACAAACGAAGCGATTAATAAACGTTTCCACTCCACCAAACTGAGGTTTAGAACACAGGGATACGATGGCTACCCGTGTGTTCCATTGGTGGAAGCGTTGAGCATTTCAACCCTTAACAGCTCTCCTTTACCGGGATTGGGGCTTAGCTTTGTTTCGGGCATGCAGGGTTTTATTGGGGCATGTTTGATTATCTTGGGCATGCTAAAGCCGTTGCGCATGGGTGAAATTTGTCAGCTACCCCGGGATTGCCTTGAATACGAAGATCTAGTCGGCGGCGCTTTAATAAACCACCTTAGCGAAAAGAGCGGCCATGCAGGTGCCAACGACACGATTGTCAGGCCCATCCCCTACATTGCAGCACGAGCAATCCAACTTTTACAATTACTTGGAACGCAACTCGAGCAAGTGTTTCAAACCTCTCCCAAGAAAAAACTGCTTTTTTACTTCCCTAAAGACAAGGGGCTTGGCAAGCCTGGCTCAAGATTGCATTCGGGCCGAATCGACACCTGCCTTAACGCTTTCTGCAACATCTTGGGTCTCCCCAAAGATGAATATGGCCGGAGTTGGCTGATTCGTATTCATGAAGCGCGAAAATTCTATCTCATGACCTTGATTCATCATGAAGGCGAGTCATCGCGCAGCACAGGAAGCTACATGGCCGGACATATGAACACTGGATCCGTAGACGAATACCTTAGTGGAGATATTCCTACTGATGAATTGTTAAACCTAAAAGCCGAATGCATCACCGAAAAACTCATAAAGCTTGAACAGGAAAATCTGCCCCCTGAAGAAAACCAAGGATTAGTAGCGCTTCATGCTGAGGTGAAGCGCAGATTTAACGTCGACTCTATCAGGGGGCGATCACCTAAGGACTACGATCAAATGGTGAGGCAGCTCTTAGCCAATAAAAGCGTTGAGTTACAAACCTATACGATAACCATAAAAAACACTGACGGCGTGATATGGGACAATGAATTCGCAGTTAAATATTTGGAGCACAAAGATGAAAGATTCAAAAGCTGATCATATAGTCAGTAGGTGTAGCTGGCTGACCGAAATAATCCAGGTTCGAAAACTCTCGAATGAGTCCCATCGCAGAGCTCTTGAAACGATGCGTGCTTTCGCTAGTCTCGCAGTGGATGATAGGTTTCATCGGGTTTCGTACAATACGCTAAAACAACACGCGAAATCCTCACATCCTCTCGACAACCCTGCCCATGCGAGTTATTGGAGTCTGATGCTCGCACTGCGTGAAGAGGCAAACGAGATAATAAATGCACCCCCTCCAAAAATACACAAGCTTACGGTCTCGAACGAATTACTGGTAAAACAATCACTATTGCACGCGCATTTATGCAGTACCGCTTATTTAGAAATCTTTAATCATCTTGAGCAATTAGTCGCGCACGACCCATCGCTGAGTGAGCAGACTCAATTCACGGTTACGAAATTTCTGAATCAAGCACGTATAAAATACTCTCAAATTATTAACTCAGAAATCCCTACGTCGGATTCTGAGCTTAAATTAATCGCCGGAGGTAAGCGTAAGTGAAACAGCTATACCGCCTTTTCGAAAACGTCGCACTTCCGTATGCAGCAGACTTAACAGCCCGGCCGAACAGGCAATTACGGACTCGGAAGTACTCTACGTACTGCCTCATGTTCTGGCCTAACGGCAAACCATGCACCCCGATAAATTCATGGCTCGCTAGTATTGCAGATTCCACGACTGGCAGGGAGTCAACTAAAACAGCGGCATCCGAAATCACGCCCCTTGTTAGGTATTGTCACGCCACTGCAGGCTCTTTTGACCAATTCAGCGATAATGACTTATACGCTCTGTACAATATTCTCCTGACAGACGTTAAGCTAAGCAAAGGCATTGCGACTAAAGCTCGTGAGACAAATCAGATCATTGCCATCATGCAAAGAGCGTTAAGCTTCTTAATTTGGTACCAGAATAATGTTCGACCCTCTAGCCTCCCCCCCATCATAGGTGAAGGCAGAGGTGCGCAACTCACAGTTGAGAAAAAAATAAATCGTCGCAATAACTCACTTTATTACTCGCACGCCGCGATACCTGCTCATGCCGCCCCTTCTAATGACAAGCAACCGATCCCTGTAGAACACATAACGAGGATACAAGACGAAGTTTTTAGGATTAGCATTAACGAGGATTCGAAGGTTGGGAGGCGTTCCAATCCTGAACATGCGGCTTATCGGAAAGCCAACCACGCGTATTTATACAACCGCCGCATTTTTATGATGTGGCTAATGGAATTTTGTGGTCTGCGGCCTGAGGAGATGGTGGATATGTCTCTAGAAGCCAATAGAGACCCTTTCAATAAAGGAATCATCATTCTTCCCACCAAGAAGACACGTGAGCTTCCAACTCCAGTTAGACAGCTCCCTATCAATTCAGACGATGCAAATGAAATCGTCTCTTACTTAGAGGAACGTGACGCTTTTGTTCACTATCTGATCACTCAGGGTCGAATCAATACTGATTCGGGCTCAATGTTTCTTTCTGAAAAAGGGCTCCGAATCTCGAAACAATCCCTTGCTAGAGACTTCAAGCGTGTCGCTGAGCGCGCTGGCTTGACGGATGTTAAGATATGTCTTTCTATGTACCGGCACTTATTTATAACACGGCAGATGATCTATCACATTCAAAGTGAGATAAACTCGGCTACTAACAGCTCGAAGGATAAAGTGGCAACCGACAGGATGTTTTTCAGCTTGAGAGATAACCAAGCTTTCATGCTGAAAATCTGTCGTAAAATCACGCCGTTGACTGGGCATAAAAAACCAAGCTCTGTTGAAGCGTATTTCAACGACGCCGTCAAGATTCTTTCTCGTTTTGCGGAGAGCCATGGGGATGTTAAAAACATCAATGATATGCACTCGTCAATGAACTCTTTAGTCCGCATTCGCCATCAGGCTCTGCTAGCCAATAATCATGAAATTGTCCACGAGATCGATGCGATTAAGCATAAATGGAGTATGTTGCGCAGCGCCCATAATTAGCCGCATGGGCCGCCGAGATCTAAATGTTCGCCGCAAACAGATACGGCGCTCGACCCTGAATTCACAGAAGATGCGATGCGAAGCCCGCTTCCCAGCTATATAGCCCCACTCTTTATGTGACAACTGCCTCATATGGCTGATGGCTTTGCGACCAGCGGGCTAAGGAACGTTTGGCAACAAAGCTCAGGCCCCCTTTACAGCCCAAGATCCGCAGCGAACATCCAGTCCAGCGTAGGGCCGTGAGCATCTTTCTTTAGCTTTGAGAAAAGGGCCGACGTGACGTCATCCCAGCCTCCTCCGCTGCCAGATGGAGGCGCATCAGCTGATTGTGCGTCAGCTATCGAAATCCATGAAAAATCGCCAGTCACCAGCCGCCGTTTCACGACTTGGCGTAGGGCATTGCAGAGTGCTACGACCGATGGGAAGTCAATGTCAGGCTTGGGATCTCTGCGCCAGTCAATGGATGATTCAAGCTCATGTGCTAGCCTGGAAAACGAGCAATACCCAGATGGCATCAAGCTTGAAAAAAACTCGAAGAGCTGTTCAGGCGTATAGGCCTCGCAGCCCAGATCCCATATCTTAAGGGTTGCGTTAACCTCCCGCTCGCTGCGGCTAAAAAGAGCTCTCAAGGCGTATTCCACCTGCAGATGGCGCCGAAAATTCCACCAGCGGATATCTTCCCCCCAAGCAACTGGAGCCGGGATATCTTGCAGCACGGTTTCAATGTCAGATCCTACCAGGGCCATGTGATGTCTTTCCTTTTGCGGTGTGCTATCCCGCGATTGGCATAAGCGGCACTGGGCTAATCGCGTGCGGCTAAAACGGCTCCTCACAGGCCCTTATACCTTGGAACGACCACCCGCCGTCACGGTTAGACCGGCGAGACTTTCTACTTTTAGGTGAGGATGTGCATCAGGCAGCAGGACTCGCAGCCGGCTTGCTCGTGAGACCGCTTCAAGCCTCAGCATGGCGCTCATAGAAACGGAAGTACATATCCCACAAATCTCGACAGACCTGCCGTAGATGGAATTGAGCCCAAGCCTCATCAGTAGATAATCAGGATATCGGCATCGGACTGTCGAAGCCCTGCGCGATTACTGTCGTAGCCTTTCAGCAACCGCTGAGGCGGATCCCTCTGCATCATGCCCAACAGCCGCTCGACAGAAAGTCGACGAGCTCGGTTTGCGTACAAATCTGTGGTCTCTCAACAGAGCCATGACACGCGCCATTGTTGGCTATGAAAAAATTTCCCGAGCAGATTCCTCCCTGGCACAGCAGAGCTCGGCTGATCAGGAGCTTGAATTCCTTCAGCTCTTACTCAATGCGTGTATCGACGAAGTCAGTCTTACCCTTGACGCCTTTTTACCGTCAACTCTCCGCACCCGAGTATTTGAGGCATTCCAGAGCAACGAGCAGATTCTAGACGCGCAAAGTCCACAGGGCTGTTGCACCGGCGCTGCTCTGTTTGCTCGTCCAGGGTTCCTTGCCTCAAAGCGAGTTCGAGATGTTCGTTGGGCTTGACTCGGAATCTTCGAAAATCGAGGTGGCTAAGCTGAAGGCGCTCGGCATTTTAGCAGTATCGAAAGTTAGGCCGGGTTGGCTCGTAACGGGTCTACCGGGCTGGCTCGCGGCTTGCCTAATTCCCCATCTCCAGACGCCATATGACACTTTGAGGCAGTAAATCGAGGCTGACGTCGACTACTCCATCTTTAGCTTCATCAGCCAATTCCGGCTCATGTGCGGGATGCTGTGCAGCCGTGCTGCGATATAGATAGGCTGCCAAGCAACGACCAGTTCAAGTATCAGACACGATGGTGCTGCGATTTGATACGACACTGCAGTGGAGTTTAATCCCCAGCTATATCTAGCAATTCCAGCAACTCGTGCAGTGAAGAAATTGATACTCGTGCAGCGGGCATCTCAAGCGGCCAATCATGAAAACCCCTCAACCACACCGCATGCAGCCCTGCTTCAAGAGTAAGCGTATGGCGAACCCAACTTGAATAATCTGTCTAAAGGTTGCATACCGTCGTGCAGAAAATGTAATTTGCACCCGCAGGGCCTGCGTTCAAATAGTTACGTCGCTTAACTGGAGCTATATGGACGAGCTAAAAGTTTTTGGAAATGCCCACTGGATCGTGACTCATCGACGAGATGCACGTTACGACGGATATTTGATAATCTCATCTGAAGAGCCTGCTTCAGATCTCAGCGATTTGAGCGACGATGCCCTGTCATCTCTAGGTTTGGTGATGAAAACGCTGGAGCGTCTGCTCGCGAAGGTATACGCCCCCTACAAAGTAGTGTTCTACAAATTGGGGTTCTCTCGTGGTTTCAACGTACATTTTCATGTCGCTCCTATCTCGGAAGACTTGCTAATAGAGATATCAAAACACCCCGACTATTCCGACAACCCTGATGGTAACGACGCAATTATTTTTTTAAGTCGAGAATATTGCGAAAGACCCCTTTCCGATGACGAGTCAGGAAAACAGCTTTCGGCGGTTCGGCTGCTTAGGGCTTCGTTGACTAAGCCACAGCTCGTGTAGTTAGGCACACGCCCACCTATGCGGCAATAACTGATCGATCTCACTCGCCCGCTGCGTCGGCAGGCGAATGAGGACGTCTTTTAAGTAAGCATACGGATCATGACCATTGACCCGCGCAGACTGGATCAAGCTCATGATCGCAGCCGCCCGCTTGCCGCTGCGCAGCGACCCAGCAAACAACCAGTTCGACCTCCCAAGCGCCCACGGCCGGATCAAGTTCTCGATCTGGTTGTTGTCGATGGGCACAGCACCATCCTCCAGGTAGCGCGTCAGCGCTACCCAGCGTTTAAGGCTGTAATCCAGAGCCTTGGCCGTAGCAGAGCCCTCGGGCACAAGTTCGCGTTGGGCCAGCATCCACTCATGCAGTTTTTCAGCGATCGGCACCGCCGTTTCCTGGCGTAATCGCCAACGGTCTTCGTCGCTCATTTCCTTGGCGTGTCGCTCGACTTCGTACAGCCCGCCAATTGAGTGAAGCGCCTGCTCCGCCAACTGGCTTTTATTCGCCACGTGCAGGTCGAAGAACTTGCGGCGCGCGTGGGCCATGCAGCCGATTTCGGTGATGCCCAGCTCGAAGCTTGCCTTGTAGCCGGCGAAGTCGTCACAGACCAGCTTGCCGTTCCAGGTGCCCAGGAAGTTACGCGCATGTTCGCCGGCACGGCTGGGGCTGAAGTCGTAGACCACAGCTTTGAGTGCCGAAAACGGCGTAGAGCTGTAGGCCCAGACGTAAGCACGGTGGGTTTTCTTCTCGCCGGGCGCCAGCATTTGTACCGGCGTTTCATCGGCGTGAACCACGCGCTGGGCCAGCACCACTTCGCGCAGCGCATCGACCAGGGGCTGAAGCTGCACGCCGGTTTGACCCACCCATTGCGCCAGTGTCGAACGCGGGATGGCCAGGCCGGCACGGCCGAAGATCTTTTCCTGTCGATACAGCGGCAGGTGATCGGCGAACTTGGCCACCATCACGTGGGCAAGCAGGCCCGCCGTGGGGATGCCCTTGTCGATTACCTGAGGGGGCACCGGCGCCTGGATCAGTGTTTCGCACTGCCGGCAGGCCCATTTCCCACGCACGTGCTGTTCGACGGTGAACACGCCCGGCGTGTAGTCCAGCTTCTCGCTGACGTCTTCACCGATACGCTGAAGCTGGCAGCCGCAAGTACACCGAGTGTTGTCCGGCTCGTGATGGATCACAGTGCGCGGGAACTGCGACGGCAGCGGCACACGCTTGGGTTGCTGGCGTGGTTCTGCCTGCGCGGGCGCGGGATGAAGTGCTTTTAACTCGGCCTCGATGGCTTCGAGGTCGGTATTGAGTAGGTCATCCAGCAAGCTGCCTTGCGCCGGGCTGATCTGCTCGCTGCGTTTGGCGAACTTGTGCCGCTTGAGAATGGCTATTTCGTGAGTGAGCTGCTCGATGATCGTCTCATCACGATGGATCTTTCTACCCATGGTGTCGACCTTGGACATCAACTGCGCAGCCAGCGCGCGCAGTTGTTCAGGAGGCATTTGGTCGAGATCGGGCAAGGAAGTCATGCCGTGGATTTTACCAAAGCAGTCCTCTGGTCACAGCTAAAAGCCAGGTATTAGAGCAATGTAATTGCGCCGCCTGCACCTACTCCCTGCCAAGGCAATCCAAGTACCAGCGCTTGGAGTTGTTCGGGGTCGAGTTCGACCTCCGCGCCACGATGGATGCCCGGCCAATGAAACTTGCCCTGATTCAAGCGTCGCGCCGCTAGCCAAATACCAACGCCGTCATGCACCAGCACCTTCATGCGGTTGGCCCGGCGGTTGGTAAAGAGGTAGGCGCAGTGCGGCTTCGCCGCACCGAACACGGCAACCACCCGGGCCAGTGCAGTGTCAGTGCCGGCGCGCATGTCCATGGGCTCGGTGGCGAGCCAGATGGAGTCGATACGAATCATTGGGCCAGGCCACGAATAAAACACGCGCAGCCGTCCGGATCTGAGGCTGGCCATTTTACGGTGACGGATTTATCGCCCAGAGCCAGTGAGATGATCACCGTCTCTTCTGTTGCTCGCTTGGGTGCAGCCTGTACGGGGACGAAGGCCGGCAGAGTTGCGGGTGATTGATCCCGGTAAATCGGTAGCCACTTGCGAATCACGTTGGCGTTGATGCCGTGATGGATGGCTACGCTGGAAATCGTCGCTCCAGGTTGCAGGCATTCCTGGACGACCTGGGCTTTGAACGGTTTGGGGTAAGAGCTGCGTTGGCGCATGGAAATCCTGGCGATAAGGGTGATCGCGTCCGCTTAAAAATACGCGGACACCATCGCCCTAAATACTGGAGTTCGGTAGGTGTGTTCGCCATCCGCTTACCTTCAAGAGCGCCTTGGTAGTCGTTAAGCGGATGATCGCCCACAAACCAACATTCCTCGGGTCTGACCTGCAAATGCTCGGCCGCTGCTAAAAACATCGCTAACGCGGGCTTGGCATGGCCTACCCTCTCCGAACTGAAAACAGCCTCAATGCGCGAGGCGAACGGCAAAGAAGCAACGGTGCTCTGACGCGAGTACTCCGCACCGTTTGAGACAACGGCGACTTAATGTCCCGCCGTGCCAATTCCTCAACCAACCGCCTACTACCCGACATCGCAACAGCTGAAAGTGGAAAGTGGATCACCCAATGGTCGCTCAAAGTCTGCGGCGTGGGAGCTATGCTCCACGCTAGCTCATCGGCCAAAACGCTCCCAACTGCTTCTCGGATGGAGAAATACGCCGAGCCTGCCGACAACTAACCTCCATTGTCGACCTGGTTGATGAGCCTGCAGACCGTCTTGAAGTCGCCGTCGACTTGAGCACCAAACTCTCGCAAAAAACTTTCTGCATAACGCTCGATACTTAGCACCCGGTGAGTCAGGGTGTTATCTAGATCGAATAATACGGCTTTAGGGCGCATAGACTCTCCAGAAAAACCTGTGTCGCAATCGCCTCTCTGAACACAGCAATTTCTAGCATAGAAAACCTTAACCACCGGCGAACAGGGGCAGACTCCTGGCCGCCGCCAGGGCGTGAAGCTGCTCGCCGTGGAGTAATACATCCAGACCGCGCTGGACGCTAGACCGATAAAGCCGCCATGACTACCAGAGTGCATGGATCACGAGAACAGCGAATAGCGTGGTGCGCCTCTCTAGCTCCAGTAACGTCCACTACCGAGCCCTGCTGCTCGCTTTCAAGGTCGCGTTGAAACGGCTCAGAACGGCCGGATAAGCATCCCCCATGACGCTCTAGCCAACAGAAATAGCGGTTATCTGCTCACTGACCAGATGCGTCAATATTGCGTTCCTCTCGAAACCTGCTGCTTCAGTCCTGAAACGTCAACTGAAAGCCACCTTTGGCCTTTTCTAGAGAGCTATCCGGGCGATCAACCCATGGCTGATATGGACTTTGAGAGGGAATAATGTAGATGCTTGCTACTTTAGCCCTCTGCTTGTTTCAGCTCGCAAGGCCGGAGTCCATAGTATTGGGAGATTTAACTAAAAGCTCACTCTCAATACACATCGCCCAGAACGCTTCCGCCTCAGCTAAAACAACCCCCTCGTCCTCGCAAACGTTTGTGAAGTTTGCCAAAGTCACGAAATCCTCTTCTTTAAGTTTGGTGATAATTTCAAATCCGGAATGATTTAGTTTATACACTCTGAAATTAATGGGATCTAGGAAGCATCGGTCATTTTGGCGAGCAATAAGATCTGAATTTATGTTGTACATAGGATTAACTCCCTAAAAAAAATTGACGAGATCGCGAGCGAGGTTTTTGTCGATCAATCTGTAAAGAGCGGTTTCCGAGTCAAACAAAGCATTTTCATACTGATATAGTACTTCAGGGTGGATATTAGGCTTTATCTGCGAAAGAGCCCATTCATTTGCCAAAAACTCCATTTCCTGGTCGTACACAGAGCGAGGGTCGAACTTGAGTGTTTCCGTAGCAATATGGCCTATCTCATGGAGCGCAGTAAAGAACTGCGTTACCTCGGATAAACAGTCATCGATGATAATGTGAAATTTGCTTTCATGGCTGTAAACCAAAGCATTTGCGTGTAAACCTGATGAAGAGACTTCAATGGAGGAGATTGCGTAATCGCTCGATAACGCAGAAAGCTTCTGCTTGAAGAAATTTCGAATTAGATCATTGGCGTGGAGTGTATAAATTTCGGCTAGGCTTCCACTATAAACATTCCCGAACCGCGGAGCGCCCTCGTCTATTGATACCCCGCCATCGGCCGAGATCACGACGCTTGGGCTGGATATCACTGAATTCAATTGTGTGCCCGAACTGATATCATAGCCGGGGCATATTATCCAATCAGTCCTTTCGTGCTCGCGAGCAAAGTCGCGAGCTTGCTGCAGTACCCAACTAATCTCTTGAGGATTCAACTCGGCACAATTGGGAGTAGGCAAAAATTCAACATAGAAAGATAGCTTAACCGAAAATGCTTCAAGTCTTTGGCAAAGGAGGAATAGTCTAACAACCTCTCTGGCGTTGGCCTTATGAATGCAGAGTGCGATATTAAGGTTGAGGCCCGACGCAACGATGCGTTTAGCGGCCCCACATACCTCAATAAAATTACCTGAGCGCCGTATCGCATCGTGAGTATGGGGGGAAGCACCATCCAAGCTAAGCTGAAGAGTGGGAATGCCAGCACATTTGATGTCCTTAATCATTTCATCCTTTAAATTTATCCCCGTACTAGCGACCAATGGAACGATGTTTTTTGATTTTATGAGTTTGACGATCTTTAGGAAATCCGGATGTAATAGCGGGTCGCCACCAGCAATAATTACGGTGAACACTCCGTATGCCTCTGCCTCATTAATCAATTCGGAAACCGTATCGAATGGAAGCTCGTATCTATTGATCTCTCCCTTTTGCACCAAGAAACAATGTGGGCATTTAAGGAAGCAGTTATATGTTATATAAAGACTCAGTGAGTTGGGAAGATAGCGAGCTCTCATTCTCTTATCTCCTTGTTCGCGTACCTGAATGCTAGCAGCGACATGAGCGACAGCGCCGATACTATGCTGAGTATTGAAAATATTAAACTTGCGCCTAGCGTTTCAGAAAAAATCCCGGAGAGGTACGTGGTAGCACCCGTGATCGAGGCACGGAAGAATGAGGCTGTTGCGAGTGTTGTCGTTCTGTCAGCACGACCGTTCTCAATATTGGTATTAAAGATATAGGAAGTTAATGAAGGGTACATCCCCCTGACCATCTGATGGAGGCAAATTGCCGCAAAGATTGACAGCACATTTGAACTATCCAGTATCAGCACAGCTGAAGCCAAAAATAATGTAAAGAAGATCAGTTCTGGAAGACCAGTAGCCAATAATTTCTTTTTCATATGACTGAACAAATAAGCACTTGCCGCTGATAGTAAGAAGAACACTGAAAATATCGCGCCCAGTTGGTATAGCGGAACCTGCGCAGCTACCAGCAACGGCTGGTAAAAATTAAAAGCGACCCTGAGCGTTGCGAATACTACGGCGGCGCAAAGAATGAAATTAACCATGTACCATGAGGAAAAGGCATTTAGAAAACCGGATTTCATGATGGCAACGTAACCTAAACGACCAGCTGAACGTTCATCAGGGCCATCCGTCCGGGGAGGCTCGACAACCATGAGTGCTATTACCAAAGTTGCGGCGGTCAACAGCACAATGTCTACAATCATTGGGAGTGCTAGGTTGATATCAGCCAAAACGCCCCCAAGTATCGCTGCGGCGGCGGCTGCAAATAACGAAATGCTCGTCGACTTGGCAGTGGCTGCATGAAACTCTTCTTCGGCACTCTTGGATGAGTAAACATCGTACATCATGGACTGAAAGGAACTGCCGGTGATAGCTGTGCCTACAGAAAAAAGGAACGCCACTGCGATTATCGAGATTTGGTTCTTCCACAATAGGACTGAGAGCATTGCTAGTAAATAGATTATATTACCTATAACAAGAGCTGCTTTTCTTCCCATTTTATCGGCAAGGGCACCGGCAGGGATCTCGATGAGCCATAGAAAAAGGAAGCACAACGCAAGCATAGTGCTATATTCGGAAAACGTGTACCCCGCGTAGGTTAAATAAAAAATGGTTAGCACCGGTGCCAGAACAGACTCAACTCCAAATAGGGACTGTAGGTAGCTTAGTCGACGCCACTTGGTCAATACGAGATTAGTGTTCAAAGATATTTTCTCCGTAGACAGTGTACGCTAAGTGGCAACCATGCTGATGCACTTCACCGAAGTTTCTTTGATCCTTGCCGTCAGTTGAGGTAACCAGTTGGCCACGCCATTTGAGAAAAATCGGATCCTCACTCCATGCTTTTTGAATGCTTTCGATTGCTTTTATCGGCTGTGTTCTGTCCTGTTCAGTGAGCATGTCGCATGCTGACAAGGAGAAATCACTATTTATAACCAAAGAAGTGGTCGCCGCGCCGCAACCAAACGTCGATGTGGGCCCTTTTCCTTGGGGATGCCATTTTATTTCTTTGAAAAACGCGCCGGCGGCTATTTTTATCGACGGAAATTCCTTATTCAGGGCCCATAACTCTGAACTTATCTGCATACTAAGCTGGGGCGTTAGACTGTGGCTTAAATCTAACTGTGCACCAGTCCCGGTAGGCACGAAAGCGTTGAACCTGATCTCACCCACACCCACATCGTTTGCAAGCTCAAAAATATTTCTAATACTTCCATGATTTTGTTTGGTTAGGGTAATGGAAAGCGTTACATTTAGACCTGCATTTACAAGCAGCCTGACGCCTGACATGGTTTTACAGAAGTTTCCTTCACCTCTGACATTGTCATTTAGAGTGGCTGTATTTCCTTCGATACTGACCTGGTAATTAGTGGCGCCGGAAGCTTTCAACTTAGCTACCAGCTCAGGTGTTAGGAGAGTTCCATTTGTCACTATGAGCAATGCAATGCCCTTCTCCGTAATACGCCTCGCGATTACAGGAAGATCTTTACGGACTAACGGCTCGCCGCCAAGAAGAGTGATGCTGCGAACTGAGTTTTCGGCTAAGAAATCGATAGTGCTCAGTATTCGCGCCATATCGTTCTCTTGGTGAGTGTAATCTTCCAGGTAGCAATGCGTGCAACGTATGTTGCATTTACTGGTTATGTACCATTTTACGAATATTGGAAATCCTAATGAGCAGACTTGACGTGCCATTACTAGTCCCTGTCATGAGCTGTCGAATACGCGAAGTTTAGATGGGTGGCATCACATGTTGCCACCCATGAGCTGGTCTTACATCTTGAGTAGCAACTTGGAGGAGCTTAGGCAGCCTTCAATGTTGATGACTTCCAGCGTAGGTGCTGGGGCCTTTTTCTTCCGATGTTCACGCTGAGCATAATCAGCATTCTGCTCTTGGGTGATCTTTTCAGAACGAACTGAAGCTGCATGAGTTTCCATAGCTACATCATCTCCCAGTCTTTGAATGTAACGTGCCTCATGGCACGCCAAAACTGGAAAGCAATCACTATGCCAAACCAGCCAGACTTATAACTCGTTGAATTTCATATGAAAAAAATATCCAACTTCTGCTCATCACTAGCGTAGCGCGATAATTGCTCCAGATTGGATCCATCGTGAATCGAAGTGGTGCGGATCCGCCGAACGCTTGTTTGAGGCTTACGGAGCTGTGGATGTAATTAAAACAGCGTCCGAAGCCCGGCCAAGGCTTGAATGCAGTGATGCATGTGCTACTTCTCTCCCGGAAAAATAAAATCCTGGATTCTCAGGCATTTCTGCGTACGACTGACTTATCCGATGCCGGGTCGGTGGTTCAACAGTTGGCACATGCGGTAGCAAGCTACAGCTTGTTTTTAGTCTCATACCACAGTCCTATCTCAGCGACGGACACTGCGGCCTATTCTAACGAACGTAAAAGCCACAACATAAAATGAGCGCAGGATGCCTCTCATCAAAGGGCGCAGCCCTGGGCAGGTGGCCAACTTCGAGCAATTGTTGACTCACTCTTGGAGATGGCCGCCGAGCTAGAGCGCTCGAGCAAGTTCGATCAGGCTCGATTACATTTGATGCGGGCTAACCTGCTGAAGCCTGCTAGGCACTGCCCCTCGCAATGATCGCAAGTGCCACTGGGCGCCCCCTGCGACATCATTTGCTGCAAAGGAAGGATTCGATGGACAGACGCATGAAAGTGGCAGCTCTCAAAAATGTTAGCGCATCTTCTGCGGGCGCCCGATTGGTTACTATCGTCAGCCACGATTTTTTCAAGGTTTAGTTATCGACTCTTCGGCTCCACAAGCCAGACCCTCGCAGTTCGGAATACCCAGTCGTTATGCACCGGCGGAATTGAACATTAAGGGGCATCCAGCCGGTACCAGCTACCGGCCAAGCGATGCACCGATCGCTGTCTGGCATTACCCTTCCGGCCAGAGCACGGTCTGGCAATGCGCCTACTATGAGCGGGGCTAGCCTCGCTATAACTATGACGTTGCCTATCATGTGGCGTCCCGAGTTGGCTTGGTTATGACTGTACCAATCGCAGATGCCTGCACAAACCGCGCACGAATCGTAAGCGTTCGGCGAACACCCCTTGCGTAGTTCAACAGCCGCCCGCTTGCGCGGAAGCAGCTGCGTTATCTCACTCGTTAGCGGCGTTGGCAGACGAGCTGAAAAGTCTTTTAGATAATCTGCTTAAAACGTTGTGTGCTTGTTGGTGTTACATCTCTCAGCCATGCCGCCTGATTCGGCACGTATGTTGCTGACCATCCCATAAGGACTACGATCTCAACCTATTGCCAGTCCCGTTTGTACAAAAGGATTGCCGTGCCTCCTACTCAACGGAATGTGAACATGCATCACTGGTTTGACGCGCGCATAGCAAAAAGAATTCTCAGTGTTTCGTTTCCGTTGATGGGATCAATGATGGGTAACCTATTGATGATGCTCGTCGATAGGCTGTGCTTGGCCCATTACTCGCCGGATACCCTGGCAGCGTCTGGCCCTGCGGTATTTACGAGCATGGCAATCATCGCGTTCTTTTGTAGCACTGTAGGAATAGCGCGCTCTTTTATTGCCCAAGCCAAGGGCCGCATGCCCCGATGTGAGCCTTGGACTGAAGCTGCCGCAGGGCTTTTTCTCGGCCTGATCTGCAGTGTGTTGTTGTTCGCCGCCGCTCCGCTGATTGCCATTATCCCGCAGTTAAGTGCTCGTCCACCGCACATTGTGAGCCTCGAATCCGAGTACATGCTCTGGGCATCAATCTTCGGTGGCGTGATGACAATCAACACAGGTTTTTCGTCCTTTTTTAATGGTGTAGGCAGGACAAAAGAGACGTTTCTTGTTGGCATGGGGGGGCAGGTTGTCGATTCCATCTTCACCATTGGGCTGGTCTTTGGAAGGTTTGGATTGCCTGAACTGGGCATGGCTGGTGCTGCAATTGGCACCCTGATCGGCACACTAGCTATGCTGGTTTGTTACCTGATTATTTTGCCCCGACAGGTTTGGACAGAAGGCGCGAGCATACTTGCTGGACGCAAAATATCTCTTTTGACCCAGCTCATCTTCTGGCTGCGCAGAGGTGTTCCTGGTGGCTTGTCAGCAGGCGTGGATCAGTTGGGAAACACGGCCTTCATCTGGATTGTCGCGATGCTGGGCTCAAGTGCGCTGGCGGCTAACAATATCAATCTGACAGTTAATTATCTGGGCATCATTCCAATCATTGGATTGGGGGTAGGCTGCAGTATTCTTTGCGCGACGGTGGCCGGTAACAAACAGTATGCCGAGCTGGCGAAGATACTGCGGGTAACGGTGCTGCTTGAGCTGTTCTACGTGCTGCCGGTTTCCATTCTCCAAATAACGATGCCACATCTGTTGCTCAGTGCGTTTGGAGACCTGGGGAGTAATCCAGAAACTGTTTCCCTTGCTGTCGACACACAGCGAATACTGTGGACGTTCTCTGTAGCCTTCGTCTTTTCCATGACAGGTGCTGCAGTGCTGGAAAGCCTGGGTATGACCCGATTTTCGCTCTTCACACGCTTGGGGCTCATGTGGCTAGTGAGCATTCCGCTGATCTACTACGTCGCCAGAAGCAATATCCAAACCCCGTCGTCGCTTATTTGGTGCTGGATTGTTGGATCGATGTTCGAACTCCTGATCGGTGTGCTCTATTTCTGGCGAATCGCCAAAGCTATTCGAGGCGCTGAAAACCGGCTTTGCGGAGTCATTACGAACCAAGAAAGTCATGGGTGAAATGGTGAAGATGGTTAACCTTGCCCGCACTTTCTCCCCATCCGGTAGGTTGATTCGTAAGTGTCCGTCGAGTCACCTTGCATAACTCAGGCAGATACCCACTGGTGCGGCAGCAGTTGCTCAATTGCACTCGCCCGCTGCGTCGGCAGGCGCGTCAGCACATCTTTTAAATAGGCATACGGATCGTGCCCATTCATGCGTGCTGACTGGATCAGACTCATGATCTCCGCAGCCCGTTTGCCGCTGCGAAGCGACCCGGCAAACAACCAGTTTGAACGCCCGAGCGCCCACGGCCGGATCTGATTCTCGACTGGGTTGTTGTCGATGGGCACGGCCCCATCTTCCAGGTAGCGCATCAGCGCAACCCAGCGTTTAAGGCTGTAATCCAAGGCTTTGGCCGTCGCTGATCCGTCAGGTACAAGATCGCGCTGGGCCAACATCCAGTCGTGCAGCGCTTTCGCTAACGGCGCAGCTTTTTCTTGCCGTATCCGCCAGCGATCCTCATCACTCATCTCGCACGCTTGGCGTTCAACTTCGTACAAGCCGCCAATCGAGTGCAGTGCCTGTGCTGCCAACTGACTTTTATTCGCCACGTGCAGATCGAAAAACTTGCGGCGTGCGTGGGCCATGCAACCAATTTCGGTCATGCCCTTCTCGAAACCGGCTTTGTAGCCAGCAAAATCGTCGCACACCAGCTTGCCGTCCCACGAGCCGAGGAAGTTACGTGCATGCTCGCCGGCGCGGCTCGGGCTGAAGTCATAAACTACAGCCTTAAGCGCCGAGAACGGCGTGGCGCAGTAAGCCCAGACATAAGCGCGGTGAGTTTTCTTCTCTCCGGGCGCAAGCATCTGCACCGGAGTTTCGTCAGCATGGACAACTCGTTGGGCCAGAACAGCTTCACGCAAGGCATCAACCAATGGCTGAAGCTGTACACCGGTCTGCCCAACCCATTGCGCGAGAGTTGAACGCGCGATGGCTAAGCCGGCGCGGCCAAAGATTTTCTCCTGCCGGTACAGCGGCAAGTGGTCGGCAAATTTCGCCACCATTACGTGAGCGAGCAGACCTGCGGTAGGTATACCCTTATCAATTACCTGGGCCGGGACCGGTGCCTGGATCAATGTTTCGCACTGACGGCAGGCCCATTTTCCACGCACATGCTGTTCGACGGTGAACACGCCCGGCGTGTAATCCAGCTTCTCGCTGATGGCCTCGCCGATGCGCTGAAGTTGGCAGCCGCACGCGCACTGGGTGTTTTCCGGTTCGTGATGAATTACGGTGCGTGGAAACTGCGGTGGCAGCGGCGCGCGCTTGGGTTGCTGACGCTTCTCTTCTGGAGCGGGAGCCGGTCGGAGGGCCTTCAACTCGGCGTCGATAGCCTCAAGATCGGTGTTGAGCAGGTCGTCGAGCAAGTTGCCTTGCTCAGGGCTGATCTGTTCGCTGCGCTTGGCAAACCTGTGCCGCTTGAGGATGGCGATTTCGTGGGTCAGCTGTTCGATGATGGTTTGATCGCGGTGGATCTTTCTGCCCATGGTGTCGACCTTCGACATCAACTGCGCAGCGAATGCACGCAGTTGGTCGGGGGTCATCTGATCGATATTGGGCGAAGAAGTCATGCCTTGAATTTTACCAAAGCAGATCGCTTGCGGCAGTAGGCCAAGAGTCTAATTACAACTTTAAAGCAGTGTGATTGTGCCGGCAGCGCCAACACGCTGCCAAGGCAGACCTAATACCAAGGCCTCAAGTTGCTCGGTATCCAGCTCCATCTCGCAGCCTTGCCGAATGCCTGGCCAGTGGAATTTGCCTTGGTTCAACCGCCGTGCAGCCAGCCAAACACCAATCCCGTCATGAACCAGGACTTTCATTCGGTTAGCACGTCGATTGGCAAAGAGATAAGCACAGTGCGGCTTCGCCGCACCGAATATTGCAATCACTTTGGCCAACGCGGTCTCGGTACCGGCACGCATATCCATGGGCTCGGTCGCGAGCCAGATGGCATCAATGCGGATCACTTGGCAAGCTCGCGGACAAAACGAGCACACCCTTCAGGATCTGAAGATGGCCACGTCACAGTGAGTTTTTGCCGCCCGAAAGGAACCTCGATGTTGACCGACATCTGCTGATCGGGCTGGGTTGCGGGCGCAAGCTTCATCGGAACAAAAGCAGGCAAAGCCGGCGCCTGATGATCGCGATGAGTAGGTATCCACTTTCGAACCAGGTTGGCATTAATGCCGTGACGCAGGGCCACGCTGGCCATCGACACGCCAGGTTGCAGGCATTCTTGGACGATCTGGGCCTTAAAGGGTTTGGGATAAGAGGTTCTTTGGCGCATGGCAATCCTGATGATAGGGGCGATAGTGTCCACGTATTTTTAAGTGGACAACATCGCCCTTATCGCCGGTATCGGGTAGGTGACTTCGCCGGACGCTTACCACGAATCTGCAACCGGGTAATTAAAAATGCAACGAACGCCAAGCTTTCGAGCGCATCACACCCGAACTGCTCCAGCCATGGCAACTGGCCTGAGCTGATCCAGCTACGCGACTCTAGCAATGTTGTCCGAACCCTCGAACGCCCAGGCGCCCCTTTGTGGACAAACACATGCAAACCAATTCCCCGACTGCAGACCTCGTGAAAAGCATGACCGAGGTTGCCGAGACGCTGCATGACGCCTTCACCTCTCTGTTGAGCGCCTCAGTACGGCTAGCGGAGGTCGGGCAGGAGGAAGAAGCTCGGCGCCTAGTGGAGCTAGCCATGAACATCCAAAGCGCTGAAGACAAAATCCGTACTCACACGAAGGACGCGCGAGTGGGAAAGATCGTGAAGATCAATGTGCATTGACGCCCAATCCGAGCGGGCGAATGCCAGACCGTCAAATCTTCTACCGATTAGGAGTTGTACCCCTCGTTCGAGGGCACCTGTTCGAGCATCGACAGCGCACGCAGCTTAGGTGAGCATGAGGCTTATCACTGGCATAAGGGACGCCGAATATGGATAGCAATCAACGCATGATCGCATGGTCATCCGCTTGGGCATTGGTCGGTGGGCTGGTGGTGTGCACTGGGTGCATGCGGGGGCAATCTGTCTCGCTCTGTGAGGACGTATTCCCACACGAGCCAGGTTGCAAAGCTAAGGGCGAAGTTGCGGAGATGCCCTGGGCTGAGCTGCATCAGATCCTGGATTATGAGCGCGGCTGACCAATATAGCACTGGCGGACAAAAGCACCTTGTAGCAGCCGCTTGCTATTGAGGTTAAGCGCACGGGCGCTAGTTAGGGGGAGACCAACTCAGACAGAGATCGCGGGAGACTGGCCTTTTTTCGCTACCCATGCTCCCTCGCCCCACTGCGCTGAGAATGCGCTGAACTAAGCCGTTGTCCACGATCCGCTTATTTGGTCATGCTACAACAGGGCATTCAGGTGAGCTTGGCCCGCAATCAGAGACAGAAAAAAGCCGTCACTAGGACGGCTGATTTAAAACCACTGGCTTATTTAACCAGCCAAGTCTCGACTTCATCGCCAAACTGGCTCTTCCAGGCTTTGAGCAGTTTATGGTTGCCTCCCTTGGTTTCAACGACCTCGCCAGTCAAAGGATTTTTGTAAACTTTCAAATCGCGGGCCTTACGGGTCTTTTTCTCGGCAGCTGCTGGAGGAGACTTGCGACCACTGGCGGCCTGTGGATCGAGAATGCCAACAATTTCTCTCAAGCTGAAGCCGTATTCACCCAGCAGGCCACGCAGTTTGGTTTCAAACTCGATTTCTTTCTTCAAACCGCTGTCGTTTTTCAGCGTTTCTAGCTCGGCGAGCTGGGCTGCGAGCTGTTGTTCAAGTTTGCGAAATTCGGCGAGACGCGACATGTATAGCTCCAAGGATGTTAGGACTCACCGATGTTAGCCGTTCGCGTGTGAGCAGTCACTTGCTTAGTTTTGCAACGGTCGCGAGGCTAGCGCACTTGGTTGACCTCGATCACGCAGGGTTCCCAAGGTACGGATCGAAACTAGATTCTCAGCGCCAGGTGAGCAAATGCTCTTGAAGCCAGCCCAGTAACGCGTCCACTTCAATACGCTCATCTGCACCGCTTTCTTTATAAACAGAAATTGCATGCGGGAGATGAACGCTTTCTCCGCAAGGTCGCATCAAAGCCCCCTCTTGAATAAGCTTCCCGGCAGTTCGACGCCATCCTAATGCAATCCCATGCCCTGCGGCTGCCGCCTGAAGCATCAGCGGGTAGCTGTCAAACACAGTGCCTGTATGAGCTTCTATCGTAGTCCCAAACACCTGCAACCAGTCTTCCCAGGTCATGAAATCCGGGGAGGTGGGAGCGTAGTGTAAAAGAGTGTGCGAGCGGAGTTCTTCAAGGCTTAGTGTCTTGCTAGGCGCAAAGTAGCTCGGGCTACACACCGGGAAGACTTCGTCGGCAGCCGTAGAGACCAGAGTATGCGGGCCGTTCGCACGCCCAGTGCTTTGCAGGGCTATATCGAAGCGGTCATTGAACTCGGCAATAGGCCGCGTTGAGGTCACTACCTGCACTTCGATTTCCGGATATCGATCCTGGAACGCGGCAAGACGGGGCATCAGCCAATAAAAGGCTTCACATAACTGGCAAAGCAGGACAACACGATTTTTGCGATGTGATTTGCGAAGCGATACAGCACCGTCGCTGATACTTGCCAATGCCGCACTCACCACTCCCGCTAACTGTCTCCCCTCCTCTGTTAGAAAGACAGCTCGATTACGGCGGATAAACAGTTTTGCCCCAAGATCGCTTTCCAGCCCCCGAATCTGCCTGCTGATGGCCGCTTGAGTGATGTGCAATTCATCAGCGGCCTTCGAAAAGCTCTCCAGTCGAGCAGCCGCCTCGAACGGCAGCAAACTGGTCAACGGAGGCAATGTTTTCCTGAGCTTATTCATAATCAGCCGTTATGCATTCAGACCTGAAAGCTCGTTTTTAACACATTGCAGCAGAGGGCAAGATGCGCTGAACATATATCGGATCTCAGCTCATGGTCACCGACCGTTCAAATATCATCGCCGGAGTGACACTCGCCGTTTTCGCAACGCTGGCGTGGGCTCTTAACTTCATCGCTCCCTACGTCACTGGCGCCTACAGCATTTACGACCTTACGGTTTTACGATTTCTCATAGCGGGTGCAATTGGGGCAGTGGGGGTAACACTGTGTCGTGCCCAGCGGCGATCCTTACGACGCTCCCAGCAGGCAATCGCCGCAGCCCTGGGCGCAACGGGGTACTTGGGGTACAGCAGCTGCATAGCAGCAGGCGTTATCTACGGCGGCCCGGTACTGACGGCAGCGTTTGTAGGTTTCGTACCTGTTTTACTTGCCTTGTTCGCCAATGCAAAAGAGAAGACAGTGCGGTGGCGCCGTCTTGCCTTACCGCTCTCATTCATGCTGATTGGGCTCCTCTTTTCAACGATCAGCAGCATGAACCTGCCGAAGACAGGCGCGACCTCTTGGCAGGCGGGCTTTTTCTTCTCTGCCTTGGCAGTAACACTGTGGTTGGGCTTCAGTCTGCTGAATCAAAGCGCCGTGCGGAAGATTCCCCCTGCCGCGACGGGCATCTGGACGGGGCTAATGATGGTGGGTGCTGGCATGGGCGCCTTGTGCCTGATTCCGGTCATTCAAACGCTAGGCCTGTTTAAGCTCCCGAGTATCGGATTCAGTGTTCCCTTAGCGGGACATCTGTATGCCTGGGGCTTAGTCATTGCGCTAATGTCTTCGGTGATCGGCGCGTGGGCATGGAACGCTGCGACACGACGGCTCCCGATGGTGCTTTCGGGTCAGTTGATTTCGTTGGAATCTTTTTTTGCAGGTGTCCTCAGCTCGCTCTTTAACGGCAGGCTTCCAACGTCCGTAGAGACATCAGGGCTTATTGCGGTGCTCATAGGCGCAGGAATGGCGGTTCATAGCATCTTCAATGCAAATGATGTACGGGCTTCGTAGATGACTCCTCGCACTCTCAACAAAATGCGGCCGGAGAATGGTTACGTGTACCCTCTTCTCGGCGGTGTAAGGCGCAAGGGCGCGGTGTCGCTCCCAAGCTCAATCAGGAGCTGATTCTACCGAGCGCACTGCTTGCTCTATACAAGGGAGAGAGGGCAAGTTTGTTCGATATCTGCCAGCATCTTTCTCGCTATTAGTTTATGCGCTCAGTCACCTGCCACAGCATGTCGTGGAGAGGTTTTCCTAGCGTGAGCGCGGGGTGCAGCGTCTGGAGCATGCGCATGCGCAATTAAATCGACTCAGCCTTGACTCGGATCACTGAACGTAATCCCCTGCCACGCTGCATACCCGCTGCCGCGATCAAGATCGCACTTACACCAATCCATTGCATCATTCCCAGCCGGTGGCCGAACGCAATCCAGTCCACCAGGATGGCCGCCACCGGGTAGATGAAAGACAGTGCTCCCGTCAGCGTCGTCGGCAACTTTTGAATGGCCCCGTACAGCAATATGTACATCAAACCGGTGTGCACCACATCCAGAATCCCCAGCGCTGCCCAAGACGCTGGTGCTGCAGGCAGACTCTGCCAACTAATTGTGGGAGCCAGTAGTACGGCGCCGGTGATAACTTGAATGAGCGCAATCAAATGCGGTGGCACACCCTTTAAGCCCTTGATGATCAAGGCAGCTACGGCGTAAAGAAGTGCGGCGCCTGCCGCCAGCGCCACGCCACTGAGGTAATCGCCGGCACTGGTTTGCAGGTCACCGTGTGCACTGACAATGGCCAGCATTCCCAGGAATGCGACCGACAGCCAGGCAAGCTTCTGCAATGTCACCTTTTCCCCGAGGAACATAGCGGCCAGCACGACCAGAATAAAGGGTTGGATGTTATAGACCGCTGTCCCGATGGCGATCGAAGCTTTGCTGTACGACCTAAACAGCCGGAGCCAGTTACCGACGATAGCCACGCCACTGAGCACTGCCAATCCGAGCGTCTGCAGTGTAAAAATGCGAATGCTCAAGTAACCCATCGTCTTGCAGATGGCGGCTAAGGTCACTCCTCCAATGACACAGCGCCAAAAGACGACCTCGAAAAGCGGTACTTGGGATGCAAGCACAAACCAGCCGATCGTCCCGGAAATCAACATCGCGAAGACCATTTCCCATGTGCCGCGACGTACAGAATTGTCCATGATGTGCTCCTCAAGTAAGGACAAATTATGGCAAGCTGGATGTGACCGCTTCCATGCAAAAGAAAAGGCCAAAAGTCGTTTTGGCCTTTCTTTTCTAGGACAAATATCATTAAAACCTTAGAGCGAATAATGACTGACGCTATAGATCATTTACTCATCGCTGCCCTGATGAAAGACTCGCGCTTGTCTCTGAAGGCTCTCGCCAACGTCAGCGGCCTTTCTTCCCCAAGCGTTGCCGAGCGGCTGCGTCGCCTTGAAGAGCGCGGAGTCCTCAACGCTTACACCGTAGAAATTGACCCGAGGCAATTTGGTTACATGCTTCAGGCCATTGTGCGCATACGTCCGCTTCCCGGGCAGTTGCAGGAGGTCGAGCGGCAGATTCAATCTATTCCGGAGTTTACGGAATGCGACAAAGTTACCGGCGAGGACTGCTTCATCGCCAAGCTGCATGTACGCACGATGGATCAGCTAGACGCATTGCTTGATCGCCTGAACGCATATGCCGAGACCAACACAGCGATCGTCAAGAAGACGCCCGTAAAGCGCAGGTTGCCGCCTTTGAATGAATGAGTCGATTTTATCGAGTGGGTTCGCAGGGATTTTCCAGCGCAAGTGAACGCAGAGACGCTTGACGCAGATCAGTCGAGTGTCTACTGATGCGAAAGTGACCCACGCGCGATGCGTCGGTACCCGCGTCGACATGGGGTTAGGTAAAAGGACTTGGGCGGACGGCTTCAGAGCTTGACCACGCCTGATTGAGTTCAAGATTACGGGTAGGAGGTTAATGCAATCGGCTCGATCACAGCTGTCACGTATTCCAACCTCAGCGTCCAAAAACACCCCTGGATACTTTTGGTTTCAAACGGGCCCATGTCCACGACAGTTTGATCAAGCTCAAATACTGCTGACCACGAATGCTGCATCCGCTGCTGAAGCTGCACCGCAGCATCGGATCCCTCTCCTGCATTTTCCTTAGCCCGATCAAAATCTTGCTCATCAAGCTCCGATGACCAGACATACCACTTGTTAAGTACAAAATGCCAAAGGTCGAAGCACGACAGGACAACCTGTTCGGAGGGAACGGCGAGTTGAAGCACAACAGGATCTCTTAGGCCTTCCACGTCTTCAATGAAGGGCTCAGGATGGTTTTGACCACGGGTTATCCAACACCACCAAGGAGATAAGCCATGCGTCGGTGCAACTATCCCAGCGCTGGCCATCGAGTTCTTCATCCAGGCATATGCGTCCTGAAAGATTGGGTCATCGCAGGCGTCGCCGATGGGGCACGTGAGCTTTCCCTCAGCCTTCAACAGTTGCCAAGTCGAGCGCTCCATGACCGTCCAGCACATCACGCGACCGTTTTTGGAAAACTCCATCTGCCATTTTTGAATTGCGGATGTCAGCGACAAATGCATTTGGTTTAGCTCAAGAACCAATGAGGAGCTATTGCAGTGCACGGTGTCTTTGTCATAAGCCTCATAAATCCTCAAAACAGCGGCTATCCAAAATTTTAACTCGACCTCTAGACTGTACACCGGAACCTAAATCACAACGATCCGCGTATCTTGCCACAGCAGCGAAAACGAACAGCGAAAGAGAAACCACTTTGATGTGTGGATGCTCTACTCTCCATCCCCTAGCGAACCCGATGAGCCCCCCTCAACGGAGAGGCGGAACTCTCTATCTCGGGCCAAGGCTAGGAAGGATCTTTTACCGCTACGTGCCAGGGGCTGGTTACGAGTGATGCGCTAAGCAAGCATCAGCGCACACGCGGAGCAGGCTTTAAGCACCCACAAAAATACCGTCAAAGCGACTGGCCCTAAGATATTGAAGTGCTATCGTTCAGGCTCCCACCCGCTGCCTTGCTAGGAGCATGGGCAAGGCCCGGTGTCCGTGCAACATCCCTGATATGTTAAACATGTCGCGGCTGGTATTGGATGGGGGGTCTACAGTGCGCTGCGTGCCCAGCAGTGCTGGTTTAGTTGTCCATTACACATCATGCAGGGAGTGCAATATGCAGTACGTGGCTTGTTTACGCGTTGGTCAGAATGACGTTAAAGCTCTAATAAATCTAGAAGCCTCAAGGCGGGACGTCGTAGCGCCTTTATTAGACATGCGATGTGATGACGATAGGCACCTACAAACTTTCTTGGCAAATTGGACTGAACACCCCTTTTTCCTAGACGTTTCACGGGTAGCTAAGGATGTTGCTGAGCTCTTCATAACGAATAATGATTTGCATAATTCCAATGGCGCGTTTCAAAACAAACGGCAGTTTTTTGCAGATGTGGCAGCCATCAACCAGAAGCTGATACCGGTCGTATCCTGGGTTGATGATGACCCGCAGCGAGCGGTGATTCAAAGCGCGCTTGCTCTCCAAGGCAACTTTCAAAATATTGCCATTAGAGTTACTTGCCCAGGAGAACCCACCGCTACATCCTGGAACAGACTGTTGTCCATATTGGACGCACTTGAAAGTCCAGAGACCGCGACGGTTATTCTAGACTTCGGCGCAACCAGTCCGGCCAATACTGCATCGGGATCGGATTTCAATTTATCGCTAAGACATTTAAACAGCTACCGGGTCAGAAACTTGGTTCTCGCGAGCACTTCGTTCCCTATCGATAAACCGGCATCAAACAGCTCTCGTTCCTCAGCTTGTTACGATGTAGCGTGGCAATCAAGGGTTGATACAAGCGGCATAGAGTCGAACATAATCTATGGCGATTATGCGGCAACGAACCCTACCGCCCCGATGGAATATATTCGGGGCATGCCCGTGCTTCCTTTTGCCTGCTATTACACGCCAACGGAATGGTGGCAACGGCGCAAAGGCTCTGACAAAGAATTTGTGAGATACGTGGAAATTGCTCAGGAAATCAGAACTCTACCGGGTTATCACGGTGACGATTTCTGCTGGGCGACTCGTGAGTATTCCAGAATTGTCGCTACTTCCACCGGCTACGGAAACAACGGTACATGGAACGGGTACAGGATCAATCAACATATCTGCGCGATGATTCAGTCCATGCAATATGCTGATAATGATTTCGATGACCTTGATCCAGATGACTTGATCTAGCGGTATCGTAGCTTCAGGCACGCCAGCACGTGTGATCTGATGTCGCCTATAGGAAGTGCGTCGCTAAGCTGGCGGCGGACTTCCTTTATAAGGTCTCGACTCTTCGTTGGCACGCCATGCTTGTTGGCAAGCGCATCCAATTCATTGCGCCACAGAAAGCCCGTAAGGTGAAACTTGTCTTGATACTTGTTGGGCTTGGCTTTTCGAATCATCGCCATACCTGAATAATCATCAACGACGAGAACTCCAACGTGAGGAAGGCAAGATTCAAGTGCCTTCACCAAGTGTTTTGAGTGGCAGCATAGCCAGACCTCGTCAAAGCACGCCATGTAAGCCTCTTGCTGACCTTCCCATCGTGCAAGGGTGTCTGCGTGGGATTTGATCTCAAAGGCGGTGAGCTTTCCATTTGCATGAACGAGATCGGCGCGTCTTGCCTTATCGATGAAGCATAGCTCCTCGATGAAGACGTCACTTTCCTCGTGAGGCATCGCTTTCGCGACCCATTGCTTGAGAATTGGGCGGATTTCGGTCGGATTCAACATGCGCGGATTATAGACAGACAACAGAGGGTTCTCACGCTAAAAAAGCAGATAATTGTCGATCGCAAGCGAGCGGTCAAACACAGGCAGACTTGCTTTCAATCCATGCTTGGCAAGCGCGTACGCTGCACGACGTATGCAGCCAGTGAGTGGTAATGCAGTGCCCTCGGTGCTCGTAGATATGCGCAACGGCAACGTCGCAGCGTGACCGCATGGGTGCCCATTCAACGTCCATCGCCTTCATCTAAAAGCCGGAAACCAATTGAAGGCTTGCTGGCCGTAGGCTTCGATATTACGAACGGTATGACACGACCGATAGAGGGCGGTGCTGCGACAGCTGCAGCCAACCCTACTGCGACCGCAAGAAGTAATTTTGGGCAAGGTGATCAGGCTAATCCCGATAGAGCAATCCGAGTATTAGTGTTGGATGCTGCAAACTTCCCGTTTGATGCCTTTAAGTACACGCCTCCGAATCAGCCCACTTACGGGGCGGATCAGGTACCAGTACGGGCGAAATTGGCGCAAGGCGCCAGCATCAAGGCACTGCACACGTGTTTCCGTGACAAGTCGGGTGAGCCCGTCCCCAAGTTCAGTGGCGCTAAATCCGAGTACCAGACGTGCCGCGCCGGGCTGTTCGAAACGCATAAAAGTTTCTGCGTCAGGCACGGTTTCTTGCCCGTAGTCTAGCTTCCAGAAGCGACCCGCCAGACCTAATGCGAGAGCTTTATCAGGAATGGTTCCAAGGTCGGTAAAGTTTCCAAGGCTGAATGGCGGACGATTGCGAGCTGGCGCATCACCTAGCATCCAAATTAACCGCTGCGGCATCTCGCGCAGCAGGGTCATCGCCCGAACAAAGCGATCCTGGGTACTATCGTATCTTTCGACAGCAGCCATAATCTCGGCAGCCGTAGCGCGAATATCGAGGGTGTGACGCTCACGAAAATGGTAGTGAGGGAGGTAAATATCGAGCAGTTCCATTGCGCTTACCTGCGGTGTTCAACGATTTCAACTCTAGCCATCACGGCAATCGACACGCAAGGACTATTTCGACACTGGTATACCTGCGCTCTTTGCTTCCTTAACGGGCGGCACGACCCGGCCTGCAAATACACCTCTTGACCTTCTCATATGTAAACCGAGACATGCGAGGGTCGAGCGGTAAGCGGGCGGTGAACACATCTTGCTTTTTATCGTCGTGAGTTGCGGCTCCGGGGTAGGCAAGCAGACCACTCTTCAGGCACGAGAAAATGGCTTAAGATCATCGAAGACTGTAATGGAACATCTCGACTAAAAGGACGCGACATTTTATGGAAATCCCCCTTGCTCAAATCAGGGAGCGTTTGAACAATCGCCGATTTTCGGTAGCGGGTAACGCCCACGGGCTATCCGGTGCCGGCACAGTATTTCACTACCATGTCGAAGAAGATTCCATTTGGGGTACTTACCAAGGTGGCCGGATCCGCATGGGTCATCAAGTCGGACGCGTGACTAGCCCCGATACCATTGAGCTTCTTTATCATTGCTTAACTACGGATGGTGAAATTCTTGCTGGCTGGTCTCGTGGCACGGTAGGCGTTGATCACGCAGGACGTACCACTCTGTTGTTCGTATGGGGTTGGTTGTCGGGCGCGACTGGAGGTGGGGAGTCTAGCTACGTTGAGCTTGCCGCGTAGCGGTTAAGCTTTTCGATTACGCTCGCGTCCATCTGTGCGGTAGCAACTCGGAAATCTCACTGGCCTGCTGCGTCGGCAGGCGCGTGAGGACGTCCTTCAAATAGGCATACGGATCATGCCCGTTGAGCCGCGCCGACTGGATCAAGCTCATGATCGCCGCCGCCCGTTTTCCGCTGCGTAGCGATCCGGCGAAGAGCCAGTTCTTGCGGCCAAGAGCCCATGGTCGGATGTGATTCTCTGCCCAATTATTATCAATGGGTACGGCCCCGTCATTGAGGTAGCGTGAAAGCGCTGCCCAGCGTTTCAGGCTGTAATCGAGTGCTCTGCTGATAGCCGAGCCTTCGGGCACAAGATCACGCTGGGCGATCATCCAAGCATGCAGCCTATCCATCACGGGTACGGCTTTTTCTTGCCGTATTCGGCATCGTAAATCCGGCTCCAGGTCGCGCACTTCGCTCTCGATTTCATACAGCAACTGGATGTAACGCAGAGCCTGCTCGGCGAGCTGGCTTTTGTTCGTGGCGTGCAGGTCGAAGAACTTGCGCCGCGCATGGGCCATGCAGCCGATTTCGGTAACACCAAGTTCGAAGCTGGCTTTGTAGCCGCCAGAATCATCGCAGACCAACTTACCTTTCCAGCCTTGCAGGAAGTTGCGAGCATGCTCACCGGCGCGGCTGGCGCTGAAGTCGTAGACGACAGCGGCTGTTTCGCAGAATTGGCTCGTGGCGTAAGCCCAAACATAAGAACGGTGGGTTTTCTTCGAGCCCGGAGCAAGCATTTGCACGGGTGTTTCATCCGCGTGCACGACCTGCTGCCCGATCACGACGTCACGCAGGGCATCGATCAGGGGCTGCAACTGCACGCCCGTAACGCCCACCCATTGAGCTAAAGTCGAGCGTGGAATCGCCAAGCCGGCGCGACCAAAAATCGATTCCTGACGGTAAAGCGGAAGATGATCAGCGAACTTCGCGATCATGAGGTGGGCAAGTAATCCGGCAGTCGGGATGCCCTTGTCGATGACCTGCGCCGGTACGGGTGCCTGGATCAGCGTTTCGCAATCATCGCAAACCCACTTGCCACGAATATGGCGTTCAACGGTAAACACGCCCGGCATGTAGTCCAGCTTTTCGCTGACATCTTCACCGATGCGCTTGAGTGCGCAGCCGCATAGGCAGTGGGTGTTGTCCGGTTCGTGGTGGATCAACGTTCGTGGGAACTCTGACGGCAATGCCGTGCGCTTGGGCTTTTGTTTTTTCTCGGTCGCCGCTGGCGCTATTTGCAAGGCTTGAAGCTCGGCCTCAATCGCCGCGATATCGGTATCGATCAGGTCATCAAGCAGGCTGGCCTGCTCAGGATTCATCTGCTCGCTGCGCTTGGCAAACTTCAAGCGCTTGAGTTGTGCGATCTCGTGGGTCAGCTTCTCGATCACCGTTTGATCGCGGTTGATCTTCTTGCCCAGCGCTTCGACCGTCTTGCCCATGGTCTCGACCTGCGACAGCAACTGCGCAGCGAATGCACGCAGTTGATCGGGGGTCATTTGATCGAGATTAGGCGAGGAAGTCATGCCGTGGATTTTACCAAAGCAGATCGCCTGCGGCAGTAGGACAAGGCGCTAATTACAGCTTCTTAAAGCAGTGTGATTGCACCGCCTGCACCAACGCGTTGCCAAGGTAGACCGAGCACCAAGGCCTGAAGTTGCTCGTTATCCAGCTCCATTTCGCAGCCTTGTCGAATGCCAGGCCAATGAAACCCGCCTTGGTTCAATCGACGTGCAGCCAGCCAAACGCCAATGCCGTCATGTACCAGCACTTTCATGCGAGTAGCGCGGCGATTGGCAAACAGATAAGCGCAGTGCGGCTTCGCCGCACCGAACACCCCAATCACTCTGGCCAGCGCAGTTTCAGTGCCTGCACGCATGTCCATGGGCTCAGTGGCGAGCCAGATGGCGTCGATGCGAATCATTGCGTGAGCCCACGGACAAAGCGGGCGCATCCTTCAGGATCAGAAGTTGGCCATGACTGATGGCGACACCGGAGATGGTCGCGCCTGGTTGCAGACATTCCTGAACAACCTGGGCTTTGAACGATTTGGGATAAGAGCTTCGTTGGCGCATGGAATTCCTGACGTTAAGGGCGATAGCGTCCGCTTAAAATACGCGGAAACCATCGTCCTTAATGCTGGAGTTCGGAAGGCGTGTTCGCCGGCCCCTTACAGTCAACCTATCTCCCAAAGTGAACAAGCGTTTATTCATGAGCCAGGATGCAAGGCTAAAGACGCTGTAGAACCGCTACCTTGGGCCGGGCTGCACCAGATCCTAGATTGTGAGCGTGGCTGATCGAGATGGGTGCCTGTAGCCGAAAAAAGTCCGTCAATCAGCCAAAGCTCATACCCGAATGGCTGCGATATATCTAACCCGATCTCATTCTTGACACTTGCGAGGTATCTTGTTGAAGATGCGTCCGGCAAGCCGAACCCTCACCGTTAAAAAACCTGCGACATCCCACCCTCTACTTTTCCGGGCACGGATTGAAAACCTCTGTAGCAGCAATGGTGGTTACGATAGTAATTTTGGTGCCTGGAATGGTCGAGACGAGAGAATTAATCTTTCCATTTTCGCGAACGTAGTCTCTGTCTGAGTTTATGCGGCTCATCTGGCTCTGACCGGCGAGGTAATCCAAAAAACGGATCTTGGTGGAGGTGTCAAACTGCCCGTTGTCAGTTAGTGGAATGATCTGCGTAGCTAATTCACGGGTAAAGACAAAAAAGCTGGCTGGAGCGTCGCGGTCGCGAAAGACTTTGATGCACTGCACGTCAGTTGTTTTCAACGTCATGAACCGCTCGTAGATGCCCTCGGAATACGTGCTCAGTATCAAGCCATCCCCTGAAAGAACCCCCAGACCTTGAACCGCGTGACACTGCCCATCGCCTCCACTTCCAGAGCCATATGGTAAATAGCACCAATTAGTCCGAGCCAGGGCCTGAACTGATCCGTGCACCAACTGCAGATCACGCTCAATTTGACGGAGAGCCTCAGGCGTCTGGTAGGGAATGCTGCATCCTGCAAGGGCCCAGAAGAGTGGTAGGTAGAACAGACGGACTAGAGGCATCAGTTTTTCATTTTAACGAAATCATTCGCCATTTTAATCACAACAGGGTCAGGACAACGAACGCATGCATGACCTGGCGTCTTGAACCAGCAAGGTGCTGGTTGGTGCAACGGAAGCAGAAACAACTCGTTCAGATCTACACTGAGGCTCCAAATCCTCGGGGCAAACTTATGTACAAGGTGGTCAGTTTCACTACCCTAGAGCTGTTCGACAAGGTGTGGGAAACGCCTGTGTTGAAGCTTGCCCAAGAGATCGGCGTATCAGACGTAGGCCTATCGAAAGCTTGTCGTAAGGCGGGTATTCCCCTCCCGTCTCGGGGGTACTGGGCCAAACAGCTTGCGAAACGCCCACCCAAGCCCAAGCCTCCAGTAGACGCCGGGGTGATTAGCTTCAAAGTGCTGGATAGGACGTCCCTTCCCGCTCAAAAAACAGTGGCTAAACAAATTGGCCCGCCCGCCGTTCTACCAGCCTTCCCTCGAACGTTGAAAGATCCTCATCCACTGGTCGAGAAATGGCTGAAGCACGTTCAGTCCGCTAAAACCCATGAGGGCCATTTAGCTATTGAGAAAATGCACGTGCTGGACACCCGAATCTCAGCAGCGCAGGTTGATCGCTCAGCGCTTATCCTCGATACGCTCATCAAAGCAAGCGAAGCACTGGGGCATAGATGGACGATTGGAACTCATGACAAGACCACAGTCCAAATTGGAACGGAGAAACTCACACTTCAGCTCAGAGAGCGGCTGACCAAACTTGCCCTCCCTCCCCCACCTCCGATCCCGCGCAGACGAGGCGCCCCTTGGACACCCAACTTCTCATCGTGGCGAGCTCCTCAGTTTGAATGGATGCCGACAGGCGACCTGAGCCTGCAAGTAGAAGCGGATACCTTGTCCGGTACGCGCAAGAACTGGGCTGACACCAAGACGAAAACGCTTGAGGAAAGGCTCGGCAGCATCGTCGAGGGACTCCCCATAATCGCCGAATCGATCAAAGCCGCGCGGATCAGGCGTGAGGAACAACAACGTGCACGTCGTATCGAGGAAGAATTGCGCCTGCAGCGGGTGAGAGACGACGAAAGTCAGCGGCGGTTACGCCTAGAGCTGGTAAGCAACTTGGAGCGCTGGCAGCGCTCAGTTCAGCTTCGAGCGTTCATCGAAGCCACCTGTAAGGCGAATGCTGTCAGCCCAGCGCATGTCCAAGAGCAAACGGCCTTGTGGGCAGCGTGGGCCACGGCGCAGGCAGACCAGCTTGATCCCATCCAGGCCGACACCGGATCAGTGATAAACCTGACTGCTACGGTCGAGGACTGGTTTACCGGCCACAGCATCATGCGTGGAGAGAAAGATTGGTGGGCTGAATAACCCTAGGAAAAAAACCCCTATCGAAGCAGTCTATCCGACGCTGGAAATACGTCACTGCTGACAGATCGCAACTTCCGGGAAGCTCCTACTGCTCAAGGTATTCATTCACCGCGCTCTCCAGCAAATCCACTAGCTCGGGATCCATGTACTGAAAATCGTCCGGGATCTCAAGAACGTGCACGAGCTTGTGTTCAAGGAGGCGAGGCGTATTCTGCTCGAAGCCGCTGCAGGTGCTTAGGTTCCATGACGAAAACCACGTCCGCCCAACGAATGTCTGCAGGCCCAACTGATTTTCGTGCACTGGGACTGGTACCGGCCGAACGCACGTTAAAGCCAGGTCGACGGCGCCACATCGCTTCCGCTGTAGGGCTTCGCCACTGGTTCCGACTGCAAATGAACAGCAGGTTGGTCATCGATGATCCTGAACGTTGAGAGTGGTAGCGGGGTTGTAAATCATGCACCGAGCCAGAGTAGCGGCTCTTGTGGCTCACCTGCGCGGCTGCCAATCGACCTAGCTTGTGGATGAGGCTAACTAGATACCCTACAGCTTGCCCGTAGGTCGCAAAAAAACTGTGTCAGATCGTTGGCCGTCTCTCTACTCTTTGCAGTGGCCGCGCTTTTTTTGATGCTTGGTGCAGTAATTTTTGTCTTCCCCATGCAGCCATTTGTCTTGCTGCTCTTTTTCCCAAGGCGACAGACAGGAGTTGAAACCGCGTCCCCACCTTTGCCAGTACCGCCCTTGAAGAAGAGCCCGGTCGTCAGCATCCCGCGCCTCATATCCGGAACCCTGCTCACGAGCTCCGCACCCGCTTCGAAAGCCCTCCCCATAAGCCCCGGTCAGAGGAACTGTCTGAAACCAAGCGCACCCAGTCAGACACAACATCACAGACATGACAATCCTGATACCGAGGAACCGTTTAGTCACAAAGCACTTCCCGGGGAGCGAGAGACGTAAACGTTGAGATTTACGAATGAGATCAAAATGATAGCAATTTTTTCGCCGAGAGCTCTGCGCTATCGGATATTTGATGTCGGATAAGGAGAAGGTAAAGAGCTGTCGCCGCAGCGGCCTTGTGCCCCATCTCTCATCGTTGAACTTGCACCGAGGGACGAGAGCTGAATCGCTGGCCGTATCGGCCAAGGCTCAGCTCGCATAGTATTGCAGACCATGCTAACAGCAGGTAAATGCCATCAGACCATTTGGCGCGCGCGGTCGTTGTCGTATGCCTGCTGCGCCAGTTGCTCAAGATGTGTATTCAAGCGCGTCTCCATCTTCTTATAGCATTTGAAATCTACTGTGTACCGGTAGACCAAATATCCCAGACCTTCCCTGCCTACGTAGCCACCGCCACCAGATGAAGACAGATACGTTTCACTCCGTTTTTCACTGCCGATTACCTCCCCCACCAACGAAGTAAATTCAACAGTTTTCTCGCCATGCGTGAAGTTTTGCATTTTCATTCCTTGGGAGTTACACGCCTGTGGCGTAACTGAACACATGCTACTAATAGGCCACTATCCACATCAAGCGTTTTTAGCTGCAGAGCTGCTCCATCAAGCGGTAGGTAACGATCAAGAATTGTCTGATACATGTCTTGGCTGATGCCCCAGTGGAAACGATGCTGAGCGTCAAATACTTTCCACCAGTCCGATGCAAGCCCAAGTCCAACGGAAGTTGCCTTCTTGATTACCTTGCTGCTTAGAGAGGGTGCATCCACTGTGCGGGCCAAGTGATCGGCGTCGACGGCGGAGGACGTCTAGGAGGCAGATAACGACTCAAGCAATCAGTCCTGGCGACATGGGCTAGATGGCGTATACCAAGGGACTGCTGATTCGACATGAACGTGCTTCTGCTGTTGAATCAGGAAAGGCGTATTAAGCGTGCCCAGCGCTATTGAGACCCAATCGGCAAACTCGCCTTGTGATCGTGACCAGAACAAGAACCACACTGCGAATGGGGATTTGAAAGCAGGGCTGGCCGGATGCGGTTTTATGCAGTACTTCGTAGTTCGGAAGGAACTCCTACGCGATGAAAATCTACATCCGACGCAACAGCATCGAAGGCGTGTTAGACAGACGTTTATCTTGGAAAAGCCGTGCTTCGACGCTTTACCACCAAGGCAGCGTCGCAACGAGGAAGGAAACACGGTCTCGCCCACGGTTAGCGGTTATAGGAAGGCGTATTTAACGGCATTGGCTGCGGGTTGGCGATGACCCACCATACGGCCAGTTCACAGAGGCGATCGCTGTACCCTGCGGGATCGGTACCGTTTTTTAGTGCAGCAGCGAGCGTGCGGGCGTCGGCCAGTTCCAGGTCACTTAAGGGCACGGCACTGCCTAAATGCTCCAAAAGCGCTTTTAGCATTTTTTTGAAATCCGCGTCCCAGTTGGCCGAGCCATTGTCGTTGATCTCTATCGAGATACGGCCACTGATGCGGATCACTTCACCTTGCACCGTTGTCGCTGCTCCAGAGGATGGCAGCAGCAGTTTCCACAATTGCTGATGCTGGGCAGGCCAGTCAGCTGGTGTCACGACTATCGTAGCCTGACCGTCATGGATGTTGCGCGCGGCAACTGGAGTTACATTGAAAAGGCGATAGAGAGTGGTAAGGGCTGCATCGGTTGCCACTAGGTAATCTGGGTTGAAGCCGGCTCGGTGAAATTCGAATCCACGGCCGATACGCTCCACCTCCGACCGCATAGCGGCTTCGACTTGCGAACCTGCCTCCAACAATATCTGAGCGATTTCCGCAGTGGCATTAATGTCGGCGTTGGACGTGGTCAGCAGTGCAAGGTGCAACAGGCTGTATCCCTGGCGATTTCTAACCTCTCTATTGGCGCCTCGGCGGATCAGGGCAGCGATTGCGTCGGCCTTGTGACTTTTGATCGCCGCTTGCAGCGGTGTGTCGCTCTGATATCCTGAGCCTCGATATCGGCCCCTAGATCCAGCAGCAGATCGACACCTCCTTTCCAACTCGAACTACGATGGTGCAAGGCTGTTCGCTGATCCTGGTCGCGGGCATCAACGTCTGCGCCCTGCTCCACCAGCCAGCGAACCAGATCATCGGGGCAATTATAAAAACCAAGCGCGGTGCTTTTGCTGTAGCCACCGGTGGCTTCGAGGTCGCACACATCGAACACTGCGATCAACTCGGCAAACCGAGCGTGCTCCAACAGTTGATCGAAATCCTTCGGAAGTGTCTTTCTTTTACGCTTGCTCATTAAAGCAGTCATCATCCTGATAAAAAGGTTTTTCATTATAGACCTACTGGGTTTTTGGTCACAGCTAGGTGAGTTCAGCGGACGTTTACGGCACGCTCAACTAAGGTATTAGTCATGCAGCCCTGAGCCCCGCGAGGTTCCCGGATGTTTGCTTAAAATACAGCCCCGACCAGGCATCAGTGACCAGCCGCATCTGCTTGTTGATAGGCTAGGCTTGTTGAACAAATAACCAGTGATATCACCCGTCTGGCTAGCACGACTTTTTGTAAGCTCGGCATCGCTAAACCGCTGAGCGATGGCTTGAATTGCAATAATTACGTTGCGTTAGCCGTGGATACCGACGCAGCACGCGAGTGTGCATCAGACGCTACAAACCTGCTCGTTTCAAGGATCAATAATATGCTCAGGACGGTCTTGCTTCACGATCACATGGACTATAGCGACACATTTGCAGCGTGGCTGCATGAACAGTTCGCGTATGAATTCGCTACCCAGGGGCTCCATGATTGGCAAAGAGAATTCAAAGATGGCCAGAACGACGGCAACTGGCAAACCGTGATCGCTCTGGAAAATGGTCAGCTCCTCGGAGGGGGCGCCCTGGCCAACCACGACTCGCCCGATTACCCAGAACTCGGGCCGTGGCTTGCGTGTGTCCTTGTTGCACCGTCGGCAAGGCAGCGTGGCTTGGCCGAACAACTCATCACAGAGGTCTGCGCTACAGCAGTAGAAATCGGACATCAGAAACTGTATTTGCACACACATGACCGACGTGACTATTACGCAAAGCGAGGATGGGAGTATCTAGAGTCATTTCGTGCTTGGGGCAAAGAGCATTCGCTAATGCAGCGCCGGCTTTAGGCCTGCCCTGTAGGTAAGCGTCCCGCTCATACACGTTGATTTTAGATATGGCACGCGAAGCAGTGCCCGCTTCTTGATAGATGCTTAGCTGAAGGGATTAGTAATTATCGTGCCGGCAAAGCCGGCTCGGCGGGACGTGTCGCATTCCGCACTACTGATCTCTCCATCTCTTTGTTTTCCAGCATGATCCTGAATCGGCCAGACAGCTCCTTTCGTCCCTTGGATGTCAATGCGAGTGCACGACTATCAAGGTCTTGGATAACCCACTTGCGGCTTATGACCGTCTGTAGAAAAGCCGCTCCGAGTGCTCCGGCAAGATGAGGGCGCCGCATGCTCCAGTCCAGGCAGGAGCACGCGAAACGACGCCGTTGTGCCCTTACTTCTTCTATGTCGATACCGAGATCGGTCATGGCTTTTTCGCCGCTCATCGTGAGCTGATACATACGCTCCCCAGAAACCGGCACGGTTAACCAGCCTGACTCCATGAAATGGTCATGCAGTTGTACAGCCAGTGTTCCTGCCATGTGGTCATAACAGGTACGCGCGAACTGCAATCGGGTTGGGGTCGTGGACACATATCGTGTATCTGCGTTTTGGCTGATCACCATGAGGGCCTCAATAGCCTGGGCCACTTGCGCGTCAGCCAGACTGTAGTAGCGATGCCTGCCCTGCGTGTGCAACCTTACCAATCCGTCCTCTTTTAGTCTTGTCAAATGAGCGCTCGCCGTGGATGCACTCACGTCGGCGATGACGGCCATTTCGGTACTGGTACGGGCGTGGCCGTCCATCAGCGAACAAAGCATTTTCGTCCTCGCTGGTTCGGCAATAGCGCCGGCTATCCGAGAAATCGCGGTGTCATTGCTTCGAGCATCCATATTTCGTTCCTGAGCGAATCGTCACCATGGAGGATGTTCGATAGTAGCCGTTCTTTGTGAACAGGACTTCCGGAATGACGCCTTTTGAAGCAGCTACCCATACTGATCCTTACGTTTATTACTCAGGTCTCAGGCGACAAAACGGCCTGCTATTCGATGCAGACCTTCGTTTATGGATTGCAAGTAGTGCCAAAGCCGTCGAAGCCATTCTGGGGCATCCCGACTGTAGGGTGCGTCCGCTAAACGAGCCGATTCCTCCCGCGATTGCGCAAGGCGTGGCAGGAATGATTTTCGGTCGTTTGATGCGCATGAACGAGGGCCCGCATCACCTGTACCCCAGGATGGCTGTCGAACCTGCCTTGGCCTCTGTCGAGACAGATTGCATCGCAGACATCGTGTCACGTGTGGTCGAGACCCTCGATAACCCGGTCGAAAATCTAGATGAGTTGATGTTCACGTTACCGGTTTCCGTTATTGCCGCCTTGATAGGCCTTCCATCCAGCCGGCTACAGGAAGTAGCGAGGCTGACACGGGATTTTGTCGCCTGCCTGTCGCCGTTAAGCAACGAAATTCAACTCGGTGAAGCTAATTCCGGGGCCACTCGACTTAGTCAATTATTCAGCGCGCTGCTGAGTAATGACGATGAAAGTAGCCGCTTCTTGAGCCATATCTGGAGCGGATGCGAAGCCACCGCCTGGAGAGATCATGATGCATTGATCGCTAACCTGATCGGCCTGTTGTCACAGACCTGCGAAGCCACCGCAGGCCTGATCGGCAATACCCTTGTATCGCTCCATCGTAACCCTGATCTGATTAAAGACATGCAACCTACGCAGATGCTCGTTGCAGACTTGGTGGAAGAGGTAGCGCGCTACGACTCGCCCGTGCAAAACACCCGGCGATTCGTTGCGAAGCGATGCACTATCGGGGGCAGCGTCTTGGAGGCGGGTGATACCGTTCTAGTGTTGCTCGCTTCAGCCAATAGGGATCCCTACGCGAACCCAGACCCCGATAGACTCTTGGTCAAACGAACGCAACGACGAACCTTCAGCTTCGGCTCAGGAAGACATCACTGTCCAGGCCAGCAACTTGCGTTGACTATCGCCTCTGAGGCGATTTTGGCATGGCTGCATCGACAACCAGCCTCATCTGCTCGTCCTTACCGGTGGAGTTATTTGCCCTCCCTTAATGGTCGCATCCCTCATTTTTATAGTGATCGCGAAATTCAGCAATGATCGCAGTTATCTTTGAAGCATGGCCTCATGAGGAGCAATACCAGCGGTATCTTGACCTTGCCGTTTAACTGAAACCATTGCTAGCAGAGCTGGATGGTTTCATCTCAGTTGAGCGTTTCCAAAGCCTAAGTGAGCCAGGAAAGGTTCTCTCACTGTCATTTTGGCGTGACGAGGAAGCTATTAAGCGGTGGCGCGGCCTTGAGCTACATCGTTCGGCCCAATTAGCAGGCCGTAGGCAGGTTTTCGATGACTATCACCTGCGCATCGCCCAAGTAGTTCGAGATTATAGTCTTGAGGATCGTGATCAAGCGCCGAGCGATAGCAAACAAGCTCATCAATGAAAGAACTGCTTTGTGATCTTTTCCATTTCAACGGCTCCGTGGCGGAAGCCAGTTATGTGGCAGTAAATCTGCAATCTCACTTGCGCGCTGAGTTGGCAGACGCGTGAGTACATCCTTCAAATAGGCTTACGGCTCATGCCTGTTGAGCCGTGCAGACTGGATTAAACTCATGATCGCTACCGCCCGTTTGCCGCTGCGTAGCGATCCTGCAAATAGCCAGTTGTTGCGTCCAAGAGCCCACGGTCGGATTTGGTTCTCGGCCCAATTGTTGTCAATGGGTACGGCCCCGTCATCAAGGTAGCGCAATAGCGCTGCCCATCGTTTCAAGCTGTAATCCAGGGCTCTGCTGATGGCCGAACCTTCAGGCACGAGATCGCGCTGGCCGATCATCCAGGCATGCAGCCTTTCCATCACCGGTACGGCTTTTTCTGGCCGTATTCGTTGCCGTGAATCTGGCTCCAGGTCGCGGACTTCACTCTCTATTTCGTAAAGCAATTGGATATAGCGAAGAGCTTGTTCGGCGAGCGTGCTTTTGTTCGTGGCATGCAGTTCGAAGAACTTGCGCCGCGCATGGGCCATGCAGCCGATCTCCGTCACCCCGAGTTCGAAGCTAGCCTTGTAGCCACCAAAATCATCGCAGACCAAATTGCCCTTCCAGCCTCGCAGGAAGTTGCGAGCATGCTCACCGGCACGGCTGGGGCTGATGTCGTAAACCACAGGCAATACCGATGGGATCCTGCGCGCGGTCGAGGAGAACCGACTCGATCTGGCGTTAGTCACCATGCCCGCCGGCGGGCGCAGTCTATCGATCACCCCGTTGCTGGAAGAAGCGTTCGTGGCGATCTTCAGCTCCGACCAGTCTGATACCCCGCATCAGACCACACCGCAGTCATTAGCCAGCCTTCCGCTGGTGGTCTTTGAAGCTGGCAGCAGCACAAGGTTATTGATCGATAAGTGGTATTTTCAGGCCGGCGTTCGGGTCAAACCAGTGATGGAGCTGGGCAGCATCGAAGCCATCAAGGAAATGGTCGCTGCCGGTCTGGGCTACAGCATCGTGCCAGCCATGTCAGTGAGAGCTACCCACCATCGGCGGGGCCTGCGGATCGAGCCTTTGGAACCGCCGATGAGCCGCACGCTTGGCATCGTGCTACGTCAGGATAAGCCTTTGGGCAAGGCCCTACGGCAAGTACTCGATGCCTTAGAGACGTTGGCGCCCTGAGCAAGGTTTAGGAGGCCTTTGATACCAGTGTGCCCCTTTCCATGGTCGCGGTTAGCGCATGCGCAGCAAGTCGTAAGGCAACGGATCACTCATGCCCCGCCGCACTTTCAAGGTACGCGGCGATCTAGGTGGCTCACCCACCCCGCCCCCGGCACACTTTGAGCTTGATCACTGATGGATGGGTAAATGGACATACAGCGATTCAAATGCTTTGGCACCGACCCGAATAGCGGAAATGAAGCACTGGTCATTTTGGATTACGCTACCAGCAAGCGGTCGGCAGCAGAGCGACAGCGTTTCGCAACCGAACAAAAAGCAAACGCATGCGTGTTTATCACTCAAAACGAAGATGGAATGGGGCCCTTTACCTTGGATTTTTACTACCCGCACACTAGAAGCCCACTGTGTCTGCACGCGTCGTTGGCGGCCGCGCGTTATCTTCAGAGCCGTGATATCGGGTGGTACCGAGGGTCTGCATTGACGGCCGTCAACCGGCAGCTACTGGAGTTGGGGGGTTCAAGGGATGAACTGAATATCACTGTCCTGCCTTCGATCGTGCAAACGCCCGTACCAAACGTCACAGTAATTGCTGGTTGGTTGGGCTGCGCGCCTTCATCGATCAAAACGCCGCCCTCGATAGCATCGGTCGGCAGTCCAAAACTGCTGGTTGAGATGCCCAGTCGACAAGCGTTGTATGCGTTGCGTCCCAATCTGAATCGAATTTGCGAATGGGGGAAAGCCGCAGGAGTGAGTGGCTTGTATGCATACACCCACCAGGAGCTGAATCGGTACGAAGGTCGTAATTTCAATCACCTTGATGAAGCGCTAGAGGATGCGGCTACGGGTGTTGCGGCCGGAGCACTCAGCGTCCATCTGGGAAAGAACATCACTCTGTCTCAAGGAGCGATGTTTGGTAACAGCTGTGAAATCAATGCCCGTTTCCGGGCCGGATCGATCATTATCGGCGGCCGAGTTTTTGAAGCCTAGGGAGGCCCTCCAGCATTTCTCCCCCGCACAGAAATAGGCAGTGCGTGAGCGTCGCTGGCTGTGTGAAGCGGCAGATGATTGAGACGGCAAACTCACTTTCATCGTCTCTCAAAAAAGCAGAAGGTTGAACGGTGTTGGAAACGCCAGCATGATTAGTCAGGGTTACCACGCACGCCCATCTCGCCCCATAATCAATGCCGCTCTCTCTCCTCTAGGAAGCTGTTATGCAAGTGTGTGACGTCGCAGTAATCGGGCTAGGGGCGGTCGGAGCTGCAGCCTTGTACCATCTGTCGAAACGCGGAACTAGCGTGATCGGAGTGGATCGTTTTCATCCACCCCACACCCAAGGGTCAAGCCACGGTGATACCCGAATAACCCGCTTATCTGTCGGTGAAGGGGAGCAATACTTACCCATCGTCCGACGCTCCCACGAGCTGTGGCGGGAACTGGAGAGTATTTCGGGCGAGTCACTTTTTGAGCAGTGTGGAGTGCTGGTTTTAAGCTCTACTCCCCACTATGCCCCTGAAGACGCGGCTGATTTCACGAACCGTACCGTAAGACTCGCTCAAACTCATGGCATCGCGCATGAAATGTTGGATGCAGAGCAGATTCGCCAGCGGTTTGCGCAATTCGCCACGGTACTGGACACCGCTGTGGGGTACTTCGAGCCCAGCGGTGGTTATCTGCGCCCCGAGCGCTGCATTGCGGTACAGCTGAGCCTGGCTGAACAGCAGGGGGCCACCCTCTTTAAGGGTGAAACGGTCTCCAACGTGACCTCCGATGTGTGCGGCGTCACGGTGATTACCGACCGCCGGACTATCAAAGCCAACAAAGTGGTGATCAGCGCAGGTATGTGGTCGCGCGAGCTACTGGCGCCCCACTTTGACCATTTACTGCGAGTTTGCAGACAAAAGCTGTTCTGGTTTCAACTGGAAAAGGGCGCTAGGTTTGCAGAGACGTCACCGGTGTTCATCATGCGGCACGGGCGCACCGACGATGACATGAGCTATGGCTTTCCACCGCTGGCTGGGGAAGGCAGCGTCAAGATTGCAACCGAACAATATGAGCAGGAATCCACGCCTGAAGCCTTGGCGAGAACGATTTCCAAGGACGAGAAGCGCGAGATGTTCGAAACCCAAGTAGACGGAAAATTAGCTGGCCTTTCATCACGGGTACTCAAGTCGGCAGTCTGCGCTTATACCGTGACTCCAGACAGTCACTTCATCGTCGACAAGCATCCTACGCTGCAGAATATCCTCGTAGTGTCTGCCTGTTCGGGCCACGGTTTCAAACACTCAGCCGCCCTAGGCGAGGCGCTGGCGCAGTTGTCTATCACTGGTGCAAGCGATCTTGACCTGTCCGCATTTTTATTGAAAAGATTTGAAAAAGAATCCGCTTCGTGAATCGGCAACAACCAATCTAAGCGCAAATCAGTGTACGGATGTCCCTGGATTACCCCGATTGATATGACCAGTGATTGAGCCCGTGCACCCTTGCTCAACCCGCATCTGCGACGTCTTGACGGCGTCCACGCCAAGCTTCCAACTGCGAGGACGTAGGTCATAAGCCGATACTCTGGCTAGCTGATCGTCGGCGATTAGATCCGTAGGCGCGCCCAGGTGCATAATCTCCAATTGCAGGGCGTAGTAGATATGGGCCCTAAAAGCGGCTCTCACCGCGACGTAAGAAGGCAGTGGATCAGTGTCAAATGAGTGCCCAGCCTGTCTCTGGGTGTTACGCAGTGCAAGCAGCCCGAGCTCTCCGACACTCGTGACGTGGATGCGCTCCAGAGGGGAATGACCTGGTCGACGCCGATAGCTGTCTACGGCACGCTCGATTACCTGTGTAAATCCATGTTCGCCTAACTGAATTTGAGCCTCTTTCCATATTTCAGCTTCCAGACTGTAATCCATTTTTGCCACCTCGAATTTCAGACGTAGTTACCCCATCTAGGGCCGGCTGTGCCAGGCGACGGATTTTTGAAAATTTAGGAGCTGTCTGTTTGTAGCCAAAGAGGTGAAGCAGCGACCTTCGGTCGAAACGGCGACTCTCCCGCCCCCTGCTGGGGCTTAAAACAAGAAAAGCGCGGCGTGAAGCTGAAGCTAAACTGCCTTTAATGACCCCAGTAAATTGGGCCAGAAGCTCGGACTTATGTTGACCCTACCCGCTCTGCTTTTTCTTTGCTCTCAAATATAACAACTCCGTCGTTTTAAAAAAATTTACAGGGGGTAAATCGTAAGTCGTCGCATACCGAACCGAGAATGTCTCAGTATTTTAAGTTTGGCTGAAATCGGCCGGCGATTCCGCTTATGGCGTCTCAATTCTCCCCGCCCTCAAATCCTGCCAACCCCGATCAACTCCAGACCTGACCTCCAGCAGATTCGTGATGGATTGGCCGTTCATCTCCGCCGAAATATTGTATAGATACATATAGGGAACGGCACTTGCATGTGATGCTGGTACACTTGGCATAGGGAGGCTGACATGAAGGATTGGCAAACATCCGACGGCATTTACGAACAGCATCTGCAAGCCGTCTCTGATGGCGTCATAAAACACGGCCAGAACTTGTCCCGTGAGCAAGGCGGCGTGGCGAACCCTATCGCTTGCACAGTGCTGGAAGATGGAGTCTTGATAGGCGGCGTCACCGGCCGTACCGAATTCGGCCGCCTATTCATCAATTACCTGTGGGTAGACGCAGCTTGGCGGGGGCAGAAACTCGGCACTAAGCTTTTGCACCGCCTTGAGGCGCTGGCTCTGGCGCGTGGTTGCCGGGAAGCACTTATTGAGACCCTCGATGACGGCGCGGCTGACTTATATAAACGCTGCGGTTACAGGATCGTTGCGCATCTTCCGGGATACTGCGGGCCATGGGGTCGCCACACACTTTTGAAAATATTGAGCCCGGAAAGTGATGTTTGAGCGGGCGATCTGCCTAAGTCATCTTACCCAGATCAGGCTAATTATTCTCAACGTCCCGGCGCACAAAGGCTGCACTCCTGCACAGGTGAGTGATCCAAAACCTGGCAAAGGTAAACGCGCGTTCGCCCATCGATCATTTGCAAAGGAAGGCCAATGCGACGTGCTTATTCAGTTCACGTATTTCTGACCCGCTCTGTGGGAGGCGAACGCCAGTATCTGATCTTCCAGCGAGCCCCACGAGATGATCTAGGCTTGCCGGCGTTTTTTCAGGGCATTTCGGGCGCACTTGAAGATCAGGAGAGCTTCCAGGACGCGGCAGTTCGCGAAGTATTCGAAGAAACTGCACTGCGCATCAGTCCGCCTATCTACTCTGGATTCAGTCACCAATATCCGATCAAGGAGCAATGGCGAAAGCACTATGGTGCGGAGCCTCAGCAAGTAGAAGAGCGCGTCTTTACTGCGGATATTTCGGGTATGGAAGATCCTGTCCTGTCAGCGGAGCACACATCATTTCGCTGGCTTCGGCTTGCCGAAGCGCTGCCACTGCTGACTTACGGCGCAAATGCGGAATGTCTTCAACGTGTTGATCTACTATGGTCGCGAGCCATTGGCGAAGCCGTTCTCAACTAAGTGAGGGCAGCATCCAATGTTTCTTTGAGCTCAAACCTGTTGCCTTCTGGGTCTGAGTAATAGACCCAACGACTGTTGCCGTATGTACCCACTTCGGAGTCTGGCTGAAGCCCCCGGTTGCTCAAGTCCTCCATAGCAGACTCCAATGAAAGTACCGCGAATGCGATGATCACTGACTGCTCTGCCGGCGTCTTTCGATGACGAGCGCGCGCGCCATCGGCCCACAACTCAAAAATTGCGCCGCCGCCGACATCCAGCATGCAATAGCCATCGCCGTTTTCCACTATAGGAAGGCCTACCCTTTCGACATAGAAACCGACCAGCGCAGTCAGATCGGCTGCATAGAGCCCCGCCCACGCAATACCAAGAAAATTTCTGTTCATCCACGCCTCCTGAGCGTAAGGCCTTTTACTAAGCGTAAAGCTAAACCGCATTGATTGAGTTGGCTGACATACGCACCAGTACGGTAGCAGTGGGCCGAGGTCTCACGCACCTGTATGGAGATGCAGTTGAATAGCCGCTTTGAGTCGGTAGCAGCCCCTCCCCGGCGATCCCTAAAGCCCGTTGCAGACCATCTGATGTCGAAAGGGATCCCTTTCGGCACCAGGAGGCAGGCAATGGTTGGTAGGTTCGTCGGGGAAGGACTATCTGAAGGCTTCTGTCTATGAGCTTTGGAGAGGGATAGCAGAGGGCAAGGGTGTGCCGTCCTCGTAGCGAACCAATTCTTCTCGGGCGATCAGCACCAAATTTTCAACCTGTACGAATGGCAGATCCTCAGCGAATAGCGAAATTTTCAATGTGTTATCAGAATCACACCTGAAGACCTCGGCGCATACTTGATTGGTGGCGTTAATAAGCTCTAGTCCCAGGCCATCACGGATCACGTCCGAAGCAATCTGAATCCGATATTCCATGTCTCATTCCTCGTGTTTGAACGTAACCGGTCAGCTAAAGCCCGATACCGGGTTATCGTGCATCGTCTTGCATCGTCGCAATGAAGGCTTCTACCCAATACCCGCTCCTGCTCAATACGCCGTGTGTGGAGTGTCCGGAAGGATCGTTTTCGTACAATTAGGAGACGACGTGGTGAGCAGCGGCCGATATCGACCCATTGCAGACGCTCAGCGATGGTTAGGCCGGGGGGGCGGTTCAGTTTTACAGGCGAGATGCAAAGTCTTGGAATCGGTCGAACAGCCTGAACCCGACATAGTCAGGTTTCCGCTTGTATAGCCTCCGATAGTAGCAATCCCAGTAGCTGATCATTCGGTCGCGTGTGGCCTGAAAATACTTCGGGTTGTCTCTGATGAAGGAGCCATAAAGCAAAGGGTCAAGCAGGGAAAAGTGGGATTCGCACGTGTCGAGTATCTCGATCACATACTCGCCAGTGAGCTGAACAACGAATGGAACAACCCAAGGTTCGTAGACCGGGAGGATGCGTTCAAGTTGGCGCTGGCGCACATAGCCATTGTGATGCCTGGTCAATAGGCACGAGTACATGATGCTTTGCGTCCGGCTCAGAGACTTACCATCCTGCTCGCTGCCCTCATGGTGGATTCGGTATGGAACGACCACCCGGTTTTTGTCTGTTGTGACCTCTACGCCTCGATGATCAGCACATTTGGTATCGCCTATGACCAAGCTCAGACAATCTGCCTCCATTTTCAGGTAGGGCGGAAAGGCGTTAGCGATTGTTTTACCGCGGTGGGAGTCTGTGGCGTTATCGCTTTCCATGGCTAACCTTTTTCTAATCATTTAGTTTTTACGAAAAGGCTTTCACTTAGAATATCGACCTCGATCGCACCCGGCCGATATTGGCCGAGAGCTGCCTCAGGACTGGGTATTCGCCTCGCGAATCGTTCTGACTATCGCCCCGTTAACCAATCCGATGCTCAAGGAATCACCCAAACCGACGTTTATTGCTGCGACGACATCCGGTGGGAGATCGATGATGACGTCTCCGCCACCATCACCTGGATCCTAGCACTTCATGACTGTCCGCACGGATTGAGTCATTAGGGAAAAGGCTTCGATGTCTGGGAGAGCCCTCATCCTACGCTCGCATGGCCCCTACTGACAGCTATCGGCCAGAAGCCGCCTTTCACCTACCCGTAGAAGCACACTCGACGTATCCTGCAGAATGGCTGATTGAGAGGAGCGCAAATGAGTACTGATTGGCAACAAATTCGAGAAATGATGAGCACTGTCATCGATAGCTGCGAGCAGATCGAAAGAGCAGGGCTCAGTGAAGAACATCGCTCCGCGACCGTGGAAATCAATGGCGTCCACTACTCCGTTCAGGAGTTTTTGATCAGTGCGTGGACGCTGCCGGAAAACATTCGCTACCAGATCATTCGTGAGCGTCATGAAGCTGGAAATAACCTTCCCTACATTCCCGAAGCAGCCCGCCTTCTTGTCTCAATGGCTCAGGCTTGTGCGGAATTGGTTGGAGCAGCCGACACGGCGCCAGCTAAGAAAGCTATTGAAGGGATGCATTATTGGTACAAGGCCTACGCTGTACCGCATATGACTACAGCGATCAGGCTGGCAAAAAAAGAATCTGACGCTTAGATGCAAGGATTCAACCGGCGGAGGCTGCTCTGCTTTTGGCATAACCCTCTCCTATTGGTCGATACCTGCCTTAGGGCTGTGTATCCACATCACGAATAGGACTGAGCAAAATCGTCCTGCTCGCCAGCTCCATGCTCAATGAATCACCAAGATTTAGATTCATGCTTTAAAGAAGGTCTGAAGGGAAGTCGATTAGTTTGCTGGGTCGCTGCGCAGGGGCAAACGCGCGGCGGCCATCATGAGCTTGACCCAGTGTGCGCGGCTCAATGGTCGTGACCCGAATGCCTACTTATAAGACGTCCTCATTCGTCTACCGACGCAGCGGGCGAGTGGGATCGATCAGTCACTGCCGCATGAGTGCGCGTTCCTGACTACACGGGCTGTGGCTTAGTCAACGAAGCCCTCAGCAGCCGAACCGCAGAAAGCTGCTTTTCAGACTCGTCAGCGGAGAGGGGGGGTCTCTCGCAATATTCACGACTTAAAAAAATAATCGCGTCGTTACCATCAGGGTTGTCGGAATAGTCGGGATGTTTTGATATCTCTATTAGCAAATTTTCCGAGATAGGGGCGACATGAAAATGTACGTTGAAACCACGAGAGAACCCTAATTTATAAAACACCACTGTGTAGGGCTCGTACACCTTCGTAAGCAGACGATCCAGTGCTCTCATTATCAAACCTAGAGATGACAGGGCATCGTCGCTTAAATCGCTGAGTTCTGAAGCCGGCTCTTCGGATGATATTATCAAGTATCCGTCGTAACGTGCATCTCGTCGATGAGTCACTATCCAGTGGGCATTTCCTAAAACCTTTAGCTCGTCCATATAGCTCCAGTTAAGCGATGTACCTATTTGAAAGTAACCCCTGCAGGTGCAAATTACATTGTCTGCACGATGGCATGCAATCCTTTGACAGATCACTCAAGGTGGGTTCGCCCTACGCCTACGCTCAAAGGCCATAATCCGCATGCCTAATTGAAGGACGTACTGGCGGGCTAGCGAGATCGCCGAGCTGTTGTCGTACACCTCGAAGTCAATTCAGTCTTTAGAAGCATGAGCATTCGCGCTAGCCTGTGCATCTACGACTAGGATTTCGGTGAAACCCTCGCTCAAGCGTGGAGGCTGAAGTGCTTTAAAAACGTTTCTAATGGCATTCTCAGGAACGATCTCATCATCAGGACGCAATTGATTACGGGCCAAACAGTCTCCCAGCGAAGTCGTGAACCAAATAGCTACCACATCAACCCCATGCTTCTTGGCGGCCTGTATGAGCGATTCACGCTCGCAGCGCTGAACCAGGATGGCATCGAAGATTACAGCGCCAGGCTCAACTAAAAGCGTCGATTTGGCCCAAGTGCTTTTTCCTGCACCCTGAGCGCCTATCAACAAATACAAACGACAAGGCTTTGGAGTCACTAGCAAAGCCTCTGATAGGGCAATGTGAGCTCTTTGCCAAGCCAGTCTATTTAGCTCAGCATTAATAATGCGGCCCCTGTCCGTCTGTAGGAAGTCATCAGGATTGATGTGCATGAAAACGGCCTGCCAAGAAAAGCGTGAATGTAGCAGTTGAAAGCAGCGCTGCCCGGAAGCTGTTTTTAGGCAGATCTTCGGAAAGGTCACTCCTAAGCCCTGGAAATCGTGAGCGTCTGGTGAACACGCCTGCCCCAAACCCCGGTCTTGGTGAGTTCAACGGCGACGGAAAGGTACAATCTATCCTTTTTTTCGCTGAGACGGATTTCATGCATTTATACATCGTGCGACATGGTGAAACCTGGGCTAATGCCGAACATCGATACCTTGGATCTCTTGATCCAGAGCTTACAGCGCTGGGCCGCCTGCAAGCTCATAGGCTTTGCGAGCAGTTGCCCGCAAGCCTTGATGTGCTCGTGGTTTCTCCGCGCCTCAGGGCGGTACAAACCGCGAGTGTTCTGAACGAACGCCTGAAGCTCTCTCCTGAAATAATAGACTGCTTCAGAGAGCGGGATGTCGGCGTTTTCGAGGGCCTGACCCAAGGAGAGGCCGAGAAGCGCTATCCGCAACTCTGGTCGCAGAACATCACTCGACTCTGGGATGCTGGGCCCACCGGTGGTGAGACGATCTCTGACGTTGTGAAACGAGTGCGAGACGGCTTGGCTGAGCTGGAATCAGAATACCCCTCGAAAACTGTTCTGCTTGTAGCGCACGGCTTCGTCACAAAAGTAGTCAGAGCACTGGCCAAAGGGGACTTTTCTGACTTTTACGAATGGCAGATCTCAAACGGTAACATGTTGATTTTGCCTAGCTTCAAGACTGCTATACAAGATCTGGAAACTCTGAGGCGCTCTCTACCCATAGCATAATGTGGGATGCTGCCAACCTTGAAGCAGCAACTCCGCAATCTCATTTGCCCGCTGCATCGGCCTTTGCGTCAGTATATCTTTCAGATATCCCGGAATAATGCTGACTTCACCGACCGCTCAGTGGATAGATGAGTCATGGCTGAATGGAGGAGTGGCAATCCGCAAAGGCCAAGCAGCCGAGTCATTTTGAAATGGTAGAATCTCGCCAGAAACATATCGCCTACGAGAAAGCTGATGAATACAGATTTGACCGAAGAAGAGATGCGTAGAGCGCTCTTCGGCAGCCCCGCTCCGGCTCCAAAAGTAACTGCGCTAGCTTCATCGACGTCGATCCCAGACGTCGCGCGCGCGCAAGCGGTGAAGCCCCAGCCCAAAAAGAAGTCCACAAAGGCGTACACCCCGCGGCTGCGTGTGACGATGCAGGTCACCAACGAGTTTGAGGGCAAAACCTACGAGCTGATCCACGAGGCCGACACCTTGAGCTCCCTGCTGGCTGAGCAGGAAGCGGTCAAGGTGGCCAAGAAGAAATATCGCTACGTGGAAGTGATTTCTGTGAAGTCAATGTAGTCTTCCGCATCGACCCCGACTGCCTCTGGCTCTACAGGTGCTCGAAGATCCAGCAGGAGCGTTACGAGTTTGCTTGAGGGGACGAAGCAGAGGTCATCTCCAGGAGAGGATGGCCGAATTAGTAAAGCATTCAATAGGACAAGTAATGGATCCGCAACTTTTTGACCCTATATCAGTCTCTATAGACAAGCTGCAAAAAATCGCCCCATTCTTTGTCGCTGCCATGTCAGCGTTGTACATTGTGTACTTGTGCGTGATTACGGAATCACTGTTTATAATTAAAAGCCGGCTATCCGACTTGATTAGCAGCAAGCACACTTTCAATCACGAAAAACTAAAAAAACACCAACAGCAAGAACTTGACCTTCACTACTTCAACTTCAGGTTCAAGCTGAACGTTAAAACACCCTATGCGATGGACAAGCTGATCGCATGGGCAGAGCGTTCTGCGATTCGCCTGGATGAGCTTAGGAAAGCGCGCCCCTACCTGAATCCTACCGAGCAAAGTTTCAACATTCCAAGACCTAGATTTCTTAAAACTATCTCAGGACTGTCGGCATTTGTTGCAATTGGAATTTTCTTCGTTATCCACACGCCTAACGCAGCATTATTCAAAGTAAACCAAACCGGGCAATGGTTCTGGATAACTGAAAGTGAAGCATTCTCGTTTACATCATACCTTCCGAATTATTTTCATGCAGCAAATGCCTGGAAGTTGAACCCTGGAAACTGCATGCTGGAAATAAGAGCTACACAAGGGATGGACGAGTGGGATAAGAAAGTAATCTGCTACGTCATGTTAGATAACAAAGAAGGATATGTGAAAAATACTATCCAAGAGCAAAAGATCTTGGCATGGGTTCTGTCACTTCCTTGGCTGCTAGTGCCTTTGGCCGTGCTCCAAGGAAGCAGAAGGCGACGATACGCTACAGCGCTGTTGAAGCGCAGCCAAAAAAAGCTCCGTTTTGGTGATAGCCCATTGCCGGAGTACGCGAGGTACTACCACGATTAACTCTCTAGCAGGGCCGGGGCCTGCGCCCCCCATATTAGCCCGGCGGCGTCCATAGCTCTGGCTCATCAGAGCAATCCGCTACTGGCGACGATTCCACATGGTTAGGGCAACGCACGCTAACCCACCATTTTAAGATACGATCGCCACCGCTGCCGCAGACCTCGCAAATCTTCAGCGATGCCGCTACCGCCCTATCTGTCATCTATCGGCAGTAGCTGTCGCCGCCGTTGAAATCGAACCGAAGCTCACCCCATTTCTCCTCCACTCGCGTTACTGATATTCTCGGCACCTGAGGGTGATTATCTGAGTACTTTTGGAGCGAATCGCACAGGGCATCCAGTAGATGGCAGTCACTCAATTTCACGGAACGCTAGGCTCGAAAAAAGGCTGGGGATACCCCTCACGCAAGATTGTAGTACATCAGTTCGCATCCTTGTTCAGAGCTCCGAACCGCAGAGATCCGCCAATGCGGAGACAGTTGGTTTGCTTGCAAACGTTCGGCTTCCTCGTCCCGCAAGGATGTACAGCATGTCTTGGGTCTCAAAAAAGCAGTCTTCGAATGTGAAACCTGAAAGAGCCCCGTGCGATTGGCAATTATCCAGATCGCCTGTCGATACAGGCAGGGTGTGTAAAAGGCTGCACTGATAGCCAGACCGAACCCAAAGCCTGTTCTGGCGGACTTGCTGCCGGAAAAGAAAAATCGAGATGGAGATGGATCGGGAACACTATTATGCGGCAGAGCTGCAAAAGCTCGGGCCTATCACTCACGTTCAGCTGCATATTTTCCCGAGGGCGGCGTGAGCCGCCTTCGGCCATGGCGCAGGCCATCCGTTGCCGAACGCACTAGGTAGCCCCCCAATCAAATTCCCAAATCGCCGGCGAGACGATTGTCGACAACCGCGTCCGATGCCAAGCAATGCGCAATGACGTGACGCTGCAGAACTCGGTAAAGAAGTGCTCTTAGCGGCGCCCGTAGCGAGACGTAACCATCCGTAGCTATTCCGGCTGGGGTCTCGCTACTACCGAAGGCGATGCTAAGCGCCTCTACGCCTCCTTCGTCGACATCTCCAGCATGAAGCCGATCAAGCGGGAAGTGTCCTGGAGGCCGCCTATAGGTGCGAATAGCCTGAGAAAGCAGCATGACAAATCCATCCTTGGTCAGGCTTCGTTGCACCCTTCTCCAAATCTCCAACTCCAAACGATAATTCAATTTCCATCTCCTCAAATTTTAGGCGCACTGACCCGATTCAGTGCTTTGCCAGGCGATGGAAATTTTTTGTTTTTTGAGATTGTTGTTTGAAGTCAAGGAGCAAGCGTCGGCTTCGCCGCCGAACGCCGATCCCCCTGCCCTGCACTGCTATGCCGCTGCGGCAGGCGTTCAATCCAGCACAGGAGAAGCAAGATCACAAGCAAGGCAAAAGCCTAAAAAGCATAAGCCAAACCGCCGGCATCCTGCTGTATGGAGGTGTCAGGACTACCACTGCTTTTCTTTTGCTCTCAAATATAAGAACTCCGTCTCGTTTAAAAATTTTCAAGTGGGGGGGGTGGAAAAAAATATGATATTGCCGACGAACGGTAGTATCACAATCTCCCGTTTGGGCCTTGCAGAAAGGATCTACAAGCTATATGTTGTGCCTAGGCGGATCCTTTACCACTACATGGTGTGCTAATACCTTCGCCCGCGGTCGTGGATATCTAAGCAAGCTATGTGGCGGATTGACGTATGCCTGACCAACGAGCTAGCTGTAAGAATGCAGTTATCCAAAGCCGTCTCATGCCTGTTGGAAGATCCAGCTGAAGCAACAAATCGTCTGCTTCATCCCCCCTCAATTTTCCACATCAAGGAATATCCCCATGCCACTGAAACCAGGCCCAAAGCCCATCGCCGAATCGACCGGCAAAGTCGATCAACGGCGCCGCGACAACAAAGATACGCCGCGTAATAACCCCGACCTAAAGCCAAGCAAACCGCCAAAAAAATAGCTTGCCGCTGGCAAAAGCTGCCCTGGGGGCAGCTTTTGCCATTGGCAATTTAGCCAATGAATAAAGGGCCTAAGAATTCATACCGTCGAGACTGGTGGCCACAGAGTTCCGAGGCTGCCCCACCCTCACTGCCTACAGCTTTCGACTACGCAGGGAGGACAACCAGACTGGCCAGAAGCTTCACCGGTTAAAGCTATCGGGTGGTCTGTTCCGCTATGTCTTAGGACAGTTTATGGACGTAATGGTTGAGCTACCTTCATGCACTGGCACTGGGGGTTAGGATGGTTAGTCACCAACTTACACATGTTTTGTCGTGTGACAGCCATTACTTCAGCTACATCCGTGACCCTCACGAGATCCGGTGTCGCTTCAATCAAGAAATGTCGCCCACGACGTCACTAACGGTTTCAATCTCGACGTGCCTGATATTCTTCAATGCGTTGTCCATCAACGACCCGACTCGAATTGGCGATTCTTGTCTATGACCAGCTCGGCGAATTGCTGAAGGTCATTGATCGGCCCCCGACCGCTACGATCTAGATGAAGCCCCATTACCCCGATCAACCTCGGGCCATACTGGTCGCATTTTTCAGAGTCACCGATCATCAATACGCGTCCGTGTTCACTACTGAAATGGTGCCCGGGTTCGACCTCCATTTGGCTACAAATTGAGTGGTAGATTGCCGGCGCAGGCTTCATGACCCCTAGCTCAAAGCTGAAAGCGTAACCGTTGAGTTGCGGAAAAATTTCTCGGACGACAGGGCCATAGGGGGAAGCCAGGTTAGAACAAATCCCGACCTTTACGCCTGCCTGTTGCAGAAGCGCGATAGCGGTTATGGCATCTGGGAATGCCTGAATGGACGAGAGCTCGCGCTCCAACACACTGCTCAGTTCTTCGCGTTTGACCCGCGTGAGGTGGATGCCCAGATGCGAAGCAATCTCGTAGATAGAATGGTTCGTTGTCATCGCAATCCGGATGCTGTCAGGCGCGAGCGCCAAGCCTTGCCGGCGTCCTTCTCGTAGAAGATTCCGGTACGGGTTTGTCCGCTGGCCAATGCGCAGAACTGTCCCGAATGCGTCGAAAATAACTCCATCAACCGCTGAGCTGGTCATGGGCAAAGCCTCGATTTCATCTGGCGTCTCAGCCTCAGGTCTCCCAGCCCCCCATCGTTAGCCAGGACGCAGCTCGCAGACGTCAGCGAATTGCACATTCAAAACACCCTTACCAAGGTCGAGAGGGGCATCAATGTCTTTCGGCCATTGCCTAGGAGCACGTACAGTTTGCCCTCAGTCTGGAAGAACATACCGTCCGAGAACTTGATCAGCGGCGTCGACCGAAACCAGTGAGAAGTGTTATGGGCTGTGCTATCGAATAGCACCCGAAAAGCGAGCAGCATTGCTGGCTTCTTACCCTGTGTAGACAGCTCATCGATTACGAGATCAGGTGCATCGAAATCGACCCATGCCCACTCTCCTAAAATGCAAAAGCTGATACCGGGAAAGCGTTCTTCAGTGATCGCAATCGCCTCCTGCAACCCCATCTGAGCACCGCACATTACTTCGCTAAGCCCAATCATCTGCGTGAAGTCAAAGTCTTGCATGAAACAATACCTCCCAGGTCGTTCAGGATGGTTTCTATGTGCTCAGATCGTAAGTCCACCTCTCTGCTGAAGGGTGCCGCCATGCGCCCCGCCCGCGCTCCCCTGGATGCAATGGGGTGAATCCAACGTCCAAACGCTTTAGAACTTGGCTCAACACCACTGAGCTACTCGTCTCTTTCAATGACTGGAAAGCTCAAAGAGGCTACCTCCTAGAAGCGTCTGAACCTCAGCGCCTTTAGACGATACGAGTGCGTAACGGCTTCCCGAAAAGGTCGAAGCGATGGTGTAACCCGAACATTCAGAAAACTCGACGACCGTTGATGTGCGAATGAGTCGCCAATCCGCGAACTGTCCGCGCGAGTCATTGAAAATGTTTCCAACCAAGCTGAATCCCTCAATCTCTGGCAGGTACAGAATCGCAGTGATCGGTAGATCAAACTCGATCTGGGCGGCTTCGATCACCGGGCTCGGCACCTCATCTCGATAGCTCACAGTTCAGTCCCGTCCGACCTACTCGCGGCGATAACGTAGTAATCGCTTCCGCATGAAGTCTGGAGCAATACAAAGCTCTCTCGACGATCAACGACTCTTACAGGAGGCGTGGCGACTGTTGACCCATCCTCAATGGTGCCTGAGCGGTCAAAGTACGCGGTGGCTGCAAAGCGGTTTTCCACAGGGACGGAATCAAATAGGTAGGCGTCAATCAATACACCCCATTGCTCGTTGCTTGCAGCAAGAACAGCTGGAGGTATCGAAGCAGCTTTTTGCATGATCTTCTTTCCAGGTTTCGACACATCAAACCTCCAGGATTTTTGCGGGCTCGAACCCGGTTTCTTCAAGCGGGTAGCCCCTAGGGTTGGAGATCACTCGACAATTTCCAAAGACGGTATCGATCGCTTTGTGGGTGTGTCCAAAAATCCAAACATCAGCTTTATCCACCAGCCCGTACCAATTGTTGTAATAAGCCGCACTGATGTGCCCATCGTGCTCGTCCCCTGCTGCCTCACGCAGCGGACAGTGATGGCTGACGACTACGGTTTTGCCGTTAAATGGCTTTTCGAGTTCTTGGGTGAGAAACTCTTTCGTGGCGTGATTCCTCTCAATAACGTCTACCGGTCTCAGGCGTCGATATCCGCTACCTGCGCGTATCAGCCGAAAGTCGTTCATATCACGGGCGCAAATGCTGGATGCCGCGACGACATCTCCGGTGCTCGTGAAGTCAGTCCACCCAGTCGCCACGAGGAAACGGACATCGCCAACCGTCCGGACTTCGTTCTCAAGGACGTGCACATGGCCGGCGGCGGCTGCTTTCATCTTTTCGCGCGTGCGGTCGATGTGGCCCTTGTAAAATTCGTGGTTGCCCGCGCAATAGATCACCTCAGATTTGAACGTTTCGTTCGCCCAGCCGACACCTCGGGCCAGCAAATCAATATCGCCAGCGAGCACTACCAGATCGACTTCCACTGGTGGTGGAGAAAAACGGTCAAATTCGTTATGCAAATCTGAGTAGATCAATACTTTCATCAACGTCTCCGCAGCACAGGCATTGTGCTGGGCTCACTTGTTTAGGAGTCACGGGCGCTCTTGGTGCCCAGGTCATGTCGCGCGATCAATTTGGGGGCGGCCACCCCGACCGCAATCTAGACAAGCGCCCTTCCCGAGCACGCTTGCCGTGACTGAGGCGGCCAACCCCTCCTCTCGCCAGACTGCGTGATGACGCCTCCAGGTTACTCAGGGTTTAGGGCTATATTGATTCCGTGGGCTGGTTCTTATGAGTCTACCCATCACCACGCAGGCCTCATCGCAGCGTGTGCAGAATTGTGTTCGCCACAAAAACAACCAAATGCGCCAGCTAAAATGAATATATAGGTTTGAATGGCGTTAGGCAAACGCGGCATACCCTTCCGTTTTGAACGGATGGGGAAAATGTCTTTACGCACAGCTCTCGCGTCAGCGCTGCAGCTAATCCGTCGCGCTCGCGGAATGTCTCAATCAGACTTCGAAGGCAGCGTCACCCAGTCCCACATCAGCTTGCTCGAATCTGCAGGCACATCGGTCAGCACCGACACCTTGCACGACCTCTGCAAATCACTCGAAATGCATCCCGTAGCTTTCATGACGCTTGTGTATTCGGCTCATTCGCAATTGACTCCCGCTGAAGTGTTAATCCTTGCTAAAGAAGAGCTCGTCCAGCAAGGATTGATCGACAAGGTCGTAGAGAGCGCACCTAAAAAGCGCTCTCACCCACGCGTGTCGAACGCCGCCAAGGCGCGGGAGGCCGTGCTTGAGTTGAAAGAGGCCGGCCACACCCAAGCTGAGATCGCGCGGCGGCTGAACATGGCTGAATCCACTGTTCGGCGGCACTGGCACCGGGTTGAAGATTAATCGATGAGGTCTTAGGGTACAGGGCGTAGCTCATTATCGAACTCGCGCTATGCTCGAACCGAAACTCACTATGTCAGAGCTTCACCCGAGCCGCTGAAGACAATATTGCGGCCACTACCCTTTGAGTTCCGGATACACCCCTAGACGACGGGGAGGAAAGTTTCACCAGATGGCGACGACCACCTCCCTGGGACTAGCAACATTTAGCTTTTGGTCTTCTTCCGACGCTGGGTATACCGGCCCTAAGCGCCTCGACGCCTTGGTGTAATCCCCCCAGGCGGCACCTTCAGTCAACATCACCTGTGCTTTCACGGCTTTGACTTTCTGGTATTGGCCGTCGTATTCAACGACCACATCCGCAGTCACGTCGAATGCGGATAACAGCCAGCAATTGGGTGCATGTGCTGGCCACTCGCCCCTTATCTGCAGAGGTGTAATATCGGGCGTACTACCAAGCTCGGCTGCGGCTGAGCAATGGATTGCTTGGAAGGAACTGAGATGACTACCCCGTCACGTGATGAGATCGTTGTAGCCGCCAAAGAAGGCACACTGCTTGATTTGATTTTCAAGGACAGCTGGCGGCACGACAGCGCGCCGTTTTCCCAGGCCTTGATCGACGCACATCAAGCGACTGATATCGATCTGCACTCCCTGCTCCCCCTGCCGGAACCGTCTCGTTTTTCCCACGACGAGATTTATCTGGGTATCGAGATATTCCTGCCGGCGCTGGGCTCCATCTCGACCAACTGCGATGAGTTGCTTGAACTGATGGCAGGGGTGGTTCCTCACGATGACCCTATGCTCAGCTACTCATCGTACGGCGAGATAATGAAATGGTGCCAGGCTTCACCAGATCGCCTCCTCGACCTGCTGCAGCTGATCAAGTCGGACGCCCCACTTTCTCAACGATTCCACTGCGTCCAGGCATGTATCAGTGCCGGACTGCAGGCAGATCCAGATTTCTATCTGGCGCAGGCTTTGGAGTTTCTCGAACAGGGGAACGCCCTTCAGCGCGCCCAAGCAGCCAGGGCACTCTGTAATTTGTCTGCAGAGGTGCGCAGCAGCTGCGTTGATCTAGTCGAAACCATCTTGGCTTTGATCAACCGTGAGGCTGAACCGTCCGTGCGAGACGCTCTCCTCGCCCTGGCATTGGCCTGGCAACAAGATACTCCTGCTGAACTCGAACGATCGACATATAGACTCATCGAGCAAGCCGCCTGCCCAATCACTTTGGCGGCAAAAAAAGCGATAGGCCTTGCGTTGATGGGTACCGCCAACGTTTACAGCCCCCAAGTCCGTCAGGATCTCCTTGCGCTCGTGTCATCAGGTCAGCCTGAGGATGAAGTCGTTAAGCTACTGGATATCGTCTTGGCTGGGATGATTCGCAGAGGCGACGTTTCGGAGGCTCAGGAGTTGATTGAAAAGCTCATCCTCGGTGACTCCACCGTACCATTTACTGGCTTCACCTCAGTTCTGCATGAGCTTGAGAGCAGGGATGCTATTGTCTTGGACAGATGGGTGGTTCGCTGGCTGCAATTTGACTCACTGAGACTAGCCCTGGCACTCAGGCGTGGCCTGTTTGCAGCCAGTGAAGGTCGAGTATTCACATTTGATTTCAGTCAGGCACTGGATATACCTGAAAGCGATTACCTGTTCATCGCACGCAAAGCGCTCGGCACCTTTTTCTCAAAGCCCCTCTTTATTGCGTCCCTGATTGTCAGTCTCATGCGTAACGCATCCGGCGCCACCTTGGGTGAGCTGGAGAGGCTGTTGTTCGATCCAGTGCTGATTAACTATTCAGGGCTGAAGTCAGACTATCTGGACGAGATCGCGGAAAGCACCACCGATTCGGCATCACCGGCTGTCCAGCGTGCACTGCAGGAGCTGCATAAGTATCTGCGAGGCCTAGGGGATGCGCACATCCGCGAATTGCAACCTTCGGAGCGCCAGCGTCAGTTGGAGCACCATCGACGCAATGAGCAGATGCAAAATGACATGGTGGAAGCTCGCGCGTCCTCAATCATGGCTGACCTGGTCAGCGAGCAAGTCTTACTGTACGGCACCAGAATGGCCAGCTGGGTGCCGGCGTTCCCACCTCCGCAAAACATGGCGGACGGTGATACGGGGCCAATGCGTCGTATCGAGCAATCCCTCGCCACTGTTCAACACATCTTCCAGATTCCACGGCAGTCTGTTCTGGAACCCTCCACCCTAGAGATCCAGAACCTCAATTTCTTGTATGTGGAGCGCACGCGATGAAACTGGTCTTCCGCGAGTACCTCGCCTCGCTTCGTGAACGCAATGAATTGGATGTCGTTCTGCCTGATCTTTTGAGTGAGATGGGCTTCAACGTGATCTCCCGTCCTTCAACAGGCCCACGCCAGTACGGCGTCGACGTTGCCGCCGTAAGCCCCGAGAAAGACGGCGAGCAGAAACTCTACTTGTTCACCATCAAGCAGGGTGATCTCACACGTGGCGAGTGGGAAGCCATCCCTCAAGGTGTCCGCAGTTCAATCAACGAAATCCTTGACGTCTATATCACCAAGCGGATTCCCACGCAGTACGAGTCAATGAAAGTCGTCATCTGCCTGTGCTTCGGAGGCAGTGTGAAAGAGGCGGTGAGAGACAACCTGACAGGAATGATCGAAAAAGAAACCACTGACAGGATCTCATTCCAGGTATGGAACGGCGACTACCTGGCGGGCTTGCTCGCCGACGGTTTGCTGCAGCATCAGCACGTGAGCAAGAGCCTTCAGTCGAGGTTCCAAAAGTCCATTGCGATGCTCGACGAGCCTGATGTCTCCGTTCAGCATTTCACCGCACTCATTGAAGGGCTCGTGGAGGCTGGCAACCAAGACCCCGTGCAACGACTCGCCACGCTGCGACAAATGTACATCTGCCTCTCGGTGCTGTTCGTCTGGGCTCGTACGCAAGACAATCTCGAGGCCCCCTACAGAGCCAGTGAGCTGGTCATTCTGCGAGCTTGGGAGCTAGTCAAAGATGATATCGAGGCTGCTTCGATCGGGCACACCCACATCGGCCTGACCTTCAACGAGCTGCTGGATCTGCACACAAAGATTTGGGCCGAGCTGATGGAGGAGAAAATCCTCCCGCTCGCAGCAAGACGAGATGCACTGGCCTGCTCTGTCAACTCCCACAGCCTTATCGACATCAACCTGAAGCTGTTTGAGATTCTAGGTCGCATCGCCGTGAGGGGGCTTTGGATTCTGTGGCATCACCTGGACGGCAATGGGCTGCGAGTCCTTGGCGCATCCGAGGTGCCAGAAGAGGCCACCAAGCTCGCTTTCCACATCGCTGCGCTCATCAAGAACAATCGAGCTTTGCTCTCCCCTGTAGCCGACGAGCAAGTTATCGAGATTACTTGCGCTTTGATGTTTCTATCGACGATGAGGGAGTGGCGCAGCTATGCGCGGGATTACAGCGATGAGCTTCTGACCTACTACCACTTCAATTTCACCAGGCATCATCAGTACCCCACCATCCACGGCAACTACCAGGAGCTGATACGGCACCCCCATGCCAGGACTGATGAGTATCGGACGCAGCACACCAAGGGCAGCGTTCTCATACCGATCATGTTGCTCTGGGCCACTTTGGATGGCGAAACAGCGTCTAGCGGCCGATTTGCTCAATTCGTACGAAACGAAATGAAGCATTGCAATCAGCAACTGTGGATGTCCGGGCCTGATACTGAAGCTCTCTTGTATCTCAGCAGACCGCCGCATGGGTTGGCGCTTTGTGACATACCCATCACGGGTGACGGCGAGGCAGCGAGAAAGATCCTGGAGAAAGAATGCTCTGCAGAGAGTGACTATACGCGCCTCTCTGCTATTCGCTTAGGGCATTGGCCGCTATTGGTTATGGCTTGCCGCCATAGCCGACTTCCGATTCCACCTCAGCTCTGGTTCCCAATCGTGATCAAGGACGCGCCGCCTCCAAGGACTAATGCAGACGCCCCGCAGCTTACTGCCAAAGCCGCCCGAGCACATTCGGTGTTCTGGCGATCGCGTCGGGTGGGCGCGAACCTTATGTTTTAAAATTCTAAGTTCTACAACGCGCGCGCCTGCCGCCCTTTGTCAGCGATATCGAAATAACGGAGACGCTCAAACGGTGGGCGCTCATAAGGTCGTTTGTAACTCGCCACAGTATGCGCAGCCGCGATGGGATAGGCATCAACTACGACCGTTATGGAACAGGTTTTCAGTACATGAAAGTGGGCCGACTCGGCTGGTCATCAGCAGCCCTGTCGGGAAACCGAAAGCATCTACCATCGGTGATTGCGCCGAACTAATATCGTGAAAGTCTTAAGAAGAAATAGCGTTTGCAGCGGCGAGAAAATCACACGCTGCAAAGACTTCTAATACTAAAGCGACTCTGAATCCTTGGTGAACAGAGTGTGTATTCCCTCTAGCCGCGATGCCATGTGAGTGCAGATAAAGTCGTTGACGTTACCTGCGACTGCCGAATGGAGGGTGATCTTCCCAATGCACAATGCAATAATGAATTCAAGCGCTGCCTCCCCGCGCGGATACCCGTAGCCCCGGACGATGCGACGAATGATGTCAGCCATCGCCAAGCTGTAGCCTTCGTGCTCTCGGTAATCCAGCTCTGCCGGATGAGCCGCCCGGAGAAAAGCAGTTTGAATGATTCCGTCGTCGTAGCGTGAGAAGACTTCCGGGGAAAGCAAGACCTGCTGAAGCTCGATTGAGGCCAGCTTTTTACCCTCCCCGAGCTTAGCGGACTGTCTGGCATTCTGCAGTACCCAGTTGATCGTCAAAAATACCTCAACACTGGAACTAGATTTCACATCAGTTGTACCGTCTACAAAGGCAAAACCTTTGGTGATCGCCATCGGCTTGCCCGTTTGGCTGGAGGGCCAAAATGCAGACTGAGTGAGACCAGCGTCGCCCGTGACCTTTAGCTGCTTGGCCCGCTCGACCACAAAGACGGGCGGCCGCGAAGTTTGGCTAATAATCCTCGACAGTAGGAGATCTTCGTCCTCCCAGTGCCGGTTACAAAGCGGGTTGGAGACTGGAAACTCGAAATAGCTCTTAACCGTGTAACGCTTAGCGCCGCTGGATGGCTGGGTCAAGTTGGAATACAGCTCTGCCATCTGGTCATATGATCGGCCCAAGAGTGCCCCGACCAAATACACTCGTGTTCCACTTTCTTGATTGCTCCTTAATCGACGGCTTACGCTCAGGAGCCGAGATCCTCTCTCCGCGGCAGCGGTTAAGATCAGTGCTCCGCCAACGAACGTATCTAAATCTTCCAGCTCTTCAAAGCTGAGAAAACGTACGATCGTGAGCCCATATGCCTCCAGCAATGATTTAGCAAGCGCTGCCATTGCCGAACTGGCGGGATCATCGTCATAGATAATTGTGTTGGTCGATAACGAAACCTCCTCAATGACGCAGTCGCTTAGCCACTCCTTAAACTGGGCGTCCGCAGCCAGCTTCGATCGGTCTATCCAAACCGTTCTCCGGTTGCCAGTTAGCCCCTGGCCATAGCATCCAAAGAATCCTTTGCCGACGTACCTTGAAAACCGATCTTGCAAAGTATCATGGGCATGCTTGACGGAAATGTTGAGGAGTTGTGTCTCGGAATGCTGAGCGACAAAGCGCTCACCCTGTATTCGTATTAATGGACGGGCGTCGGAGCCGTCACTTGTACTGAAATCGTGGGGTATTTCCAACGGCATCACGATCGAGCAATACGGCGATGTTTTCAGAAACGACAGGACGGTAATTATTTTTGAAGCATCAAATCCATTGTCCTCATACCATTTCTCGGCTAGACCGCAGTTGGTCGATGCCGAGATTAGACACAGCGCGACGCTGCCCGATGGGGCGCAGCCAGCTAAACCTTCATAGGACTTGAATGATCGAATGGAAAGAGGGCTAGTTTTGCCGAAGGTGTACAGAAATAACTTTATCGACAAGGCGACAGGAAGAAACGAAATTGTGTCTAGATATATTACTTTAGGTGCAGCGGAAAGCTCTGCCGGCGCCACATACTTCAGACACGCAAGTGCGATGAAATGCGAGTTGGTTGCTTCTGCTAATAAAGATTCCGCCCTTATAAAATAGTTGGCAGCGCGAGACGATGGCTTCGAAAATAAGAAACCGGATGGTGCTCTTTCCAACACCTTGCATTTAGTTGCCAAGCTTTTGAGACCGACGCTCAGTATTGCATCGAATGAATTAACTATAAGCTTACTTAGGTCTTTATCAATGCCATCATAAATCTCATGACTTGAGAGCTTTCCATCATAACTGAAAAATCCAAAACCATATTTGATATTGGAGGATCGGCCTTTCCGCTGCAAGGCGATCGAGATATCCGATTTGTCTTTCTTGAGGTCTTCTTTGATCTGCGCCCGGAAAACATCAGGAGTCAAAAACAGAACATGGTCGGGAAGCACGTACTGCTGCAGCCGCACCTGTAGCGCGTGAGTGATTTGTTCAGCTGTGACTTGGTCTGGCCCACTGAAAAAGACTACGATATTGGCAGCGGACGGCAAACCATCATTTAGGCAAATTTCAAAGTCGAGAAGGTCTGTCATTTAGTTCACCGGGATGCATATAGTGAAGACAGTTCCTTCCACCGCCGACAGTGTTCCATCCGCTTTCCATGGCTTAGGGGCAAATTTTGCAGTTTGAGGCTTCCCGCTGAAGGTCTGTTGAAGAGACAGCCTTCCTGTACGGAGTCGTACAAATGCTCGGAGGTCATTCATGGCTTTGGTGGCTCGGTGAAGTCCCATACCAGAGACCTCATCATCTTTTGATGTCACATGTTTCTCAAAACATTCCATGGTTGCTGCTAGCTCTTCCTCAATGGTTATGGCTGATAAATCGTCAATGATTCTTCCGTATTTATGCGATAACCACCTGCGCGCCATACCAGGGCCGCTATCTATAACAGAAACTTCCAATAGATCGAGGGTATCACCACCAGTCATATTGTTTGCGATAAACCGCTCAAAGATGGAAGCCCTGCCGGAAAACTTATCTTTAAGTTGGCTTCGCTGTACCTTGACCGATTTTATAGTCAGGCCGCGCAATCCTTTTTTATATTTAGTCCCTATGAGATCGGTTGTTGCATGCTGGTCAGCATTCGATATGAGCTCATAGATCACACTCCCCAATGAGGCCAGACCATGCTTCATCAAAGCACGCCTGTCCGCTCGGGTTTGCATCAAATCGGACGCCTTGTCGATTATCCCCTCGAATGTGTCACTAGGATGTACTTTGGGCTCCACACCACCAGCGTAAAACGGTTTGATATACTCACGGCGTGCATTATTGATGCTAAAAAGATTGATGACAGTGGGGCGTGCGCCCCTAACGTTACTAGTTTCCTTCAAAGCGCCATCGTACATTGCCTGAATCATTGGTAGCAGTGTCAGCAAAGCATCGCTTTTCTCGATTTCGGCATGAGCAGTTGTAGCGACTTTACTGCACATTACCAAGGCTGCGAGGCCGGCGCTAGATCGACCCAACGTCGCAACATGTGATGCCCAATCATTTTCATCACAATGCAGGTGTAGGAGCTTTTCATCGCCTCTTTTCGCCCAAGTAATTATTAGCTGCGCCAAGGCAGCTTCGATACCAAATATTCCACCGTAGCTGGTATTAAGCGGAATACGTACAGAATCATGCATCGACTCTGTGGTTAACAGGTCTTCAATGCTGTCTATGGTTACGGATTTTTGAATGATCACTTTGCGTCCTTGTGCAAAGACTCGACACGGCGACTCTGCTGCTAGTTTTTACCAATGCCTAGGCACTGGATCTTCATGCCCTGTAGTGGCTCCAGCGATTTACTTCAGGAGACACGCCCTCCTCAGCTAGAGAGCTGCTCCCGTCTAACGGTATCTCATGCGAAGCCTCTACGGTAGCGCAGCTGCCAGCCTTAGAATATAACTGTTGAGGACGAGCATTACCTGGAAGCATCCATCAGCACGTACGTTGATAGCTTTATCGGCTGGCCCGATCGTGTGCTGCAATCCAGTTCCCTTAGGGCAAGCCATGATCAGCGGTTCTCGAAGCTTGCCTCCGTAACTCTGATAGGATTGCCCGGCGGTCAAAGCAACTGGTGGCCACCAAGACGTGAGGTTACTCCCCTGTGCCTCGGCTTCTAAAATCATAACATGACAGGTTCGATGCCAAGGCAGAGAACGACATCACAGAATCTAGGCTTTGGGCCAACGAGGCTCGGATTGCCGACGCGTTCATGTCAAGGCCGAGCAAGCTACCGTGCTCGGCTCCCGTTTCGATACTTTCAATATTACGATTGCGCACCGTCAACAGCAATCAGCAGGTGCATCTTCACACCGCTTCTGCCCCATCAAAATGAAGCGCGAAGACATCACGTGCGACGCCTCCGACATAGCGAGTAAGGGCGTAGTTGGCGGTGCTCCCGATCACCACTCCAATTCCGAAAGGGATAGCCTTAGAGAAAGCGGTCTTGGTGAAATTTATGCCGACCTGTTTGAACAGCTGCTTGATTGTCTCCAAGGTCGCGCCTTTAAGATGCTCATTAATCATTTTAAGGGCGGCTTTGGAGGCGGCATTAGTCGCGTTCTTGGTCGCCATTTGCTCCAGTGAGCCGCTCAGCGCGATAACAAACGACATGTGCTTTGCGTCTTCGTTAGTCATCTTGTTGTTGATAGCGATGCCGAGGCACATGGTCATGTCAATCTGGAATTTCATACACAATGAAACGTCTGCAAGTCCACCACCAACTGCTGCTATGGCCGTACCCACTCCAGGAATAACGCCTGCCAACGAGGTTGCGCCACCAGATGTAGCCGCCATCTTAGCGTATCGGGAAATTATCTTGTCAGTCAGCAATGCTCGCAGCTCAGCGTCAGCCACGTTAGCTTTCGCCTGTCGAACCTGAGCTTCATATTGAGCGACAAGCTCACGAGCGTCAGCGGGAGTGATCGCAATCGCTTCCACCATCTTCATGAGAGCCGAGCTGTTATCGTCCTTAGTATCAGTCACTTTAAGTCCTTGACCCCGGAGGGGCTTCTTAGTCCATAAAAATTCGATGATGTTGTTCCACGCGTTCCAGATTGTATCGGCAACACCTCCCGTCCCTTTAACGCAGCTGCAGAGACTGGGAACACTGTGCGGTATGCCTGCTGGGCGTACATAGCTAATTGACACGTAACCTGCGATCCTGAATAAGGTAAACCGAGCGACTTTCAGGTGCGATTTTGGCCCGGGCCGTGATTTGTAGGCTGGTATGAGATTCAGATGAAGCGCTTTGTTTGAGTAAACAACTCAAATCCTCGACACCCTTTCTGCTCCGTCCTACCGTTGGACAACCAGTTCAGCTATGCCCCGCCCAGGCAACCAAGCTTACAGCTCGAAGCCCCTAATAATGCGCGCTGATCACCGCCAAATTACTTTTAATATTAACCATATGACTATTTTCATAACTCCATTTAGAGAAATGTCAATGGCGTAAGGTCTTGCGGCATTCATGGCTCCTCGGCAATATGAAGGTACAAGTATAACAATCCGAGCGAAATCTATGACGACCCTACGTATAACGGTCGCCGTGAGCGCATGTCACGAAAGCGATTTTATGATCCGGAGCAATATCAAGAAGCAGGAATCAATATGGGTGTCAAAACTTCAATTGATAGGCTTGGCATACCGAGAGTTCGACGCTATTGCAAAACGAATTACAGAGAACCCCTATGCCGCAAAGGCTTGCTTTGTTAGAGCCGTGATCGGCTGCGGGGTGAGTCTAGTAGATGCTGAAACTCTTTTGGCTGCAAAAGGATGGGAGCGCCGGATGAGGCTAACTTGGGGGCTGTTGAATGAGCATCAGCGGACTGAGGCCCGGAGCCTTGACTATACCATTTATGAAAACTACTGGCCGAATCTTGCCTTTATGGATGCAAACTAACCTCCCCTCATCTAAACCTATTTCCATTAACGATTCAGAAAGAAGCGTCTACATGCTCGACTGGAAGAGCAGGCTCTGAGGCGGGATCGTTAGATCACTTATATCGCAGGCATACCCAACCGTTAAGTTTAGGTTAAGGTCTTATTTGAAGTCGGCAGGTAACGGCTTCATCCTCCGCCTCCCGCGATGGCCATAAGCTGTGGTGTGTCAGATAGATTCAGCCTAGAGCACTCCCAATCAAAAACACCGCTTAAGCTTTTCCAGCAAGAGCAAGAGCAGGAGCAGGAGCAGGAGCAGGAGCAGGAGCAGGAGCAGGAGCACCAAAGCCTTGTGGGCTTTGGAATCAAAAGCAACGCCAAAGCAAGAGCAAGAGCAGTCAAAGCCTTGTGGGCTTTGACACCAAAGCAGGGTCTGTCTAGAAAACCTCGACGGTGAAGCGCACGTTGGGCAGTTGCCGATCCGACTTCGGCAGCGCATAAGGGTGATCGCCGGCCTTGATCGTGTGGGTGGGGAACAGTCGGCCGATATTGCGATAGGTGCTGACCGCCAGGTCCGGGAGCATGGCGCCGTCGTAGATCTGCTCGACCGTGCCAATGGGTTCCTGGGCGTGGGGATAGTCGTCTGCCCATGCACTGGACACCAGGGTGGCGGCCAGCAGACCGAGGGACAGGGTCAGCGGCCGGTTAGAGGCGGCGGGACGGGAAAAGACGGGTGAGTGCATGAGGTATCCTTTTTTGTCGGGTGCGCGCTTGAACCATAGCCCACCCACCGGCATTGCACCGGGGGATCAGTTCAGTGGTTTCATACCCTGACGTCTGCGATGACGTACCTGACCAAATCGAAGGCAAAAAAAAACCACCGCGCAAGGCGGTGGTTTTCGGACGTGCAAGACGCGTCGGATCAGACTTTGACGATCCAGCCCGCCGGGCCTTCGATGTCCCCGGACTGAATGCCGGTCAGCTCTTTGTACAGGCGCTGGGTTACGGGACCAACCTCGGTTTCGCTGTGGAACACGTGCAGTTTGTCTTTGTAGCTGATGCCGCCGATCGGGGTGATCACCGCCGCGGTGCCGCACGCGCCGGCTTCCTTGAACAGGTCGAGCTTGTCGATGAACACCTCGCCCTCGGTGACCTTCAGTCCCAGACGGCTCTGCGCCAGTTCGATCAACGACAGACGAGTGATGCCTGGCAGCACGGACGGCGATTTCGGGGTGATGAACTGGTCGTCGTGGGTGATCCCGAAGAAGTTGGCCGAGCCGACTTCTTCGATCTTGGTGTGGGTCAACGGATCGAGGTAGATGGCGTCGGCGAAGTTGGCTTTCTTGGCCTCGGCGCCGGGCATCATGCTCGCGGCATAGTTACCGCCGACTTTCGCCGCGCCGGTGCCTTGTGGTGCGGCGCGGTCGTAGCTGGAGATGACGAAGTTGTGGGGCTTCATGCCGCCCTTGAAGTACGGGCCCACCGGGATGCAAAACACCGAGAAGATGAACTCGGGCGCAGCGCGCACGCCAATGTTGTCACCGACGCCGATCACGAACGGGCGCAGGTACAACGCGCCGCCGGTGCCGTACGGCGGGATGAAACGCTCGTTGGCGCGGACCACTTGCTTGCACGCTTCGATGAACTGCTCGGTCGGCACATGGGGCATCAACAGGCGGCTGCAACTGCGCTGCATGCGCGCGGCGTTCTGGTCGGGGCGGAAGAGGTTGATCGAGCCGTCTTTGGCGCGATAGGCCTTGAGGCCTTCGAAGCATTGCTGACCGTAATGCAGCGCGGTCGAGCCTTCGCTGATGTGCAGCACGTTGTCTTCGGTCAGGGTGCCTTGGTCCCACTCGCCATCGCGCCAGTGAGCCAGGTAGCGTTTGTCGGTCTTGATGTAGTCGAAGCCGAGCTTGTCCCAGTTAATGCTGTCGTTACCCATGACACCCTCTATGTCCAGGCCAGCGCGGCCGGGAGTGTCCGGCGTCTGGCGTTTCATCGATAAGGCCCGGAGCAGGACGCGACCCGTTCCGGTGTGCCGCCATATTACTGATTTTTCTCCCCGCAAACCGCCTCCGCGGCAGATGAGCTGAAAAAGATCCTGGGCGGCCCGACTCAAGCATCGGGGTTTGTGCCGTCTGTAGCAAAACCGCCGGCCGACCCGTGCAGTTTCGCCAATGTTGCCTATGGTGTGTAAATCGTCCGAGACAGGAGCAGCACCCATGGGTATCGATCAATTGTTCGCCGATTTGAGCAGTCTTCCCAGCATTCCCAAGGTGGCGCAGGACCTGATCAAACAGTTCGACAGCCCGTCGTCGGACCTGGGCAGCATTGCCGGCAACATCGAAAAGGACCCGGTGATCGCGGCGAAGATTCTGCGGCTGGCCAACTCCGCGCGCTTTCGCGGGGCCCGGGAGTCGTCGAGCATCGAGGACGCGGCCATGCGCCTGGGCTTCAACACTCTGCGCACGCTGGTGCTGGCGTCGGCGGTGACCGGCGCGTTCAAGGCAGGCCCGAGTTTTGATCTGAAGGGCTTCTGGCTGAAGAGTTTTCAGGTGGCGGGGATCTGCCGTTTGCTGGCGAAACAGTCCGGCGCCGATGCGGAAATCGCCTTCACCTGCGGGGTCATGCACGACATCGGCGAACTGCTGATCCAGACCGGCGCGCCCGCCGTTGCCGAGCGCATCAACAGCGTGACCAAGACCGGGACGACCGGCCGCGCGGCCATCGAAACGCTGCAGCTGGGCTTTGGCTACCCGGAAGTCGGCGCCGAACTGGCCCGGCGCTGGGGATTGCCGGAGGTCATCCATAACGCCATCGCCTATCAGGCGCGACCCATGCAGGCGCCGGGGAACGCGATCCAGCCCCGGATCGTGGCTCAGGCATTGACCATTTCTGCCGCGCTGGAGAATCACGGCGGCGCCACCGCGCAGGCCAGGCAGGAAGTCGACGGGCCGTTGCTGGACGGGATTGACCTGGATGCCCTGTTCGCCGCCCTGCCGAAGGTGCTGGAGGATGACAAGGCGTTTGCGGAGTTGTTGAGCTAGGTACGGTCAGGGCCGGGTTCGAGATTGATAGTGCTCGCACCGGCCCCTTCCCGGCTGAAGCCTGTCCTACAAATTGACCGCGGCGCCACCGGAGATTTGCAGTGGTCCGACCGACACAACGCGGTCAACCTGTAGGACTGGCTTCAGCCGGGAAGACGTCAGGCGTCACGCTGCAAAATTGAGGGTGCCCACTGGTGGCCCCTTCCCGCACGGAGCCGGTCCTACTAGTATCAGCGCACAGCCGATCATGAGGACCTGTGCATGCCTGATGGACCTGACACCCACGTCGATACCCTGCTGCACTGGATGCACGACCGCTCGTTCGTCGTCCTGACCGGCGCCGGGATCAGCACCTCCTCCGGAATCCCGGATTACCGCGACAGCGAAGGCGTGCGCCGGGGTCGGCAGCCGATGATGTTTCAGGAATTCCTCAATGCACCCGAGGCCCGGCGCCGTTACTGGGCCCGGGCGATGCTCGGCTGGCCCCGCGTCCGCGTCGCGCAACCCAACGCCGCCCACGAAGCGATTGCGCGCTTGCAGCAGCACGACCTCATCAGCGGCGTGATCACTCAGAACGTCGACACCTTGCACGATCAGGCCGGCAGCCATGATGGGGTGGAGTTGCACGGCAGCCTGCATTGGGTGCTGTGCCTGGACTGCCGCCAGCGCACCGAGCGCGACATCATTCAGTTGACCCTCGTTGAACAAAATCCCTACCTGGCCGGCGTCGATGCGGTGCAGGCGCCCGATGGCGATACCCTGCTCGACCCGGCGTTCGAAGAGCGCTTCCAGGTGCCCCACTGCCCCCATTGCGGCGGCGAGCGAATGAAACCTGACGTGGTGTTTTTCGGTGAAAACGTCGCGCCGCCTACTGCAGCCAAGGCCATGCAGCGGGTGGAAGAAGCCCAGGGACTGCTGGTCGTGGGCTCATCGTTGATGGCGTTTTCGGCGTTTCGCCTGTGCCGCGCCGTCAGCGATCAGGGCAAACCGCTGATCGCCATCAACCTGGGCAAAACCCGGGCGGATGATCTGCTGGATCTCAAGATAGAAGCGTCGTGCGAGGTGCTGTTGCCAGCGCTGGCGCAGCGGCTGCTGGTGGGTTAACGGACACTGTTCGCTGCGAGATAGCGCGTTGTCTGGAGGACCGGAGTCCTCCCCCCGCGCTCGATCCATTAGCTGGTTGCACGAATCCCCGGCAACGCCGCCAACGCCCGGTCCCATACCTGCCGCGTCCTGACCCACGACACTTCCTGCCAGTCCGGGTCCACCGGATAGAACTGCTCCAGCAGCCCTTCCTTGATCCGCCGCCCGGTTTCGTCCAGCGGGTCGCCGTGCAGGTGCAGCCAGTGATCGTCACGCAAATGCCCATGCACCGCTGCTCCCGGGTACGTGCCGCATTCAATGACAAACGGCATCAGGTGCACCCCCGGCAACGCGTCGAGGAGCATTTGCGAGGTGTAGCCGGTGGAGGTCGCCGCGACACCGGTGTCGCTGACCCGATGAGCGCCGGTGATCAGGGTGAACAGCCACGGCCCGAACAACGCTTTCGCGTCCTCCAGCGCCGGGTAGGCTGATTCAACGATACTCATCAGCATCGGATGACCGTAAGCACCGGCGCCGGTGTGCAGGTCAAAACAGGTCACCACCTCGGCGTCCTGCAAATACTGCCCGACGATGCTGCGCAGCGTGCGATTGGACCAGCTCGGCTCGCGGCCGCCGAAGAACAGGCCATCGGGGAATGCGTATTGCCCCGCCTCCACCACCGACATCAGCCCTGCCCAACCCCGCGCGTCGATCGCTGCCTGAAACAACGCGTCAGCCTGATCCCGCCGGGGCCCGCGCAACTGATCGCAGGCATAGATGGCGTGGACATCGGCGTAGTCGCGGTTGTCCGGCAGTGGCCGACTGAAGTCGAGGTAGTTGCGGTTCTGATCGAGGTTGTCCTCATTGACCCGGCGCATCCACGCCGTGCCCCAGGGGTTGATCAGGAGAATCATCAGGATCGCCACGCCCTCGGGCAACGAGCGTGGGTCAAAACCCTTGAGCCAGCGGCTCTGGCAATCGGAACCGTAATAGCCCTCGACGCCATGGGTGCCGCTCAACGCCACCAACACCCGCTGCGCACCCGGGTCGCCGAGCCAGGCGACATCCGTGGCCAGCGTCTCGCCAAACGGCCCCGTCAGCGGGTGGACGTATTCGCTCAATCGTGCGCCAGCGGCTGTGGCTGCCGCGATGAAGCGTTCGCGAAGCAGGCGATAACCCGGACGATCAGGAAAAAGGTGGCTCATTGATGCGCTCCTAAGGTAGTGGCACCGGGGGACAGGCGCTTACGAGACAGGCCGAACGCCACGGAAAAGGGACACTGCGTCAAAAATGTTACAACCGGACACGTTTTGGCACACTTCTTTCTAGTGTTTCTCTTGTGGAACGTCAGTACCACGAAACGCTTCGCGTCCAGCCCCGGCTGACGCGAGTCTACGCTGCCAAACGGTGCGCACCCCGCACCCACGGGCAGAAACCGGACATTACCCCGTCCGAAACAGTGCAGGACGCCGACCAGAAGTCTGGCGTCCGTCGATAAGGAATTCGATTCGTGCCAGACACGCGCCCCTCACACCCGACCCGCCCAAACCGCGCCTTGCCTTATCCGCTGCACGCCTTCGTCAGCGAGCCTGCCGTTCGCCCCATCTCCCTTCAGCGCTCCGGCTGAAACCCAGCGCCAGTGCGCTGCAGTGCCTCACCTTTATTTCGTTTCAATGGCTGCCGCTCTTATAGCGATTCAGTAGCCACTTTTTATTGTTCCAATTTCGGGACAGGTGCGCTTGTTCCCATAACGTTTTGAATTACCCGCTCGATTGCTCGCTGTTGATCTGCACACACTAAAAGGCATCACTGATCATTTTTAGTCAGTGCACGACAACGATAACGACTCTCCACCCCCTGACCGATAAGTCACACTTTCAGGAAACACCCAATGATCACTTGAACACTCACGCACCAACTTGCACCTACTTAATCACGTTTGGTGCATTGCACTTCTGATTCAACCGGAACAGGTCAACGCGCAACCACGCGGTGAACCTGAATGAATAGGTTCGCCCCCTGTTCAGGTAACTGTCCCTGCCTCCATAACGTGAACGGAGCCCGATCAAATGAAATTCGCTAAAAAGTTACAGGAATGCGACATCGCCCCGCCCCAGGCCATAAATGCCGCGCTAGAGCCCTGCGCTGGCATAGCGGTTGCAATAGCGATGATCGTTAAGTAGTCATTCTGAAATAAAGACGTACGTCTTCGTACTCAACAAGAAATCAGGGAAACTCAATGTCTTCTCCATAGCCCACGCTGCAACAGCACTTATAAAGGCAGTTCTCTTAAAGACCTGCTTCCCCAGGCCTCGTGCATCCGACAGCACGGACGTCAACTTCAAACACGGCAACTTGTTTGAACGGACCCTTATTGCCCTTCAACAACCCGAGGGAGCTTTAATGAATGACGCGGTAAAAACGAAAGCCATACCTGACCCGGCACCGGACGAACTGTCCATGGCCTGGCCGCGTATTCCTTTCAAGGAAAACACATCGCGCCCGGGTGAACTAAGCCGCACGCACGTGTTGATATTGATTGCCGCCTCGGTCCTTATTCACGGCGCCCTCTGGTGGTATATGCAGACCGCTAAAGCGGACGTCCCGGAAGTTGCGCCGCAAGTGCCCGAGATGACCGTCGAATTGACCAGCCCGACACCGCCAACGCCCCAAACGCCACCTGAGCCACCCCCGCCGCCTCCGCCCGAGCCGCCACCGCCTCCGCCGCCTCCCGAACCGGAGCAACCGGTCGAGGACCCCGACGCGGTCAAGCCGCCGCCGAAACCGGTGGAGAAGCCCGTCGAGAAACCGAAGGTCGAGAAGCCCAAGCCGGTGAAGAAACCCGAACCGGTGAAAAAGCCAACGCCGCCCGCACCGCCAGCACCCGCTGCGCCGAGCCCGCCTGCGCCGGCCGCCCCGTCACCTTCGCCTGCCCCCCCTGCCCCGGCGCCTGCACCGGCGGCACCGGTCAAGGAATCGGCCGCGATTTCCGGGCTCGCCAGCCTGGGCAACCCGCCACCGGAATATCCCGGCGCGGCGCTGCGCAAAGGCATGGAAGGCCGCGTGATCCTGCGCATCAAGGTGCTGCCCAACGGCCGCGCCGGCACGGTGGAGGTGACCAAATCCAGCGGCAAGCAGGTGCTGGACGATGCGGCGGTGGAAACGGTGCGCAACTGGAAATTTATTCCGGCCAAGCGCGGCGACACCCCGATCGAAGGCTTCGCGACGCAAACCATCGACTTCAAGCTGCCCGAATGAACCCGGTCAGCCCATCAACAACAACTCTTTATATAGCGGGTGAGGTGTAACCATGAACGAATCGATCTCTTCGATGATTGTCCCCGGCGTGCTCTGGGCGCTGGTGGTGTTTTCGGTGCTGAGCTGGGGACTGTTGCTGATCAAATCCGCACAGTACGTACGCTTGAAGACCCAAAACAAACAGTTCGCCAAAGCGTTCTGGGCAGCGCCGGATCTGCTCACCGCCGCCGAGCACTCCAGTCAATACCCGGGCTCACTGGCGCGGATCGCCAACAGCGGTTTCGAAGCCATGGCGGTGGACGACACGCCGCGCAACACCCAGCAGCTCGCCCACACCATCAACCGCTCCGACCGGCTGGAGCGCAACCTGCGCCAGCAGATCCAGAAAGAACGCCGGGCCCTGGAAGCCGGCCAGGCCATCCTCGCCAGTATCGGCAGCACGGCGCCGTTCATCGGCCTGTTCGGTACGGTCTGGGGCATCATGGAAGCGCTGCAAAGCATCGGCGCCAGCGGTTCGGCGAGCCTGGAAACCGTGGCCGGCCCCATCGGTCACGCCCTGATTGCCACCGGTGTCGGCATCGCCGTCGCGGTCCCGGCAGTGCTGATCTACAACTTCTTCCTGCGCCGTCTCAAGCTCGCCGTCGCCGACATGGATGACTTCGCCCACGACTTCGACGCCCTCGCCCAGCGCAGCGCCTTCGCCATCAACCGTCAGGCCATCGCCAGCAAGCACAGCCAGACTGTGCGGGAGGCGAGCTGATGTCGTTCTCCACCCAAGACAGCGATGAAGTGCTCAGCGAAATGAACGTCACGCCCCTGGTGGACGTGATGCTCGTGCTGCTGGTGGTGTTCATCGTCACCGCGCCGCTGATGACCAACGCGATCAAGGTCAACCTGCCGAAAACCGACGCAGTCGCCGCCGACAAGAAAGACCCGGTGGTGGTCAGCGTCGATCAGGACGGCAAGTTCTACCTGGCCAAATCCGAAGTCGCGCCGGAATCCCTGGAGCTCAGCCTCAAGGACGTCAAGGCCAAGGACCCGGAGGTGCGCGTGCAATTGCAGGCCGACACCAACGTCAACTACGGCCAGGTGGCCAAGGCGATGGCGTCGATCGAGCGCTCGGGCATCACCAAAATCTCAGTGATGACGTCCAAATGATCGACACATGACCCGCACCTGATCTGCACCTGAAGCAGGCGCCGCACCCCGCCGCGGCCCTGCGCACCCTCCTCCCGATTCACCGCCGTCCGGGTTTTTGCCCCGGAGGGGAGCGGCTTGTTTGAAATAAGGAAATTCCCGACCGCCATCACCGTGTCGGAGCAACGAGGGCTCACAAGGCCATTTCAATAACATCTGGAATAAGTCGGAAACTACCATGCTGATGAGCTTTCCCGGTTTTACCCTCAAGCCCCTTGTTGTTGCCGTACAACGCCACCGCCGTGCGCTGATCTGCGCACTGGCGGTCGGCATGAGCCCGGCCTATGGCGCAGAAAACACCGATGGCGCCAGCGAAGCTGCCGCACCAGGCTCCGCTGCAGCGCCTGCGACCACGCAACTGCAACGGGTAGAGGTAACGGGCTCGGCGATTCGCCGGGTCGATGCCGAAACGGCGGTGCCTATTACCATCCTGCGCGCCGATGATCTCAGGAAACAGGGCGTCACCACGACCGCCGAACTGGTTCAGCGCATCACTGGCAGTCAGTCCATCAACAACAGCGCAGGCTCCGTGGGCTCAGCGACTGGCGGCGCTTCGTTCGCCGATATGCGCGGCATTGGCGCGAACAAAACCCTGGTGCTGCTCAACGGTCGTCGCCTTGCCAACAACGCGCTGTCGGGCACCAACTCGGCAGGTGGAGCGGTCGATCTGAACATGATCCCGTTCGCCGCCATCGAACGCGTGGAAGTGCTGCGTGACGGAGCATCGGCGTTGTACGGCACCGACGCCATTGGTGGCGTGATCAACTTCATCACAAAAAAAGCGCTGACCGACGGCTCGCTTAGTCTCGGTGGCTCGTCCCCTACCGCTGCCGGCGGCGGTGACACCAAAGACATGAGCGCCAGTTGGGGCTACGGCGATCTGGAGGAACAGCGTTTCAATGTCATGGGCGTGTTCAACTACAACACCCAAGGCAACCTCGCTGCCCGTGACCGCTCGTTTGCCAATAGCTACCAACCTGGCCGCGGCCTTGACCAGACCTCGGGGACCTCGTTCCCGGCCAACTACAACCAGGGCGACAATGCCAGCAACCCGTTGCTGGGGAGCAATTGCAGTGGCCCAGGCCAAGTACTGAGCCGTGCCCTTTGCCGCTTCGACACCAAGCAATACATTGATCTGGTGCCGCAGACTGAAAAAACGTCGTTCTTCGGTAAAGCCACTGGCAAGCTGGCCGACGATCATAACGTCAGCCTGGAGTACTTCTGGGCGCGCAACAACAACGCCACCGCCATTGCTCCGGCACCACTGACCGGCCAAAGCCTGGGCCCGTCCTCCCCTTATTACCCTGGGAACGGCATCACACCGCTACCCAGCAATTTCGCGCTCGACCCGACCCAACCTGTAGATCTCAACTGGCGTGAAACCGCTGCAGGCGGCCGCGAATCCAAAGACCAAAACACCAGCCAGCGTATTTTGCTGACCTTTGACGGCTTGGTTGGCGGCTGGGACTACAACGTCGGCGCCTCGTATAACCAGAACAAAATTCTCTCATCCGTTACCAATGGTTACGTCAGCGACAGCGCCATGGTGGCCGGTCTGGCCAACGGCACTATCAACCCGTTCGGCGCCCAGTCCGCAGCGGGCCAGCAGTACATCGACGACGCGGCGTATCACGGCCAGTATTCCTCGGCAGTCGGTCGTGTAATGGCCTTAGACGGTCGAGTCAGCCGTGAAATCGGTGATTGGTTTGGCGCGGGCCCTTCCGGCCTGGCCTTGGGCGGTGAGTACCGCAAAGAGAAATTCCACCAGGACTTCAACCCATTCGTCGATGACATCAGCAGCCTGGGCCTGGACTCAAACGGCAGCGTGACCGGTGACCGTACTGTAAAAGCTGAGTACGCCGAACTGAACGTGCCCGTGCTCGACAGCCTGGAGCTGAGCGCCGCTATTCGTCACGATGCCTACAGTGACTTCGGCAGCACCACCAACCCTAAGTATTCGTTCCGCTACCAGCCGTTCAAGCAGTTAGTGGTTCGCGGTGCGTACAGCGAAGGGTTCCGCGCGCCATCGTTGTATGAGCTTTATGCTCCGCAAAGCATTACCTTCACCCAAGCGTCCTACAACGACCCTCGCCTGTGTACCGGTGGCGTGGTGCAGCCTGGCGGCAACGCCGGTCGCGACTGCGGCCAGCAATTTCTCAGTCAGATCGGCGGCAATCCGGACCTGGCGCCTGAAAAAGCCCGTAATGTCACCTTCGGCTTTGTTTATCAGCCTGTCCGCGATTTGTCGGTGGGTCTGGACTTCTGGTGGGTTCACATCTCAAACCAGATCCAGGCGTTTCCGGAGTCCACAGTGTTCTCTGACTCAGCGGCCTATGCCGACCGTTACGTGCGCAATGCCGACGGCACGCTGGCCAACATCATCGCGACCAACTCCAACCTGGGTAACGTCGATACCAACGGCGTGGACGTCTCGCTGGACTACCGCTTCCCGAACACGCCATACGGCCAGTTCGGCCTCGGCCTGCAAGGCACTTACGTCGACGCTTATGATTTCCAGAGCACGATCAAAGGGCCTTATACCGACAAAGTCGGCGACTTCCAGGGTGATGGCGTGATTGCGCGCTGGAAACACAACCTGACCGCCAGCTGGAACCTGGGCCCGGCCCGTGCCACGCTGACCAACCGCTTCACCACTGGCTACAACGATTACGACCGCGACACGAACGCGCGCGTTGCGTCCTACTCGGTATGGGACGTGGCGACGGGTTACACCTTCGAAAAAGTACTGGACGTCGATGTCGGCATAAGAAACATGTTTGACCGCAACCCTCCATTCACCAACCAGGCTTACAACTTCCAATCCGGCTACGACCCGCGCTACACCGACCCACTGGGCCGCACGCTGTTCGCCCGCGCCACGTACCACTTCTAAGCGCTGACGCCCGACGCGCTGGTGCTCCGGCGCGTCGTGCTGCACCCAAGGATGTCCGCATGTCCGCCACCCCCTTTTCATTGCCGCGCCGCCTACCGGGCGTGGCATGGCTGTACACGGTGCTGTTGTGTGGCTCGCTGCTGCTGGGTATCTCCCAAGTGTCTGCCGCGCCGGTGCATGCGCTGACCGTCTATGGCGAAGCGCCGAAATACGCCGCTGATTTCCAGCACTTCGATTACGTCGACCCTGATGCGCCCAAAGGCGGTTCCATGAGCCGCGCGTCCGAGGAGATCGGCCAGTTCAACTACCTCACGCCCTATGTCGATCAGGGCATTTCCGTGAGCCAGATCGACACGTGGGTGTACGCGCCGCTGGCCTATCGCTCACTGGACGAGCCCTACACGGTGTACGGATTGGTCGCCGAGAAAATGGAGCGCGACCCCGATAACCTCTGGGTGCGTTTCTACCTCAACCCCAAGGCGCGTTTCGATGACGGCACGCCGGTTACCGCCGAAGACGTGCGCTACACCTGGCAGACGCTAATTACCCAGGGCAGCTTCAGCTATCGCCCGCTGTACGCTGACGTCAAGGACGCGGTCATCGAAGCGCCGGGGCAGATCCGTTTCGATTTCAAAACCGGCACCAATCGCACCCTCGCCCTGGACCTCGCCAGCCTGCGCATCCTGCCCGAGCACTGGTGGAAAACCCGCGACTTCACCAAGGGCGGCGGCTTCGAACCGCCACTGGGCAGTGGGCCGTATCGGGTCTCGCGGGTCGACGCCGGGCGCAGTGTCAGCTTCGAGCGGGTCAAGAACTGGTGGGGCAAAGACCTGCCGGTCAGCCGTGGGCTCTACAACTTCGACGCGCTGACGGTGAACTTCTACGGCGATGTCGACGTGGCCCGCCAACTGGTCCAGGCCGGCAACTTCGATTACAACCGCGAGTTCTCCTCGGCTGGCTATGTCGTCGGCTACACCGCGCCGAGCCTGCAGGACGGCCGTCTGCAAAAGACCATTCTGGCTAAACGCCGCCCGGTGGCCGGTCAGGGCTTCGTGTTCAATCTCGACAAGCCGATGTTCCAGGACCGGCGTGTCCGTGAGGCCCTGGCGATGCTCTGGGATTTCGAGTGGGTCAACGGCCAGATCATGCGCAACTTCTATGTGCGCGAACAAACCTACTTCCCGAAGAGCGAGATGGCCGCTACCGAGCTGCCCGACGCCCAGGAGCTGAGCCTTCTGGAGCCCCTGCGCGGGCAGATCCCGGACGAAGTCTTCGATCAGGTCTGGCGCGCACCGAAGACCGACGGCAGCGGCTACATCCGCGACAAGCAGCTCAAGGCCCTCAAGCTGCTGGCCGAGGCCGGCTGGCACGCGAAGAACAACCGGCTGGTGAACGCCGCCGGTCAGCCGCTGGAGTTTTCCTTCCTCGACGGCCAGGGCGGTTTCGAGCGGTTGGTGCTGCCGTACAAGCGGGTGCTGGCGCAGATCGGCATCACCCTGAATTTCCGTCGCGTGGACTCGGCGCAGTACATGAACCGATTGAACGCCCGGGACTACGACATGATCGTGGTGACGCTGCCGAGCAACGGCAATCCGATCCTCTCCCCCGGCCGCGAGCTGTACAACCTGTTCGGCTCGCAAAGCGCGCGGCAGGTCGGCAGTTCCAACGCCATGGTGCTGCGCAATCCGGCGGTCGATCGCCTTATCGATGGTCTGGTGGCGGCCAACAACCGCAACGACATGCAGCACTACGCCCGCGCCCTGGATCGGGTGCTGCTCTGGGGTTTCTACATGATTCCAAACTATTACTCCCAGGGCACGCCAGTGGTGTTCGCCAACCGCTTTGGCCGGCCGGCAATCGAACCGATCTATGACGTCGGTCTGGAAAGCTGGTGGGAAGTCAGCCGCGTGCCGCTGACCGATGCGCAGATGTCCGCACAGCTGGCGACACACAGCAACAGCGCTAATAGCCGTGCCGCACCAACAACGGAGGGCCAGTGACATGCTCGCCTACACCCTGCGTCGACTGCTGCTGATCATTCCCACGCTGCTGTGCATTCTGGTGGTCAACTTCCTCATCGTGCAGGCCGCCCCGGGCGGTCCCGTCGAGCAAGCCATCGCCCGGGTTCAGGGCATGGGCCCGGCGGGCGGCATCGGTGGCGGCGGTGGCGAGGTCGCGGCCACCGGCGGCATCAGCCGGGGCGCCCAAGGCCTGGACCCGGAGGTGGTCGAAGCGATCAAGCACCAATACGGTTTCGACAAACCGCTGCACGAGCGCCTGTGGCTGATGCTCACCCATTACGCGCAGCTGGATTTCGGCAGCAGCTTTTTTCGCGGCGCCACGGTGACCGGGTTGATCCTGCAAAAGCTGCCGGTGACCCTATCCCTCGGGCTCTGGGCGACGCTGATCACGTACCTGATCTCGATCCCGCTGGGCATCCGCAAGGCCGTGCTGCATGGCAGCCGCTTTGATGTCTGGAGCAGCACGCTGATCATCATCGGCTACGCCATCCCGGCATTTCTGTTCGCCATTCTGCTGATCGTGGTGTTTGCCGGCGGCAGCTACTGGAGCTGGTTTCCGGCCCAGGGGCTGTTCTCGGACGACTTCGCCAGCCTCTCGCCGCTGGGCAAGCTGCGCGATTACCTCTGGCATTTGGTGCTGCCGGTCAGTGCGCTGGTCATCGGCGGCTTCGCGACCCTGACCATCCTCACCAAAAACAGCTTCCTCAACGAGATCGGTCGCCAGTACGTGGTCACCGCACGGGCCAAGGGCCTCAGCGAGCAGCGCGTGCTCTACGGCCACGTGTTCCGCAACGCCATGCTGCTGGTGGTGGCGGGCATTCCCCAAGCGCTGATCGAGGTGTTCTTCGCCGGCTCGCTGCTGATCGAAACCATCTTCGGCCTCGATGGCATCGGCCGCATGAGCTACGAAGCGGCGGTGTCCCGGGATTACCCGGTGGTCTTCGGCACGCTGTTTCTGTTCACCCTGTTCGGCCTGTTGATCAAGCTGGTGGGCGACCTGTGCTACACGCTGGTCGACCCGCGCATCGACTTTTCCGCGAGGAGCGCCTGATGTTCGAGTTTTCCCCGCAAAACCGCCGCCGCATCGCCAACTTCAAGGCCAACCGGCGTGGTTGGTGGTCGCTGTGGCTGTTCGTGGCGCTGTTGGTCATCTGCCTGTGCGGCGAACTGATCGCCAACGATAAGCCGTTGATCGTCCGCTATCAGGGCGAGCTGTACTTCCCGGCCGTGCATCAATACCTGGAAACCGACTTCGGCGGCGAACTGCCCTTCGAGCCGGACTACTCCAGCGATTACGTGCGCAAACTGATCGTCGACAAGGGCGGCTGGATGCTCTTCGCGCCGATCCCCTTCAGCTACGACACGGTCAATTACGAACTGCGCGAGCCCTCGCCCAGCCCGCCCAGCGCGCGCAACTGGCTGGGCACCGACGATCAGGCCCGGGACGTCATGGCGCGGGTGTTGTTCGGCACCCGCGTATCGATTCTGTTTGCGTTGGCGCTGACCGCCATCAGCACGGTGATCGGCGTGTTCGCCGGGGCGATTCAGGGCTATTACGGCGGGCTGGCGGATTTGATCGGTCAGCGCTTGCAGGAAGTCTGGTCGGGGCTGCCGGTGCTGTACCTGCTGATCATTCTGTCGGGCTTCGTCGAGCCGGACTTCTGGTGGCTGCTGGGAATCATGTCGCTGTTTTCCTGGCTGGCGCTGGTCGACGTGGTCCGCGCCGAGTTCCTGCGCGGGCGCAATCTGGAATACGTCAAAGCCGCCCGCGCCCTGGGCCTCAGCGACGGCGCGCTGATGTGGCGACACATTCTGCCCAACGCCATGACCAGCACCCTCACCTACTTGCCGTTCATTGTGACCGGCGCCATCGCCACCCTCACCGCGCTGGATTTCCTTGGCTTCGGCATGCCCGCCGAAAGCGCGTCCCTGGGCGAACTCATCGGTCAGGCCAAACGCAACTTGCAGGCGCCGTGGCTGGGCGTCACGGCGTTCTGCGCCCTGGCGCTGATCCTCACGCTACTGGTGTTCATCGGCGAAGCCTGCCGTGACGCCTTTGACCCACGGACTTGAGCGCTGCCATGACTGACCCTCTGATCCAGATCCGCAACCTGCGCGTGGCTTTCAACGGCGCCGAAGTGGTGCACGGCCTCGACCTCGACATCCAGCCCGGCGAGTGCCTGGCGCTGGTCGGTGAGTCCGGTTCGGGCAAATCGGTGACCGCGCACTCGATCCTGCGGCTGCTGCCGGCCAGATCCGTGAGCACCCAGGGCAGCATTCGCTACAAGGGTGTGGACCTGCTGCACGCCAGCGACAAGGTGCTGCGGGGGCTGCGTGGCAACCGCATCGCCATGATCTTTCAGGAGCCGATGACCTCGCTGAACCCGTTGCACACTGTGGAGAAACAGATCGGCGAAATCCTCGCCATGCACAAGGGCCTCAAGGGCAAGGCCGCCCGCGAGCGCACCCTGGAGCTGCTCGGGCTGGTGGGCATTCAGAACCCGCCGCAGCGGCTCAAGGCCCTGCCCCATCAACTGTCCGGCGGCCAGCGCCAGCGGGTGATGATTGCCATGGCGCTGGCCAATGAACCCGAGCTGCTGATCGCCGACGAGCCCACCACGGCGCTGGACGTGACGGTGCAGCTGAAGATTCTCGAACTGCTCAAATCCCTGCAACAACGGCTGGGCATGTCGCTGCTGCTGATCAGCCATGACCTCAATCTGGTCCGGCGCATCGCCCAGCGGGTCTGCGTGATGCGCGCCGGCGAAATCGTCGAGCAGGCGGATTGCCAGACGCTGTTCGCCGCTGCGCAACACCCCTACAGCCGCCTGCTGATCAATGCTGAACCCGACGGCGAACCGGTGCCCGGCGAGCACACCCAGACCCTGCTGTCGGTGGACGCGCTGAAGGTCTGGTTTCCCCTGCCCAAGCCGTTGTTGCGGCGCGAGCGGCAGTACATCAAGGCGGTGGACGGGGTGAGTTTCGAGCTGTTGAAAGGCCAGACCCTGGGCATCGTCGGCGAGTCCGGCTCGGGCAAATCGACCCTGGGCCAGGCGATCCTGCGGCTGATCGATTCCGAAGGCAGCATCCGTTTCGCCAACAAGGAGCTGAGCCTGCGCAGCCAGCAACTGATGCGGCCGTTGCGCAAGCGCATTCAGGTGGTGTTTCAGGACCCTTTCGGCAGCTTGAGTCCGCGCATGACGGTGCAGCAGATCATCGCCGAAGGGCTGCTGACCCACGGCATCGGCACACCGGCCCAACGTGAACAGACGGTGATCCGCGTGCTCGGCGAAGTCGGTCTCGACCCGGAGAGCCGCCACCGTTACCCCCATGAATTCTCCGGCGGTCAACGCCAGCGGGTGGCCATCGCCCGCGCGCTGGTGCTGGAACCGGAGCTGATCTTGCTAGACGAGCCCACTTCCGCGCTGGATCGCACCGTGCAAAAACAGATCATTGCCTTGCTGCGGGATTTGCAGATTCGTCACGGCCTCAGTTATCTGTTCATCAGCCACGACCTGGCGGTGGTTCACGCCCTGGCCCATGAGGTGCTGGTGATCAAGGACGGCAAGGTGGTCGAGCAAGGCCCGGCGCGGGTTATCTTCGGTCATCCGCGCCAGCCCTACACCCAGGAACTGCTGCGCGCCTCCGGGCTGGATTTCGGCGGACGGGCGTGAGCCGACATACCTTGCGACACCTACTATAATGCCCGGCCACGGCGTATCATCCCGCCCCCACGATTTCCTGCTCTGGTGCCTGTCATGACTGCCCTCCCGCTCACCTCCGAACGCCGCGGCTGGTCGTTCTGGTGGAAACCCCTGGCGTTCCTGCTGGTGGCCGCCATCGGCTTGTACTACGTCAAGTGGTCGCCGTATTACCTGAAATCCTTCATCGCCGCCGACACCCACACCATCGGCGGCTCGATCATCAACGACAACCCGGCCACACCATGGGCCGCCGCGCTGGCCTACGCCCAGGTCTATTTTCTGGCCATCTGGAAGGCCGCCGTGCTGGCAGTCATCCTCGGCTCGCTGTTGCAGGTGCTGATTCCCCGGGACTGGCTGCTGAAGATGTTCGGCCGCGCCGGACTCGGCTCGACCATTCGCGGCGGCCTGTTCGCCCTGCCGGGCATGATGTGCAGCTGCTGCGCGGCGCCGGTGGCTGCGGGCATGCGCAAGCAGAACGTGTCGGTGGGCGCGGCGCTGGCCTTCTGGATCGCCAACCCGGTGCTCAACCCGGCCACGCTGGTGTTCATGGGCTTTGTGCTGGGCTGGGGTTTCACGGCGCTGCGACTGGTGGCGGGCCTTGTGCTGGTGATCGGCGTGTCCCTTATTGCACAACGCATTTCCCGCCCGGAAGCCGTGCCGGAGCAGGCGCTGGAGGCCGTGGCCAATGCCGAGCGGCCAGAGGAAGGCAGCCTGCTGGTGCGCTGGGGCAAGACGATTTGGCAGTTGTTCTGGACGACGATTCCGATCTACGTCCTCGCGGTGCTGATCCTCGGCGCCGCGCGGGTCTGGCTGTTCCCTCACGTTGACGGCGCGATGGGCAACAGTCTGTTGTGGCTGGTGCCGCTGGCGATTGTCGGGACATTGTTCGTGATCCCGACGGCGGCCGAAATCCCGATCGTGCAGACGCTGCTGGCGTTGGGTCTGGGCACTGCGCCGGCGGTGGCGTTGCTCATGACCCTGCCGAGCGTGAGCTTGCCGTCGCTGTTGATGCTGCGTAAATCCTTCGACGCCAAGGTGCTGGTGATCGTGGGGGTGCTGACCATGCTGGTCGGGGTAATCAGTGGGCTTGTTGGCGCTTTGCTTTTGTAAGGCTTAGATCAAGATCAAGAGCGCCTGCCTGGGGGCAGACTGTTTCGCCTTCGGCGAGTTACTTTTAAAAAGCACTAAAAGTAACCAAAAGTGCCTGCTCTCGGCTGGGCCCGACTTCGTCGGGTTCCCTCACTCCGACGACGCTCCGTGGGCCCGCGCCGAACGGACATCCATGTCCTGACGGCGCTCTCGCGGCATCCATGCCGCTCGGCCCACTCCGCGTCGTCTGCGTTCGGCCTGCACCCAAGTCGCGTGTTGCGGTGTCTAGGCTCTTTGCGTTTGAAGATCAAGAGCGAAGGCAAAAGCAAAAGCTTCCCGGCTAAAGCCGGTCCCACTGAAAGCACCGCGTACGCATCGTAGGACCGGCTTCAGCCGGGAAGCCCTTGATGGGCTTTTGATCTTCGTACACAAAATGCCCAGTCACCGCCAATCGCGACTTGGGTGCAGGCTGAACGCAGGTCTCGTGGAGTGGGCCGAGCGGCATGGATGCCGCGAGAGCCGCCCCCCGCCATGGATGGCGGATGGCGGCGGGCCCACGGAGCGGGACCGGAGTGAAGGAACCCTGAGGAACGAAGGGCCAAACCAGGAGCAAGCACCCTTGGTTACTTGGGGTGCTTTTCCAAGTAACTCGCCGAAGGCGAAACGTCTGCCCCCAGGCAGACGCTCTTGATCTTGATCTTGATCTTCAACCGCGGTAGTTCAGTTTCCGCTGTTTCAGATATTCGACAACCGCCCTCTGATCTCCGGAAAACTCGATCCGGGGATTCTTGCTGTCCCGCTGGAACGCATACATCGGATCGTAATACTCGCTCAACATCCCGCTGATCCAGCCCCGGTGCAGATCCACCGCCCCGCTGCGCGCCTGCTCGGCCAAAGCACTGTCCATAATCGCCGCCAGCCGCTGATAACGCTCACCGCCCAACCGCCGAACGATACTCGACAGACTCTGCTTCAGCCGCTCGGCGTAGGCCGCAAAGCCCGTTTCAACGCCCTGCACCGCAACGAACTCCGCACACAGATCGGTCACATAATCCTTCAGAATCCGCTCGACGCGACTCTCGAAACTGTCCTCCAACCACACCAGCGGCGCGTCCTGCATGATCCGGTACAACTCAAGGGGCACCGCACGACTGCCGACGATCCGCCCTTCATCCTCGACCACGAACTGATTCACATGCCGCGCGCGCTTTTTCAGAATATCCACGGCGAGCAGGTTCTCGAAATCGATCTGCCCCGGCTGCGGCGTCGCGTGTTTGCCAAAGCTCGAACCGCGATGGTTGGCATGGCCCTCCAGATCGAGACCGTTGTCGAGTTGCTGCAGCACCTCGGTCTTGCCACTGCCAGTGAGCCCGCCAATCAGCACGAAATCGCACTCGGCCACGGCCTGATCCGTCACCTCAATCAAAAAGCTGCGCATCGCCTTGTAGCCACCGATGACCCGGGGGTACTCGATACCCGCCTCGCTCTTGAGCCACTGCTGAGTGATCTGCGAACGCAGGCCGCCACGAAAGCAATACAAAAAACCCTCGGGGTGGTTGCGGGCAAAACTGGCCCACGCATCGACTCGCGCCTGTTTCACGTCGCCGGACACCAGCGTGTGGCCCAACTCGATGGCGGCCTGTTGACCGTCCTGCTTGTAGCAGGTGCCGACCTTCTGCCGCTCGACGTCGTTCATCAGCGGCAGATTGATCACGCCGGGGAATGCGCCCTTGGTGAATTCCACCGGCGCGCGGACATCCATCATCGGCACGTCGCTGAGGAAAATCTCGCGCAGGTCGACGCTGTTGTCGCGCATCAGAACACCTCGACCGCGAGCGGCTGTCGCTCGACCAGTTCGCCGATCGGCGCAAGACTCAGGCCCAGTTCATCGGCCATGGCCAGGAACGCCGCCTCTTCAGCGGGCTCCACGGCAATCAACAGGCCGCCGCTGGTTTGCGGATCGCACAGCAGCAACTTCTGCGCCTCGGTCAGGGGGCCGATGCGCTCGCCATAGCTGTCGTAATTGCGGTGGGTGCCGCCGGGGATGCAATCCTGCTCGATATAGAAGTCGACGCTGCCCAGACGCGGGACGGCGGCAGCGTTCAGCCGTGCAGTGACCTGACTGCCGTCGGCCATCTCAACCAGATGCCCGAGCAAGCCGAAGCCGGTGACGTCGGTCATCGCGGTGACGCCGGCCAGTCGGGAGAAACGGCTGCCCGGCTTGTTCAGCGTACACATCACGTCACGGGCCAGGCCGATGTCTTCGTCGCGCAGCAGGCCTTTTTTCTCGGCGGTGGTGAGGATGCCGATGCCCAGGGGTTTGGTCAGGAACAGCTTGCAGCCCACGGTCGCGGTGTCGTTGCGCTTCATGAAGCGCTTCTCCACCAGGCCGGTCACGGCGAGGCCGAAGATGGGCTCCGGCGCGTCGATGGAGTGGCCGCCCGCCAGTGGAATGCCCGCCGCGTCGCACACCGCACGTCCGCCACGAATGACTTCGCGGGCAATCTCCGGGGCGAGCACATTGACCGGCCAGCCGAGAATGGCGATGGCCATCAACGGATCGCCGCCCATGGCGTAGATGTCGCTGATGGCGTTGGTCGCGGCAATGCGGCCGAAGTCGAACGGGTCGTCGACGATGGGCATGAAGAAATCGGTGGTGGACACTACGCCCTTTTCGTCGTCGATGGCATACACCGCTGCGTCATCGCGCGATGCGTTTCCGACCCACAGGCGCGGGTCGAGGTTCTGCGCGCCGCTGCCGGCGAGGATGGTTTCCAGCACCTTGGGCGAGATCTTGCAGCCGCAACCGGCGCCGTGACTGTATTGGGTAAGACGAATCGGGTCGGTCATGGGAAGCCCCTGAGTTTCAAGGCGCCGAAGTCTAACAGACGCGCCAGTGGGTTGAAGAGTGGCTGGATGGTTGGACACGCGATTGTCGTGGGACCGGCTTCAGCCGGGAAAGCATCGGATGCCACGCCGCAAAACCGAGGGTGTCCACACCGGCCCCTTCCCGGCTAAAGCCAGTCCTACCGTCAACACCGCGTGCTGTCAGCAGGACCGGCTTCAGCCGGGAAGGCGCCAGCCTCAGCGCTTCGCCATACGCCGTGCCGTGAGCACCTGCGCCAGCATCAGCGCGCCGACGCACAACAGTGCTTCGCGCAGGCCGACCACATGGGCAGCGAAACCAATCAGCGCCGGCCCCAGCAGAATCCCGCAGTAGCCGATGCCGGTGATCACCGCGATCGCCAGCCCCGCCGGCATCGCGGTCTGTGCACCGACCACCGAGCAATACACCGGAAACGTGTTCGACAAGCCCAGCCCGATCAGCGCAAAGCCCAGCAGGAACAACGGCCACGGTTCCAGCAGGATCGCCATGGCAAACCCGACCATCACCAGCAGCCCGCCGCCGATCAGCAGGTTCACGGCGCCGAAGCGGTTCCTTAACCAGTCTCCGGAAAAACGCCCGGCCGCCATGGTCAGGGAGAACACCGCGTAAGCGCCGCCAGCCACCGACACATCGATCTGGTGCATGCGGTTCAGGAACACCGCGCTCCAGTCGAGCATCGCGCCCTCCACCAGCAGCGCGATGAAGCAGAGAATCCCGACGATCACCACGTGGGGGGTCGGCCAGGCGAAGGGCGCTGAGGGATCATCCGCGCCGTGGGGCACCAGGTAGCGCGCGTGCCACAACAGCATCCCGCCGATCAGGGCCACCACCACGGCCACGGCCAGCAACGGCGACGCGCCCAGCCACAGCAGCAAGGTCATCAACAGCGCACTGCTGATGCCGCCGAGGCTGAACAACCCGTGAAACCCCGACATCATCGGTCGCCCGTGATCGCGCTCGACCATCAGGCCCTGCACGTTCATCGCCACGTCGATACTGCCCAGCCCGGCGCCGAACACGGCGAGGGCCACTGCCAGCGCCGGCAGTGAAGACAGCGTGGCGAGCAGCGGCAACATGCAGCAGATCAGGGTCCCGCCGATCATCGAGACAAACCGGCACCCCTTGCGCGTGGTCAGCATGCCCGCCAGCGGCATCGTGAGCATGGAACCGAGGCCGAAGCACAACAGCAGCAAGCCGAGCTGGGCTTCTTCAAGCCCGGCGCGGTCGCGAGCGAAAGGCACCAACGGCGCCCACGCCCCCAGGGACATGCCGGACAGCAAGAACGTCAGGCGATAACTCCACAGATGAACGAAGACAGGGGGACGAACGGATTGAGCGATAGACACAAGCAACGACCTGAACAGGTCTGCGCGAGCGGCAGACGGTGAATAAAAAAGCGATCCCTCGCTGAACGCATTCCTTCGTAGGACCGGCTTCGGCTGGGAAGACGCCGGCCTGTACACCCTCATTTCCAGGGCGTTACCACTGGCGCTTTCCCGGGTGAAGCGGGTCCCAAAGAGGCGCGATTACATCATCGGTGCCGCCATGCTGACCACGCGCAGCGCCAGGCCTTCGTAGGCGTCCAGCGTAATGGTGAATTCACCTTCTTCGGTCAGGTCGCCTTCGACCCGCTCGTTGATGATGTCCACCACCGGGCCCGGCGCGATGCCCGGCAGGTGCAGGGTCTCGACGATGGCTTCGGCACTGAAGTTCAGCGCGGTGATCTGCGTGCCCTTCCCGGCTGGCAGTTCGTGAACCATGATCAGCAGCCCCGGGTGCTCGACGTCCGGAATCAGAATCTGCCGGCTCGCGGCGATGTCGTAGGCACGGCGCACCGCCAGCAGTTTTTTAAGCTGCGAGGCGAACGAATCCGGGCGCTTCAACTGCTCAGGGAGGCTGCCGTACAGCGCGCGAGCACGGGGCATGCCGCCTGCGGAGACTTCGCAGTCCGGGTCCATGTCGACCAGGTCATAGCCCCCGCGATGGATCCAGCGGGTATCGCCGTCACCCATCAAGTGCTCCACCTGCTCGGCCGGCAGCGGCAACGCGCCCACCAAGTCCCAGCCGGACAACGCGAACACGCCCGGCTGCATGGCGTTGAACATCACCAGCAGCAAGTGGATGTGCTGGATCTTGTCGATGTCGGCGGCGGTCATGCTGTCCAGCTCGCGAATGCCCAGCGCCGCGGTGATGATGCTCGCCGTAGTGCACGACACGCCGTTGGTGACGAACTTCAAGTTGTAAGGCGCGTGCTCGCCCGCCAGACGTTCGTACATCTCCTCGCGAATGTGCTCGCGCAGGATGTTGCCCGGGAACGTCTGGCCCTGATACAGGTACTGATCGTGGGCGTGCAGGGTCCAGAAATGCACCAGTTCCAGGGTCAGCTCGTCGTGGTTCTGCAGCGCGTGAATCAGCGATGCGGGGTCGATGCCGAACTCGTGCACCTGACGCAGCATCAGCCGCAGAAACTCGGTGCGACCGGTCAGCAACGCATGCTGATAGGCCGGGCGGGTGACGAAGTCATAGGACAAGTCGGCACCGCCGTGGGACATCGACGCGATGTCGTCGATGGTCAGGTTCAGCTCCTGAAAGCTGAAACCGCCCGCCTTGCGAATCGCCCCGGCGAGCAACTGGTTGCCGGTGATCGACAGCGGATGGCTCTCGGACCACGCGGTGCCATCGGCCTTGCGCTCGACGCCAAGGAAACCGTTGGCATCCAGACGCAACACCCGCGCGCCCATAACGTCAATGGCGTGCAGGGCGTCGCCGATGATCATCTGCTGCGCGGCAAAACTCGGGTCGAGCCAGTTCAGCGACGGCTGGCCTTCCTTGAAGTAATGCAGGTAGACCCAGCGCCGGTCCTTGCCGTCAACGCCAGTGACCACTTGGGTGGCACTCCAGTCGGTCTCTTTCACACCGGGCTCGAAGAAGATCACCCGCTGCAACTGGCCGACGATGTAGTGCTTGTCGCGCAGGGCATCGACGGTGGCGGGCAGCAGGTTGACGGCATCGCGGCCGGCCGGGACGTCCGGCAGCAGCGACCAGTCTTCCTCCTTGATCTCCACCATGTGATAGAGGCCCGGGTACTCTTCGTAAGCCATTTCGGCCAGGCCGAAATCCGCGCCCTTGCCGGTGTGGGACGGGATCACGTCATCCACGACGATCGCGTTGTGCGCGGCGGCGATGCGGCTGAGGTTGAGAAACTGGGCGTCGGTGCCGAGGTCCGAATCCACTTCGAAGCTGATGCGGTCGAAGTTGCCGTCGATGCTCGGGGTGCGCTCGCGGCCTTTCAAACCGCCGGAAGCTTTCAGCGGACCGTTATGAATGCCCTGGATGCCGATTTCGGACAGCGCGTGCCAGAGTTGCTCATCGCCCAGCGCTTCGAGCACCGAACTGCCATCGCGGGTAATGATCGACGCCGGGTAGGCGGTGAACCAGACCGAGCCGATGGCCGAAGCGTCCCTTGGACGGGCCTGGGCGTAAGGCCGCTGCCAGAGACGGCCCTGGCCGCCATACAATTTTGCGCGTTGCTTTGCGGCGTTGAGCATCGATTGCTCAACCAGCCATTCCACGTACTGCTTGTCCGGGGTGGTCATGTGTTCGGGGTTCCATCTTCAAGTGGATGGGAGCGGCGGCCAACGGCGCTGCGAGCGCTGTGCGGACCGTCCTGCCTGTGGGTATCCAGGTTTATGCCTAACTCTAAGAGCACCCTGGCGCGCAAACGTTGCATCGGTTGCTATGCCATGGACTGCCGCGCTGGCTAAAATCCACCCGCGTGCGTCCGCACCGCCAGCGCTGTTCAGGGGTTTGCGTGGAATTACACATCGTTATCGAGGGCCGCAAGGACCTCGCCCATCAAGTCTACGAACAGCTGCGCGACAGTATCGTGTCCGGCCGGCTGGCGGCGGGCGTGCAATTGCCGCCCAGTCGCCTGCTGGCGGCACAGTTGGGGTTGTCGCGCAAAACCATCTCCGACACCTACAGCCGGCTGACCTACGAAAACTACCTGGTGGGCAAGGTCGGCAGCGGCACGTTCGTCAACGCTTTGAGCGCCTCTTCCGCACCTCGGCCGGCACCTTCGCAGCTGGCCAGCGCCCACATCGTGGCGAAATGGGAATGTATCTCCCTGCCCCTGCGCCACCCTACCCGCGCGGGCACCCTGCGCTACGACTTTCTCGGCGGCGCGACAGCAAAAACCCAATTCCCCCATGACGAATGGCGGCGCTGCGTGCATCACGCGGTGCGGCAGATGTCCACCGAGCGCGGCTTTTACAGCCAGCCCGAAGGCCTGCCCGCCCTGCGCGCCGCGATTGCCGGGCACATTGCCTTCGCCCGCGGCGTCCGCTGCGGGGCCGATGACGTGGTGGTGTGCAATGGCGCGCAACAGGCCCTGGACCTGATCGCCCGCGTGCTGATCGAACCCGGCAGCCGCGTGGCGATGGAAGACCCGGGCTATACGCCGGCGCGGCTGCTGTTTGCTGCCCAAGGCGCCGACGTCGCCAGCGTGCCGGTCGACAGTGAAGGCATCATCGTCGACCAGATTCCGGACAACGTCTGCGCCATCTACGTGACCCCGTCCCACCAGATGCCGCTGGGCATGCCCATGAGCCTGGCCCGCCGCCACGCCCTGCTGGAAAAGGCGCGGCGAATCGGTGCGATCATCATCGAGGACGATTACGACAGCGAATTCCGCTACGAAGGGCGCCCGACTGACTCATTGCAGAGCATGGACGAGCACGGCGTGGTCGCCTACGTCGGCACCTTTTCGAAAACCCTGCTGCCGGAATTGCGCCTGGGTTACGCCGTGCTGCCGGCGGCGATCGTCGAAGCGGTGATCAAAGCCAAGCAACTGACCGACTGGCACACCTCGACACTGCCGCAATGGGCCCTGAGCAAATTCATCAGCGAAGGCCTGCTCAACAAACACATCCGCCGCTGCCACAGCACCTACGCCGGGCGCCGCGAGCGCATCCTGTCACGCATCGCCGGCGACCTGTCGCCCTGGCTGGAAACCATCCCGTGCACGGCGGGCTTCCACATGGCCGTCATGCTCAAAGCCTCCCTCGATCCGGCGATCGACCTGCACCTGCTGGTCGAACGCGCGCGGGACAAGGCCCTGGGCCTCCACCCCCTCCACGGTTTCTACAGCGACGCGACACCGCGCGATGGCTTGATGCTGGGATTCGGCGCCATCGACCTCCTCGACATCGACCCCGCGCTGGACCGGTTGCGGGATCTGCTGATGGGGTTTGGTTAACCCGGTAAGTCGAGAACGCTCACCCCGCCCCTTCCCGGCTGAAGCCGGTCCTACTAAAGCAGCGCGTGCATTCAATAGCAAAGGACGCGGAGCGTCCCGGGATGCATACCGGTCGATCAAAAATCGATGGCGCCTCCACCGGCCCCTTCCCGGCTAAAGCCGGTCCCACTAAAAGCAGACCCCGCACACCCCGTAGGACTGGCTTCAGCCGGAAAGCTTTTGATCTGCTATTGATCTTCCTACGCAAAAGGCTCAGTCACCGCCAATCGCGACTTGGGTGCAGGCTGAACGCAGGTCTCGTGGAGTGGGCCGAGCCGCATGGATGCGGCGAGAGCCGCCCCCCGCCATGGATGGCGGATGGCGGCGGGCCCACGGAGCGAGACCGGAGTGAAGGAACCCTGAGGAACGAAGGGCCCAACCGAGAGCAAGCACCCTTGGTTACTTGGGGTGCTTTTCCAAGTAACTCGCCGAAGGCGAAACAGAGGCCGTTAGGCCGACGCTCTAGATGTTGATCTTGATCTTGAGCGCGATCTTGATAAGCCCCACCACCTCCAGCCGCGATTGGATTGAACTTCTGCCCCATACATCTGCCGACTACACAGCTGCCGGACACACCGTCCGCTGAGAAATGGAGGCTTATACATGCCAGACGCAAACGGCAAAATCCGCTACGCAGTGGTCGCTGGAGGCTGGATCTCCCAAGGCGCCTTCATGCCCGGACTCGAACAGACCGACAACTCCGTCATGACCGCCCTGGTCACCGGCGACCCGGTCAAGGCCGACAAACTGGCGGAACTGTACGACCTCAAGAGCTACCACTACAACGAATTCGACACCCTGCTGAAATCCGGCGAAATCGACGCCATCTACTTGGCAACCCCCAACTTCCGCCACCGCGAATTCGCCGTCCCCGCTTTGAACGCCGGCATCCACGTGCTGCTCGAAAAGCCCATGGCCGCCAACGAAGAAGACTGCCTGGCCATCGCCGAAGCCGCCAAACGCTCGGGCGCCAAACTGATGGTCGCCTACCGCCTGCACTTCGAGCCCGGCACCGTCGAAATGGTCCACCGCGTACGCGCCGGCGACCTCGGCGACCTGCGCCTGTTCACCGCGACCTTCGCCCAGACCACCGACCCGGCCAACCACCGCATGCAGAGTGGCTTCGACGCCGGTCCCGTGGCAGACATGGGCCCCTACCCGATCAATGCCGTGCGCAACCTGTTTGCCGCCGAGCCGATTGAAGTCCACGCCGTCGGCATCAAAACGCCGGGCCGTGAAATCAACACATTCGACACGGTCAACGTCACGCTGCGCTTTGCCGAAGAACGCCTGGCGACCTTCACCGTCAGCTACAGCCTGCCGTCCACCGAGCGCTTCCAGCTGATCGGCACCAGGGGCGAGTTCGAGGCGTCACCGTGCTTCGGTTTCGGCGAAGGCGTGGCAATTGGTTACCGGGCCATCATCGACGGCCAGACCACTGAGCACACCCACCCGGTGGTCGACCAGTTCGGCGGCGAAACCCAGTACTTCTCCGACTGCATCCTGCAAGACCGCGAGCCAGAGCCGGACGGCGACGAAGGCTGGCGCGATGTGCGCGTGGTCGAGGCCATCGAGCGCGCGCTGACCACTGGCCAGCCGCAGAAGCTCGAGCCACTGCCGGAGCGCCCGGGCATCGGCATCGAGCAAGCTCGTCGCCTGCCACTGGCCAAGGTGCCGGAATACATCAATACCGACGAGCCGAATGCATGATCGTGCGGATTGATCACGCGTGGCCCCACGTCAATCAGGCATGGCTTCACGCCGCACGTTGATCACAACTCAAAGCCCGGCTATTTTGATGGCCGGGCTTTGCTCGGCAGCTCATTGCCGCGCGCCTTGCGGCTGAAAAAATGCAGTTGTATGATGACTGTCGACTTTTGCGACGAGCCCTTCAGCCCGTTGCCGCTACGCTTCAAACGATCTCGAATTCCCCATCAGGCGCCACGCCTGATCGATTCGCCCCAAAAATAACAGGAGAAGCAGATGCCTACCGTTCTCGGTCAGAACTTCATCGGCGGCGCCCGCAGTGGCCTCGGCGAAGCACGCCATAAAAGCCTCGACGCCACCACTGGCGAAGCACTGCCTTACACCTTCCATCAGGCCACCGACGCGGAAATCGACGCCGCTGCCTCGGCCGCCAAAGACGCCTTCCTCGAATTTCGTCAACTGAGCCCGGCGCGCCGCGCTGAGTTCCTCGATGCCATCGCTGACGAACTCGACGCCCTGGGCGATGACTTCGTTGCCCTCGTTTGCCAGGAAACCGCGCTGCCGGCCGTTCGTATCCAGGGGGAGCGTGGCCGTACGTCCGGCCAGATGCGCCTGTTCGCCAAAGTCCTGCGCCGCGGTGATTTCCTGGGCGCGCGCATCGATCAAGCGCTCCCGGATCGCAAACCCCTGCCACGTGTCGACCTGCGTCAGCAGCGCATCGGCGTTGGCCCGGTGGCCGTGTTCGGCGCCAGCAACTTCCCGCTGGCCTTCTCCACCGCCGGCGGCGACACCGCTTCGGCACTGGCCGCCGGTTGCCCGGTGGTGGTGAAAGCCCACAGCGGCCACATGGCGACCGCCGACCTGGTGGGTAACGCCATCGTTCGCGCCGCCGAGAAGACCGGCATGCCAAAAGGCGTGTTCAACATGATCTTCGGCAGCGGCGTCGGCGAAGGCCTGGTCAAGCACCCGGCCATTCAGGCCGTCGGTTTCACCGGCTCTCTGCACGGCGGCAACGCCCTGTGCAAACTGGCGTCCGAGCGTCCACAGCCGATCCCGGTGTTCGCCGAGATGTCGAGCATCAACCCGGTGGTCCTGCTGCCTGGCGCCCTGACGGCACGTGGCACCGCCATCGCCGGCGAACTCGCGGCTTCCGTGGTCATGGGTGCAGGCCAGTTCTGCACCAACCCGGGCGTGGTGATCGGCATTCGCTCCCCTGCCCTGACCGCCTTCACCGAGCAACTGATCGAACACATGGGCGGTCAGGCCCCGCAGACCATGCTCAACGAAGGCGGCCTGCGCAGCTACAGCAGAGGCGTGGAAAAACTGCTGGCGCACAAAAGCGTCACGCACCTCGCCGGCAAGCCGCAGGAAGGCAAGCAGGCCCAGGCTCAACTGTTCAAGGCCGACGTCAGCATGTTGCTCAACGGCGACGAGTTGCTGCAGGAAGAAGTGTTCGGCCCGACCACGCTGCTGATCGAAGTGGCGGACGACGCTGAACTGAAAGCCGCACTGCTCGCCCTTCGCGGCCAATTGACGGCCACGCTGATTGGCGAAACCGCTGACCTGCAGAAGTACCAGTGGCTGGTGCCGGTGCTGGAAGAGAAAGTCGGCCGCATCCTGGTCAATGGCTACCCGACCGGTGTTGAAGTGTCTGACGCCATGGTTCACGGCGGTCCTTACCCGGCGACCTCCGACGCGCGCGGTACCTCGGTAGGCACCCTGGCCATCGATCGTTTCCTGCGCCCGGTCTGCTACCAGAACTACCCGGACAGCCTGCTGCCGGCCGCTCTGCAAAACGCCAACCCGCTGGGCCTCAAGCGCCTGGTGAACGGCGAGTGGAGCACTGACGTCATCGCGTGATGATGGGGCCTGATTCGTCAGGTCCGACGCGCTGGGTCTGATGCCTTGGACCCACGAAAACGGCGCGGCCCTGTGAGGGCCGCGCCGTTTTTTTTGCCCTGTGACACGCCTGGAGCGTTGGCACGGCTGGATTTAGCTATGAATGGAGGGGTTAGTCTGGTGGATAAAAAGCAGATTGAAATGGCCAGTCAGAGCGGTGAAGCGTCAATGTGGCAGGCTGCTAAATGGCTGAACCGGCCGAGCCGCTGCCAAATCTCTACTGACCACAGGTTGGAGGTTTTCACTGACCTCCAGACCGATTTCTGGCGTGAAACCCATTATGGGTTCATTCGAGACAGCGGACATTTCCTAGGGTTTGAGATCACTGGAGGTTTCACCGCTCAAGTCAGAGTGAATGCCGATTTTCGTGAGCTCTATGACCAGGCGGGAATCATGGTCAGGCTTAATGAGGAGACCTGGCTCAAGGCAGGCATCGAATATAACGATGGAATGCCCATGATCAGCAGTGTGTTGACACGAGGCACGTCGGACTGGGCGCCCAGCCGCTTTCCTGGCGACCCCACCGATTTCTGGCTTCGGGTGACCGTTTCCGGCGGAGTGCTGCGCTTGCAATACTCCACAGACGGACTGACTTGGCCGCTGCTCAGACTTGCTCCCTTTCCAGAGGCGGAACGCTACACGGTAGGCCCTATGTGCTGCACACCGGAGCGGCAAGGCTTGAGGGTACAGTTTTCCGAATGGTCGCTGAGCCCACCTCTCGGGCGAGACCTGCACGATTTGACCTAGCCAATCCGCCAGCCAGGCCAGTCAGGCGCCTGGCCGACCCGCATCCCGCCCCTCTCTCTGTGGACACCTGAACATGAATGAAGAACTGAGCATCCTCGATCTGCTGGAAGGCACCGGCAAGGCCGTCGTCAAAGGCGCGCTGATCACCACCCAATACACCGGTACCCTCGAAGACGGCACCGTGTTTGATTCCTCCTGGGCGCGCGGCAAGCCGTTTCAGTGCGTGATCGGCACCGGGCGGGTGATCAAGGGCTGGGACATCGGGCTGATGGGCATGAAGGTCGGTGGCAAACGCAAGCTGTCAGTGCCGGCAGCGCTGGCGTACGGCGAGCGCTCGATGGGGGCGCACATCAAACCCCATTCGAATCTGATCTTTGAGATTGAATTGCTGGAAGTGCTGACGCGGGATGATTGAGGTGGTTTGCGAGCGATATTCATCCGACGCTTTGCGGTATGGCAACCGACGCATTCCCGGCCAAAGCCGGTCCCACAGTTTGTGGTCGCCAACAGTTAGATTGGTTGCACGCAATGCTTTCAGTGGGGCCTGCCTTCGGCCCCACCATTTCGGACCTACGCTTTCATCAAGACCCGGGCCAGTTTCTTGGCCAGCTCTTCTTCCTTGTAGGGCTTTTGCACGATCAGTTTCGGGTCGACGTCGAGGATGTCGATATCGGCGAAGCCGGTGATGAACATGATCGGCAGTGCCGGGTGGTCACGGCGGACAATTTCTGCCAGCTCGCCACCGGTCATGTTGGGCATGGCGAAGTCGGTCAGAAGCAGTTCGATGCCGGGGTCGAGCTTCTTCAGCGCTTCGTCGCCGCTGTCGGCTTCGACCACCGAATACCCCAGCGACACCAGCATCATCGAGGTCACCGACCGCACGGCCGGGTCGTCGTCGACCAGCAGAATCGTGCGGTGCTTGTCATCGGCGTCGGCGCGGCCGGGCATGTCGGACGCGCTGACCACCGGGACCGCCATGCGGGCAACGCTCGGGAGATACACCCGCAGCGTGGTCCCGGCGTTTTCAGCGGTGTCGATGCTGACGCCGCCACCGGACTGCTTGGCAAAACCGAACACCTGCGCCAAGCCCAACCCCGACCCCTTGCCCACCGCCTTGGTGGTGAAGAAGGGTTCGAAGGCCTTGGCCAGGACCTCCGGGCTCATGCCGCAGCCGGAGTCGCTTACCGACAACACCACATACGCGCCGGGCTCCGGATCTTCGGGACGCTGAGGCAGGCGATAGACCATCTCGTTCCAGGTGCTCAGGCGCAATTGCCCGCCCTGGGGCATGGCGTCCCGGGCGTTGATCGCCAGGTTGAGGATGATCATCTCGGTCTGCGTCGGGTCCACCAACGCACTCCACAGGTCCTCGGCCAGTTCGGTTTCCACCCAGACGCTGCCGCCCAGGGCACGACCGAGCAGCTCGCGCATGCCGTCGATGGTGTCGTTGAGGTTCAGAGCAACGGGCTCCAGACGCTGGCGACGGGAGAACGACAGCAGCTGACTGGTGAGCTTGGCGCCCCGCTCGCCCGCTTCGCGGATGTTCTGCAAGCGCTGCGGAGACTTGGTAAACACGCCTTTTTCCAAGTCCCGGCTGAGGAAATTCGCGCTGGTCAGGATCACCGTCAGCAGGTTGTTGAAGTCGTGGGCGACGCCGGCCGTCAACTGGCCGACCACCTCCAGCCGCTGCATCTGCTGCAACGCGGCCTCGACGCGTTCGCGCTCTTTGATCTGATCGCGCAGACGCTTGTTGGTCGCCGCCAGTTCGTCCACCACGGCGCGCTCGCCGGTGATGTCGCGGACCGCGGCGTACATCAGGCCGTCGTCCGGCACGATGGTCCAGGACAACCAGCGGAATCCCCCGTCGGCGTGGCGCATGCGGTTGACGAAACGAGTCGAGACATGGCCTTCGGCAATACTGGCGGTCTCGCGCAGCGTGGCCGCCAGATCATCCGGGTGAATCAGCTCGCTCAACGGCTGGCGACCGACCTCGTCGCGGCTCCAGCCGAGGGTCGACTCCCACGCCGGGTTGAGCGCGATCGGCGTCATGTCGAAATGCAGCACGCCGAGCAACTCCCGGGACAGCTCCCAGGTGCGGTCACGCTCGCGGGTTCGCTGGACGACGCGTTCGCCGAGAATGTCGTTGAGTTGATGCAGCGCCTCGGTGGCGTGCTTGCGTTCGGTGATGTCTTGGATGACGCCGGTAAAGCGCACGCACTGGCCATCTTCGAAAAGCGAGCGGCCGTTGGAGAACACCCAGCGCTCCTCGCCGTCGTCGGTGATCAGCCGGTGCTCGATCTGGAATGAGGTGTCCACCGTCAGCGCGGCCATGACCTTGCTGTGCAAGTGATCGCGGTCGTCCGGGTGACAGAGCAGAAACATGAGGGCCAGGCTGACGGTGGTGTCGGCGCCAACGCCATAAAGCGCTTTGCAGCGCTCGTCCCACAGCAGCGTGTCGGTGCGCGGATCGTAGGTCCAGACGCCCATGTCGGCCGCTTCGATCGCCAGGTGCGCGCGCACTTCCGCCACTTGCAGCGTCTTCTCCGCATACAGGCGCTTTTCCCGCTCCTGCACCTCCGACACCGCGCGCATGACCGCCTTGGGCAGCATTTTCATGTTCTGCTTGAGGACGTAATCGATGGCGCCCATGCGCATCATCTCGACCGCATGCTGCTCGCCGAAAATTCCGGAGAGAAAAATGAACGGGGTCTTCGGCGCCAGGCGCAGCGCGCTGTTGAGCACGTCGGCGCCGGACGAGCCGGGCAACAGGTAGTCGCTGAGAATGAGGTCAAAACGCGCGGCGGCCAGCTCGCGCTCAACGTCCTGATGGTTGTAGACCAACGTGGCGTCGATCTTCAACCCGCTGTTTTCGAGGGTGAGCAGAATCAGCTCGGCGTCGAGCGAACTGTCTTCGACCAAAAGCAATTTAAGCTGCGATAACGACATGGATAAAAGTCATTGTTCCAGTAAGGGCTTGCGCGAAGCGGGTTTACGCAGGCCAGCAGAAGCCGGATTCAGGAGCCCGGGCGGCGTGCGAGTCGCAGGGAACCCGGTGGTGGCTCGTTCAATACTGCCCAGAACACGCCAAGGTCCGAGATCGCCGAGACAAATTCCTTGAATTCGACCGGTTTGACCACGTAAGCGTTCACACCCAGCGAATAGGCGCGATCCAGGTCGGGTTCTTCGCGCGAAGACGTCAGCATCACCACGGGAATGCTGCGCAGTTCCTCGGTTTCGCGAATGAGCTTGAGCACTTCAAGGCCATCGACTTTCGGCAGTTTCAGGTCCAGCAGCATCACCGCCGGATTGCCGACCACACGATCATGATGGTGGTTGCGGCGCAGCAGGTAATCAAGGGCTTCGGCACCGTCGCGCAGCACGATCACTTCATTGGCCAACTGGCTGCGTTCAAGGGCGACGAGCGTGAGCTCGAGGTCGTTGGGGTTGTCTTCCACCAGAAGAATGGGCTTTAGCACTGGGCGTCTCCTTCGACACTCAAAGAGTTACGGTCAAACCGCGCTTGGGCAGCGCAAAGTAAAAAGTGGCGCCATGGCCCAGCTGGCTATGGGCCCACACGGTGCCGTCATGGCGTTCGATAATCCGGCGGACACTGGCCAGGCCAATGCCGGTGCCTTCGAATTCCTCCATGCGATGCAAGCGCTGGAACACGCCAAACAACTTGCTGGCGTAGGCCATGTCGAAGCCGACGCCGTTGTCGCGGATGTAGACCACGATCCTGTCGTCTTCCTCGTAACTGCCCACCTCGATCACGGCCGGGTCCTGTTTACGGGTGTACTTGATCGCGTTGGACAGCAGGTTGCGCATCGCCAGGTGGAGAAAGGCGGCGTCGGCGATCACCACGGGCAACGACTCTAGGACTTTCCACTCCAGCGCGCGGCCTTCGTAGTCGGGCAGCATTTCCCGGCGAATCGACTCGACCATGGCATTGAGGTCGACGTCGGAAAAGCGCATCGCCGACCGGCCCATCTGCGAAAAGCTCAGCAGGTTGTCGACCAGCGTACCGGCGAACCGCGCCGAATCACTGATGTTTTCGAGGAAGCGGACGCCTCGGTCGGACAGCTTGCTGCCTTCAATGTCGCTCAACAACTCAGCGTAGCCGGCAATGTGGCGCAACGGCGCGCGCAAATCGTGGGACACGCTGTAGGAAAATGCTTCGAGCTCTTTATTGGATTTCTTCAACTCATCGGCCAGGGCAGCCATTTCTTCAGCCTTGCGCAGGACGATGCCCAGCACCGCCGCACGCAGCTCGACCACGGCCTCGCAATCCATGTCGTCCCAGGGCCGGGAAAACCCACGCACCGTCTGCTGCCACATGGCGAAGCTGTGGCGTGGGCTCAGCGACCCGCTCGGGGTGACACTTTTTTCCAGTTTGCCGGCCCAGTTCACGACACGGGTCTGTTCGGGGCGGAACCAGATAATGAAGTTGGAATGCAGCTCGGAGATCGCCGTCGCCAGCACACCGCTGACCGATTTGGCCAGCACCGGCAGCTCGGGGATGTCGCGACTAACGTTGTCGGAGCGGAAGACCTCGTGGGGATCGCGACCGCTCAACCAGCCGGCGAGCTTGACGATCTGTTCGCGCTCGGGGGTTTCGCCGTAGACATCGACGCTGGCGCCGGAAATCACCGCCGCGCCGCTCGCACCGACAAAACCCAGCAACACGTCAGGCATGGCGCGCAGGCCGCCGGTCACGCTGTCGAGGTCGGCCATCGCCGCGAGCATCTGCACGATCTGCCGACGCAGGCTGAGCATGCGCTGGTTGTCGGCGTGGGCTTCCTTGCTCTCGAGCTGCAGGGACAAGACGCTGCCCAGCAACTCACACGCCGTGCGGGTCTGGAAGCTGACCCGCCGCGGCGTGGCGTGGTGGCAGGAAATCAAGCCCCATAACTGCCCGCGCACCACGATGGAGATCGACATCGAGGCCATCGTCTGCATGTTGCGCATGTACTGCAGATGCACGGGGGATACGCTGCGCAACGTGGCGAAGGTCATGTCCAGCGGCGCGCCCGTCAGCGGGTTGTAAGCGGGTATCAGCGGTGATGCCTGGTAGTCGACGTCTTCGATCACACGGATACGGTTGGCCAGGTACATCCTTCGAGCTTGGGTCGGTATGTCGGACGCCGGGAAGGTCAGGCCAAGCATGCTCTCATAGCCCTGATCAGCCACTTCGGCGTTGACTAGGCCGTTGCCGTCGGCGTCGAAGTTGTAGGCAAGAATCCGGCCGAAACCGGTGATGCGCTTGACCTCGGCCACCGAACGCTGGCACAGCGCTTCAATGCTTTCGTCAACGCTCATCTGGCTGATGAACCCGCGAATCAGCGGGTACACATTGCCATAGGCGGTGCTCATGTCGCCGGCCGGCTCGAACTCGGCCATCAGCACCTGATCATGACGATGCACCATTATGGTCATCGGCTGACCGGCTCTTGAGCCCTGCAGAAAGCGCACTTCACCCAGGTGAAAGGGGTTTTGCTCTTCATCCGGCAGCGCCCGCAAGCGCTCGAGCAGCAATTCGTGTTCGGCGAACACATTGGAAAGCGCCACGCCAATCAACGACTGTGGATCAAGGCCAAGCCAGTCACTGACATTGGCGCTGACCTGAATGACCGTCGAGGCCGCTTCATTGATGACCAGCAAAAAACCCTGAGGCTGAATGCTTCCGGGGATCTGGATCGGTTCCTGGGCGCACTGGTCTATCGCGCTCTGGAGGAAATCGTCGGTGAGGGTCAAGGTTTGGCTCCTTCAACCTTCAGCGTTTGGGCAAACGGCGTCGGCAATATGTGCCCCGGAGGGCGGCACGGGTGGGAATGGCGCTCACGGTAACAAAAACCGGCCCGGTCAAATACTCCGAATTGGGTGTTTACGCCAAAAAAACCCACCCATTCGCGTCAGGAATCGAGCATCGCGCGCACTTTCGACAAAAAATCCGCCAAGTGGAAAGGTTTCAGGACCATATCCATCCGTTCGCCCAGGAAATCCTGCCGATTGAGCGCGTTCTCCGCATAGCCGGTCATGAACAGCACCGGCAGATCCGGACGCCAGACACGCCCCCGCTGCGCGACCTCGCGACCGTTCATCTCAGGCATTCCGACATCGGTCAGCAGCAGGTCGATGGTGGCGTCGTTTTCCAGACACGACAGTGCCGTGGTCACATCCGCCACCGGGGTGCAGCGATACCCGGCATCGGTGAGCACTTCATTGACGAACATGCGCACCGACGCCGTGTCTTCGACGATCAGCACATGCTCCCCTGCCCCCGGCGCCGCCACGGCAGCGGGCTGCTGAGGTTCGACGCTCTGTACGTCTGCCGCCGGCAGCATCAGGGTCACTTCGGTGCCGTGGCCGACGACGCTGCGAATCTGCACGTCGCCCCCCGACTGCCGGGCGAAACCGTAGATCGTCGACAGGCCCAGGCCGGTGCCTTGGCCGATGGGCTTGGTGGTGAAAAAGGGGTCGAACACCTTGTCGATCAGGTGGTGCTCGATGCCGACGCCATCATCGCGCACGGTCAGGGCAATGTAGGCACCATCCGCCATGCGCGAATGGCCCTGGGAATAGGTTTCGAAGGTGCTGATCCAGATATTGCCGCCCGCCGGCATGGCGTCACGGGCATTGATCACCAGATTGAGCAAGGCGCTTTCCAGCTGGCCTGCGTCGACCATGGCCACAGCGCTGCGCGAGGTCAGCTCAAGGGTCAGGGAGATGCCCTTGCCGATGGTGCGGCCGAGCAAGTCCTCAAGGGAGCGCACGTACTGATTGACGTCGGACGCGCGGGTGTCGAGGGGCTGCTGGCGAGCGAAGGCCAGCAGACGGTGGGTCAGCGCCGACGCGCTTTTTGCCGAGGCCAGTGCGGCATCGGCGTAGACCAGAACCTTTTCCGTGCGGCCGTCTTCGGTGCGCTTCTTGACCAGCTCAAGGCCGGTGACGATGCCGGTCAACAGGTTATTGAAGTCGTGGGCGATGCCGCCGGTGAGCTTGCCGATGGCGTCCATTTTCTGCGCCTGCAGCAATTGCTCTTCGGTCCGCGCACGCTCGGCCACTTCGTGGGCGAGCCGACTGTTGACCGAGTCCAGCTGCTGCAAATGCGACTGTTCGCGGCGGCGGTGCTCGGTCACGTCTTCGATGAACACCAGGCTCATGCCGGTGACCCGGTACGGCGAAACCTGCCATTCGGTCTCGCGCAGTTCGCCCTTGACCCGCATGCTCAGGGTGCCCATCCAGCGCTCGCCCGTCGCCAGCGCCTCACGCAGCCCGTCCAGCGCAGAGCCCTGATCTTCACTGAAGCTGCGCAGCACCGAATGGTCCCCGGCGTCCTGCCCGAGCAACTGAGCAAAGGCGTGGTTGGCTTCGTGGACTTTCAGGTTGCCGTCCATGACCGCGATCGGGGCCGAGACGTTAGCGAAAATCTCGCGAAAGCGTTCTTCGCTGTCGCGCAGGGCGTGCTCGGTGTCACGCACCCGCAACAGCGTGCGCAGTGTCGCCAGCAGCACGTCGGGGTCCACCGGGTGCACCAGATAGGCGTCGGCGCCCGCTTCCAGTCCGGTGACGATATCGCCGGTCTGGATCGATGCGGCCGACACATGCACCACCGGCAAAAGGGCCGTCCGTGGTGCAGCGCGGAGCTGGCGGACAATGTCGAAGCCGCTCATGTCGGGCAGGTTGACGTCGAGAATCAACGCGTCCGGCAAGCGCTCTTCAAGCAGCGCGAGTCCTTCGGTGCCGGTGCCCGCCTCCGACACCACGAAACCCTGACGCTCCAGGCGGCGACGCAGGGCATAGCGGGTCGCGGTGTTGTCATCGACGATCAGCAGCCGGGTTTCAGGCTTCATCGGCAGGCTCCTGAGTCAGCGCCAGCGGAATCACCACATAGAATGTCGAGCCCACACCGGGCTCGCTGTCCACACCGACGCGGCCACCGAGCAATTCGGCGAAGCGTTTGCACAGGGACAAGCCCAACCCTGTTCCGCGCAGGCGTTTTTGCAGCGGCGAGTCGACCTGAATGAAGTCTTCGAACAGCGCGCCATGAAGTTCCTGGGGGATGCCGATGCCGGTGTCAGTCACGGCAAAGCGAATCGAGTCCTCGGACTCCAGCCGCGCCGACACGCGCACTTCACCGCGCTGGGTAAATTTCAGGGAATTTGAAATGAAGTTGCGCAGGATCTGCGCGAGCTTCTGGTCATCGGTATAGAGCCGTGGCAGGCCCACCGGCTCTTCGAAGATCAGGTCCACGGCGGAGGTGTCGACGATGGGCCGAAACATGCCGCGCAGTGCCGAAAACAGATCGAACATGTCGAACCACGCCGGCGAAATGCTGATCCGCCCCGCTTCGATCTTCGCCAGGTCAAGGAGGTCGTCAACCATGTCGCTCAATTCGCGGGCCGCCGTACTGATGAACGCCACCTGCTTGTGCTGTTCCGCGCCCAGCGGACCGTCCAGCTCGTCGGACAGCAGGCTGGCGATGCTGAGGATCGAGCCCAGGGGCGTGCGGAACTCATGGCTCATGTACGACAGAAAACGGCTCTTCAGGTCCGACGCCTCGCGCAGCTGGTCGGCCTGATCTTCAAGCTCGGCGTACAGCGCAAGCACGCCCTGATTGGTTTCATCGAGCTCGGCACGCAGCGAGTCGGTTTCAGCGCGCAAGCGTTCCAGCTCGCGTCGGGTCTCGATTTCGACCCCGGCTGAGCCCTCAGGGGTCTCGCGGGCATTGTTGTCAGTCATCGAGCGTCTCCAGAGCCATTACCAAGACCGTTACATCGTCCCTGCCCCGGTTGTAATCACGCTGCAATACCGCTGCAATCACCGCCGGGTGTCGGTACATCAGACCTGGATAGTCGCGAAGATTCCAACGCGATTGCAGGCCATCACTGAACATGATCAACAATTGCCCGGTGCACTCGGTGTAATCGATCGGCGCAGTCTTGCGGTACTGCAGGCCGACGATGCCGGGGTGCGAGGGGATGCCGCGGGTTTTGTCCTGGCCGATCAGCGACGCACCGATATTGCCGATACCGATGAAGCGCAGCTGGCCCGTCGCGCCATCGAACTGCGCCAGCGCAGCGGCACCGCCACGGCTGCCGCGCATGTCGAAGTGCAAGTCATCCAGCAGCACCCCGGGGTCGGCAAAGGGGTTGCGAATGAACGCGCGGGCGCCCGCCATGCCGGCGTTTTCGGCTTCCGGGCCGTGTCCCAGGCCATCGATCATCATGATCGAGACCTGCTGGCCCTTGATCGCGACTTCCCAGACATCGCCGCAGGCCGGGTCATCGTGCAGCGAATGTTGCGCGATGCCCATGCGCAGGTCCTTCACCACGCTTTTGCGCGGGAAGAAGCGCGCCAGCAGCACGCTGCCACGGGGGTCGCTGTGCACGTCGAAGACTTGCGCCTGACGCAGCACCGAACCCAGGCCAATGCCCTGGGTGCCACGGGTGGAGAAGCCATCGGCCATGCAGTTCTGCACGTCGAACCCCTTGCCCCGGTCGATTGCGATCACCTCAACGCCTGCCGCTGCACCCGAAACGTCGCCCGGCAGCGCGCGCACGTGCAGCTCACCGCTCTGCGCATGCTTGAGGATGTTGCTCGCCAGTTCAGTGACGACCAGCGCCACCCGGCCGCAATCGGCCTCGTCGAAGCCTGCCTGTTCGGCCAGCTTCTGGGTCGTGCGTCGGGCGTGACCGACCTGACTGACGTCCTCCACGGACAAGACCTGGGTCAGGTGGCTGTGCAGGTTCAGGTCCATTTACAGATCGTCACGCGGGTGCCGGCGCCGGGCGCGGTGTCCAGCTCGAAATCGTCCACCAGGCGCTTGGCACCGGTCAGGCCAAGCCCCAGGCCGCCGCCCGAGGTCCAGCCGTCGGTCATCGCCAGTTTGAGGTCAGGGATGCCGGGGCCTTCGTCACGAAAGGTAAGACGCAGGCCGACGCGCAGGCCGTCCTCGACAATCTCCCAGTCCATGTCACCGCCGCCGCCATAGACCATGGTGTTGCGCGCCAGCTCGCTGACCGCTGTGACCAGTTTGGTCAGGTCGATCAGGCGCATGCCGCATTCCTGGGCCAGCTTGCGCGCGGTCTGCCGGGCCAGCACGACATCCTGCTCGATGCGAATGGGTTGAGTGCCGCTGCTGCGCACGGTCATTGGGAATAGGCTCGCTCGCGCAGCAGTTTCATGCCGCGCTCGACGTTCAGCGCTGTGCTGACGCCGGGCAGGGTCATGCCCAGTTCGACCAGGGTGATCGCCACCGCAGGCTGCATGCCGACCAGCACGGTCTCGGCGTCCATGATCCGCGACAGGCCGGAGATCATGCCGATCATGCGGCCAATGAACGAATCCACCATGTCCAGCGCGGAGATGTCGATCAGCACGCCGCGGGCCGAGGTGCGGCTGATGCGTTCGGACAGGTCGTCCTGCAGTGTCAGGGCCAGTTGGTCATGCATGTCCACTTGGATGGTGACGAGCAGAAAGTCGCCCATCTGCAAAATCGGGATGCGCTCCATGGGCTCATACCGCCTTGGTGAGGGTGACGCCCAGACGGCGCAGGGCCAGTGCGAGGGCATCGGCCAGATTGGCTTTGGTCACGACGCCTTGCAGGTCCAGACCCAGGTGCACGATGGTCTGGGCAATCTGCGGACGCACGCCGCTGATGATGCAATCGGCGCCCATCAGGCGGATCGCGGTCACGGTTTTGAGCAAATGCTGGGCGACCAGGGTATCGACCGTCGGCACACCGGTGATGTCGATGATGGCGATTTCAGCGCCGGTGTCGACGATGCGCTGCAACAGCGATTCCATGACCACCTGGGTGCGTTGCGAATCCAGCGTGCCGATCATCGGCAGCGCCAGAACGCCGTCCCACAGTTTGACCACCGGCGTGGACAGCTCGAGCAGTTCTTCCTGCTGACGCTTGATCACCGCTTCACGGGACTTCTGATAGGTGCGGATGGTGTGCAGACCCAGACCATCGAGCAGCTCCGACATCTGCAGCACTTGCTCGGCAATCAGCAACGGCTGATCAGCGAAGGCATTTTGCAGTTCGGTGAAGAGCGGGCCCTTGAGGGCGAAGATGAAACTGGCGGTCTGCTGGGAATCCTGACCGGCCAACGCGCGCTGACTGGACAGTTTTTCCAGAAAGTGGCGAACGTCATCCCATTCGGTGGTGGTGATGTTGGCGGAGCCACCCTTCTCCAGCGTCGACGTCAGCAGGCGCAGGAAGTCGGCAACTTGCTGGCGGATTTCCTCGGGCTTGAGATTGCGCGTCGCACCGCTGGCTTCCAGATCGGCGTGCCATTGAACGGCCAGCTGGGATTCGGAGCGCTTGAGCGCGTCTACGGTGATTTGTTGCAATGCTGCCATGAGGGTGGCTCCAGTGAGTGCAGGTCGAGAATTAGAATTAGTCGACGTGAGCAGGCCTGTGAAATACGCGAAAGGGTCAAAAAAACGGCGCAGAACGTTGCGCGGCAGGTTGTTGCAAGGTGTGGACCAAGAAGCTGTCTGACCCTGGGATTGCAGCCGCCGCAGCGGGCGTGCACCGGGCAGACGAGATACGCCTGCCGCGACTAGGTGTCAAGGTAACATCACCCCGCTTTCTTTGTTTCTTTATCAGCGTCGTCCTTGCGGACTTAGAAAACGCTGTCGACGACCTGCACGTAGATCGAAAACGCCCCCAGCAAAAACCAGAACACGGTGAACAGCCACGGCGTGCGCATGGAAAACATCAGCGACTTGCGATAGCCCTTCTCGCTGGACTCGTGTTCGCTGAACAGCGGCGAGTCGTCGTACGCCAGGCCCATGGCCGGCTGGCTGCTAAGCAACTGGGCCTGCTTGAAATGCCAGTGATCGATGATTTCGTACGCCGCGCGAATGCCCGGCCAGGCGTGCATGGAGCTGATCAGCCCGAGCAACGTCAGAAAAGGCGGCACCACCAGGGTGAACATCTTGCCCCACTCCGGATTGAGGTTGGCCATCGACGAGGCGAAGGCGATCACCAGAAACGATTGCGCAGACAGGTAGGCGTTGGTGCGGTTGGACAGGATGGCCGTCTCGTACTGGATTTCCTTGCGGTAAAAATTCAGCCGGTCTTTGGGTGATCCGAACAGCATGGCGTCGGCGACCTGATCACTCGCTGCCTGCTCCTCGGCAGCCGGGTTGCTGCTGGTAATGATGATCGGTGTTTCGATGTCACGGCTCACGAGGATGCCTCCTGCAAATTGAATATGGGACCGGCTTTAGCCGGGAAGCTTTCAGCAATCGTAGCCTCACTTCAAAGACCCGGACGCCCGCGCCATGCAGCGAACCCGCCGCTCTTCGACCCGCTGCGCAAACCAGGCCGTGGTCAGCTTGCGGGTGATCTTGGGACTTTCCAGCACGATGCCCGGCAAAATAGCCCGTGGCAGCGGTTTGCCGGCGGCCTCGTCGGCCATGGCAAAAATCTTCCCGTACAGCTCGGTCTCTTCGAAGGCCAGTGTTTCGCCCTTCTCCAGTTGGCTGCGGATGGTCGTGTTGCGCATGTCCAGCTTGGGGTAAAGGCTGCGCACCGCCAGTTCGGTCTGCCCAAGCGCCGGGCCGAAACCGTAGCTGATCAGGTCGCCGTCCAGCGCCAGACGCTTGCCGGACACACGCGCCACCGCACTCTGGAACGCGGCATTGCGGCTGGCGTACCAGCCGGCGTTAAAGTCGGCGAAGCGATACAGCGGTCTGTCGTAGCTGACCGGATAACCGAGCAGATGGGCGATGCCGAAGTACATGCCACCTCGACGGCTGAACACTTCATGGCGAATCGAGCCCTCGACCGGATACGGATAATCCCGGGCCTGCCGCTCGGCGAATTCGATGCTGACCTGCATGGGCCCGGCGGTATGGACCGGGTTGAAGTTGCCGAACAATGTACGACCCAGCGGGACCATGCCGATGAAGTCATCGAAAATGGCGCTCAGGTCTTTTTCAGTGCGGGCGGCGCTGAGGCGTTCGTTAAAGGTTTTGCCGGTCGAGGAGCGGATGTCCAGGGCGCTGCGCACCAGCAGATTGGGGATGTGCGCCTTGCTGGCGCGACGGTCGATTTCGTCCTGGGCGATTTTGCCCATTCCCGGAACGGCCGGGTCGACCTGAAAGTTGGATTCCTGCTCGGTCACGGCCAGCACGGAACAGAGGTTCTCAACGCTGGGGTTGATCTTCTGCACGTCAAACGCGCGTTGAATGTCCTGGGCCCAGCCTTGGCGGTCGGCGACGCGGGCGGGCAAGAGCCGCACGATTTCACTGCGTACCACCGAGGGATCCGGCGCGGGTTCCTGATGGCGTTGCGAGCTGCAACCGACCAGCAGCGTCAGCAGGATCAGGCTGGCTAGGGCGTGGAGGTGGCGGCTGATTCCATTCACGGTCATGACTTCTCGGTGGTTACTCAAACGGGGTGGCGCGGTATGGACAGCGGGAAGCGCTGCTGATTCAAACAGGCCGTGTGCCAGCAGGACCGCACAACCGGTGGGACTGGCTTTAGCCGGGAAGGCGTCAATCATTACACTGCAAAATCGAAGTTGTGCACACCGGCCTGTTCCCGGGTGAAGCCGGTCCTACTGCCAGTATCGCGTTCAGTCTGTGCAGCGGCAGTGGTTCAGTTCTCGGGTAGGTATTACTCTCAACCACCCACCCCTCCAAGAAGGAAGCCCGAATGTCCAGCACAGCGCTCATCGTAGTTGATATCCAGAACGACTACTTCCCTGGCGGTAAATGGCCGCTGGTTGGCGCCGACGCCGCCGCGGACAACGCCGTCAAGGTGGTTCAGGCGGCCCGCGACGCCGGGGATCTGATCGTCTTCATCCGCCATGAGTCCGGTGCCGACGCGCCCTTCTTCACGCCTGGTTCCGAGGGCGCCAGGCTGCACCCCAAAGTCCTGAACCTTGAGCACGAGCCGGTGGTGCTCAAGCACTTCCCCAATTCGTTCCGCGACACCGGGCTGCAGGCGCTGCTTGAAGAAAAAGGCATCGAGCACCTGGTGATCATCGGCTCCATGAGCCACATGTGCATCGACGCCACCACCCGAGCGGCGGCGGACCTCGGCTACACCGTCAAAGTGATTCATGACGCCTGCGCCAGTCGTGACCTGGAGTTCAATGGCGATGTAGTGCCGGCCGCCCAGGTCCACGCCGCGTTCATGTCCGCACTGGGCTTCGCCTATGCCGAGGTGCTGAATACCGAAGCTTATCTGGCCTGATGAAGGAGAAAACAATGAGCGACAAGAAAGCCGACATTCTGGTCTGGGGTCCGATGCATGCCTCGCTGATGCACCACCTTGAGCGCGATTACAGCGTGCACAAACTCGCCGACATCCACGACATCGACGCCTGGGCCAGCCAACACGGGGCCAAGGTGCGCGGCGTCGTCACCAGCGGTGTGTTCGGCACCGACAATGCCGTTCTCGATCGGCTGCCGAACCTGGAAGTGGTCAGCAGCTTTGGCGTCGGCTACGACGCGGTGGACACCGAGTATCTGGCGCGCCGTGGTATCAAGCTGAGCAACACGCCCGAGGTCCTCAATAACGCTGTCGCCGAAACCGCCATGGCGCTGATGCTCTGCGTGTCCCGCCGCATCAGCGAAGGCGAGCGCTTCGTGCGGGCCGGTCAGTGGCCCAACGGCAAGTTCCCCCTCGGCAATGACCTGTGCGGCAAGACCTGCGGCATCGTCGGCCTGGGCAAGATCGGCAAGACCATCGCCAAGCGCGCCGCCGCGTTCGAAATGAACATCGCCTACTTCCGCCGTGGCCGCGCCTACGACGATGTGCCCTACCGGCACTACGGTGACCTTCGGGACCTGGCCCAGGACTCGGACTACCTGATCGTCATCGTCCCCGGCGGCCCGGACACCCAACACCTGATCGACGCCGACGTGCTTCGAGCCCTCGGTCCCAAATCATTCCTGATCAACGTCGCCCGCGGCAGCGTCGTCGACGAGAAGGCCCTGGTCGCCTCGCTGATGGCCTCGGAAATCGCCGGGGCCGGCCTCGATGTGTTCGAAGACGAGCCCAACGTGCCCGCCGAACTGTGGAAGCTGGACAATGTGGTGCTCACGCCGCACATCGGCTCGGGGACCTACGAAACCCGCCAGGCCATGGCCGACCTGGTGTTCGCCAACGTCAGTGGTCATTTCGACAAGGGCACGCTGGTCACCCCGGTCGAGCTGTAACCGATGCTTCACGCGCAGGCCCGACGATGGAACCGTCGGCCTGCTCCCATGGCGGTTAGCCCTCCTGCACACCTTCCCCGTGGACTGGGTGCGCCGTACCGTAAGTCAGTGACTGAACATCGACGCCAACTTTTCTGGATAATGCCGGTCGAACTGCCCCTACCCGCATTCCAGACACCTGAACACGCATTCCGGTCGAGAAAGCCCGATCGAGAGAGAAGGAGAGCCCTGTTTGAATATTGCCGGCGTCATTTTTGACTGCGACGGAACCCTGGTTGACAGCGAACGGCTGGCCGCCGGCCTGCTGCGCGACATCCTCAACAAGCATCAAGTGTTGCTGAGCGTCGACGAAGTGCTGCAACGCTTTCGTGGCGTGCAGTTTGCGCTGTGCCTGGAAGGCCTGTGCCGCGATTATCCATGGCTGCCAAGCGACGAAATCGAACCCGAATTCCGCGCGCGCACCCTGCCGCTGCTGCAGGAACGCCTCGAAGAAATGCCCGGCGCAGTCGAATTCGTGCGCAACCTCTCGCTGCCCAAATGCGTGGCGTCCAACGGCCCGCGCAGCAAGATCGAAACCTGCCTGAGTACGGTCGGCCTGCTGGACGTGTTCCACGGCCTGATCGTCAGCGCCTATGAAGTGCAATCGTGGAAACCGTCCCCGATCCTGATCGAACACGCCGCCGAACTGCTGGGCCTGCCGCCCAATCAGTGTCTGCTGGTGGAAGACAGCATTCCGGGCGTTGAAGCAGGACTCGGCGCCGGCGCCCAAGTGGCGGGTTATGGCGACACGGATTTCTCGGCGTTCATGGACAACGCCAACTTTCATCGCGTCAAAGATTTCGGCGAATTGAAGGAATTGGTACAGCGCATCAGTTGATCGACCGGCCATCCATCCGATCGGCCCTTGTTCATCCCCGGCTAACTCGATACTGTACATAAAAACAGTATCGAGAAAATCCATGCAGCTGATCGACAAGCTGAGCATCCTCGCCGACGCCGCCAAGTACGACGCCTCCTGCGCCAGCAGCGCCGCACCCAAGCGCAGTTCCGAAGGCAAATCCGGCCTCGGATCGAGCACCGGCATGGGCATCTGCCACAGCTACACCCCCGACGGGCGCTGTGTCTCGCTGCTGAAAATCCTCCTCACCAACTTCTGCCTGTACGACTGCCAGTACTGCGTGAATCGCCGGTCCAGCGACGTGCCGCGCGCACGTTTCAGCCCGGAAGAAGTGGTCACCCTGACCATGGACTTCTACCGCCGCAATTGCGTCAGCGGCCTGTTTCTCAGCTCCGGGATCATCCGCTCGGCCGACTACACCATGGAACAGCTGATCCGCGTCGCCAAGCTGCTGCGTGAAGAGCATGAATTCCGTGGCTATATCCACCTCAAAACCATCCCTGAAGCCGACCCTGCGCTGATCGAAGAAGCCGGTCGCTATGCCGATCGCCTCAGCGTCAATATCGAGCTGCCCACCCAGCTGGGCCTGCAAACCCTGGCACCGGAAAAGGAAATGGGCTCGATCAAGCAGGCCATGCAGACCATTTACACCGGTCAGCAAACCGTGCTCAACGAGCCGCGTGCGCCGAAATTCACGCCCGCCGGGCAAAGCACGCAGATGATTGTGGGCGCTGACGAAACCGATGACAGCACCATCCTGCACACCGCCGAATCCCTGTACGGCGATTTCCGCCTCAAGCGCGTCTACTACTCGGCGTTCAGCCCGATTCCGAACAGCCCGAAGAGCGTGCCCCACGCTGCGCCGCCACTGATGCGCGAGCACCGCTTGTATCAGGCTGATTTCCTGCTGCGCAGCTATGGCTACAGCGCGAACGAACTGCTGCAAGGCCCCGGTCATCTGGCCCTGGACATCGATCCGAAACTCGCCTGGGCGCTGGAGCATCGCGACATCTTCCCGCTGGACCTCAACCGCGCGGAGCCAGCGATGATCGCGCGAATCCCCGGCATCGGCATTCGCACCACCAAACGTCTGGTCGAACTGCGCCGCCAACGTCGCATTCGTTACGAAGACCTGACCCGGCTGCGCTGTGTGCTGGCCAAGGCCAAGCCGTTCATCATTACCAGCGACTACCATCCGCGTCAGGCCGAGAGCTCGAGCATCGATTTGCGCGAGCAACTGCGCGACAAACCGCAGCCGCAACAGATGGCGCTGTGGGGATGATCATTCTTGATTGCGCCGACTCATTCGACACCTGGCGGCAGCAGGCGCGCTGGCTGCTGAGCCACCAGATCAACCCGGACCAGGTGAGCTGGAGCGTGCAGCAGGACGCCGACCTCTTCGCCAGCGACGCCGATTACCCGGACGAGCCCGGCCCGTTTCGCGCGCGCATTCCCCTCGAATTGCTGGAACTGCTGCAGAACGCCGCGCAGTTCTGCGGCGACCAGCGCTGGACGCTGCTCTACGAAGTGCTCTGGCGGGTCAGTCACGGTGATCGCACGGCCATGCTGGCCGGCGACAAACTGGGCAGCGAACTGCACCGGCGCTTGAAACAGGTCAGCCGGGAAGCCCATCACCTGCACGCGTTCCTGCGCTTCGTGGCGCTGCCGGTGATCGACAATGCCGAAGACGTTGCGGCCAAGGCGGCGTTGCTGGAGATGTCTTGCCTGCCGGAATACGTCGCGTGGCACGAGGCCGCCCATGACATTCTGCGCACCGCCAGCGAGCACTTCATCGGGCGCATGGGCCGTCATCGCTGGATGATCGCAACGCCCAAAGACGGCGTGTTCTATGACGGCAAGCAGCTGATTCATCAGCCTGAATGCCCGGAAGCGTGGCAATCCCTGGCACGCAATGCCGATGATCCCCACGGCAATCTGTGGCTGACCTACTACAGCCACATCTTCAATCCGGCGCGGCTCAATCCGAAAGTCATGCAGGGTCATTTCCCGGCGCGGTTCTGGAAGAACTTGCCAGAGGGGCCGTTGATCCCGGCATTGATCAGCGAGGCGCGTACCGGCGGGCAGCGTGATGGTCAGGCGCGGGAGATTGCCGAGCGGCGCGGCAAAGTGATTCGGGGCAAACCCGCGGGGGCCTCACCCGCTTCAGAAGCCCCTTAAGCTGCGCGAGTCGGTCTGAGGTTTCCGCGCAGCGTTATTGATCGAGGCTGCTGACGGGATCAAATTCACGATGGGCGGCGGTCTGCATCCCGGCGGTGCCGAGGGGCGTACCCAACGCAGTGCCGAAAAAGCGCACGGCTTCGGTGCTCAGGTCGCGGTGAATGCTTTCTCGGTTGACGCCGATGGCATCGGTACACAGGCCCGGTTGGGTGGCCCGTTGCTCGTCATCACAGGGCGCCATGAACACAAAGTGCCCTGCGCCGGCAAACAACTTGAAATCCGAGACATCGGGGAGCTTGCGGGCCAATGCTTCAGCGTTCTTGTCGATGGCGAGCAATTCGTCGCCGTCGCCGCTGTACAGCAACACCGGCACGTGCACCTCAGCCAAGGTCTGCCGACCGAACATCAACCCCAGCGGCGCCATCAGCATCAATGCCCCCACGCGGAGATCGGCTTGGGCGTGCAGGTCGTCACGGTCTGCCACCAGTTCGCCCTGGGTTTTGCAGGCGTCACGGTCCTGGGGGCGCTCGGTGCAGTAATGGCGCAGACGCTGCAGATCAGGCTGGGCGCCGGCGAGAATCAACGCCGTTTCGCCGCCCGCCGAATAACCGATCACCCCCACCCGACGCGCGCTGATGTACGGCGACAGCATCGGGTCGATCAGCGCGGCACTGATGGCTTCGGAGATTTGCAGCGGGCGACCATAAAGATTGCTCAGGCTGCCCAGGCGGCTGTGGTCCATGTAGTTGTCGCCCGGATGAAACACTGCCACGACGACAAAGCCCTTGCGCGCCAATGACGTCGCGAGGTCGTGCTGCGCCAGCGGCGTGCCGGTGTTGCCGTGGGACAGCATCAGCAGCGGGAAACGACCCATGGCAATGGTGGCGTCTTCCGACGCTTCAATCGGATACCCCTGAACGCGGGTGACGTGCTCATCGTCGGTGGACGGGTAAAAGGCATAGGCGTGCATGGGCCGGGAATCCAGCGGATCGAGAAACGTCAGCTCGTGAAAGCCCACGCTCCAGCTCTGCAGCTCGCTGGCCTGCACCGAAAACAGGCTGCCCAGCAGGCTGATCATCATCACTGCACAAAGACGCATCATTGCAATGCCCCTCACCTTATCAATCCATCCCTGCCGATTCAGACGCTCAAGGCCTGAGGGCCCGTAAAAACGGCGTCTGTCGCTATCTGACCCGCGGGGTTCGATAACATTCCGAAACGTTTGAGGATCAAGGGTGCACAAGGCGGGCCAAGCTCGATGAATGAAAGACAGCGGCCGCCGTTTGACGCAGAACAGACCGATTGGGCCGGCATTCTACGGTGCTGCAACGAGATTACGCGCAAAGATCTCATAAAGCCTGTCGCGGGGCTGAATGACAGGACGCAAAAGCCGAGGGGGACAAAGCCGAGTGACAAGCCGAGGGGACTGATTTATTTACAGCGCTCCACCGCAAATCAATCTGTCCCCTCGGCTGCTGAGGTTACCTGACCGGGAAGGTCGCGTGTATCCCTGCGGGTTGGTCGGGTCAGGCGAACAGCGTTTCGCTGATGTTCTTTTAAACCGAGGGGGACTGATTTATTTACAGCGCTTCACCGTAAATCAATCTGTCCCCTCGGCTGCTGAGGGTTTACCGACCGGGAAGGTCGCGTGTATCCCTGCGGGTTGGTCGGATCAGGCGAACAGCGTTTCGCTGATGTTCTTTTGCGCGGCGGCCATGGCAGCGGCACGCGGCTCCTCACCATAAGCCAGGCCTTCGGCCACAACGAATTGCAGGTCGGTGACGCCGATGAAACCGAACACCACCTTGAGCAAGTCATCATGGCCTACGCCGCTCGGCAATCCCTGATGCAGACCGCCAGTGGTCGAAACGACGATCACTTTCTTGCCCTTGCACAGACCTTCCGGGCCCGCCTCGGTGTAACGGAACGTGCGGCCTGCCACACAGATCCGGTCGATCCACGCCTTCAACTGGCTCGGGATGCTGAAGTTGTACATCGGCGCACCGATGATCACCACGTCCGCCGACAGAAACTCCGCCAGCGTCGCTTCGTTGGTCTCCACGTCCAGCGTCTGCGCCGCATCGCGGCCCTCCAACGGCGTCCCGGCAGCAGCCAGCGTCGCGCCGGAGAAATGACTGAGTGGCTCATTCGCCAGATCGCGGTACACCACCTGAGTGTCCGGGGCAGAAGCGGTGAAAGCCTCCACGACACTGCGGCTCAACTGACGCGAAGCGGAGTGATCGCCGAGGATGCTGGAATCGATGTGCAAGAGTTTCATAAAGTGCTCCCAAGGTGAGAATCGCCGCCTGGCGATCAAGTGGCGTCATCCTACCTTGCGAGGTAATAAGTGATTAGAGGGTTGAAACGCGATAGATCGTCTCACATACAGGACAATCAAAAGATCGAGCATCGATGCTGGTTTAAAGAATGCTAAAAAACCTGACATTCATAGTGTTCACACCGGCCCCTTCCCGGCTAAAGCCGGTCCTACAAACACCGCGTGCATTCAGCAGGACCGCCGCCGACGGTAGGACCGGCTTCAGCCGGGAAGCTTCTGATCTGCTTTAAAGCGCTTTTGATCTTCATGCGCAAAAAGCCCAAACACCGCCAATCGCGACTTGGGTGCAGGCTGAACGCAGGTCTCGCGCAGTGGGCCGAGCGGCATGGATGCCGCGAGAGCCGCCCCCCGCCATGGATGGCGGATGGCGGCGGGCCCACGGAGCGAGACCGGAGTGAAGGAACCCGACGAAGTCGGGCCAAACCAGGAGCAGGCACCCTTGGTTACTTGGGGATGGTGCGACTTTCGACTTTTCCAAGTAACTCGCCGAAGGCGAAACAGTCTGCCCCCAGGCAGACGCTCTTGATTTCAAAGAACCTTGATCTTTATCTTGATCTTGAAAAACCCGGGGACAGATTAATTTACGGTGAAGCGCTGTAAATAAATCAGTCCCCTACAGCTTGCCGGCCAGCTCACACGCCTCCCGATCCGCCTTCGCATTCAACCCAAAATCCTCCGCCAGCAAATCCACCAACCCCCGCACCGACGGCAACAACCCCCGGCGAGACGGAAACACCGCATGAATCAACCCGCTTGGCGGCCGAAACCCCGGCAACAACTCAACCAGCCGCCCCTCATGCAACGAATGCCGAACCATAATCTCCGGCATCTGCACCACCCCCACCCCCTCCACCGCCGCCCGGTGCAACGCATCCAGATCCGACGACACAAAGCGTGGCTGATGGGCAACCTCGATCCGCTCACCACCCGGCCCGATCAACGCCCAACGGTGCTCACGGTTTGCCGGCGCCAGATCCATACTCGGCAGCCCTACCAACTCCTGCGGCGTTCGAACCACCTTACCCTCCAGCAGCGACGGACGAACCACCAACCGCTGATGGCTTTCGCCCAACACCTTCATCACCAGATTCTCGTCCTCCAGCGGCGGAAAACGCACCCTCAGCGCGATGTCATAGCCCTCCCCCAACACATCCACCCGTCGGTTCGTGCTCTCCACCTGAACCTGCACTTTCGGGTGCAGCACCATAAACTTGACGATCGTGTCGCTCACCCCCATCGCACCCAGCGCCGGTGGGCAACTGATGCGCACGATGCCCTGGGGTTCGGACCTCGACTGCTCGACTACCTTCTCCGCCGCATCGGCCTCCACCAGCATCGCCACGCAATGACGGTAGTAATCCAGCCCCACCTCGGTCACCGTGAACTTGCGCGTGGTGCGCTGGATCAGACGTACCCCGAGCCGATCTTCCAGTTGAGCGATGCGGCGGCTGAGCTTGGTCTTCGGTACGTCGATCTTGCGCGCGGCGGCGGCGAACCCCTTGTTCTCGACCACCTGCACGAAGTAGTACAAATCGTTGAAGTCGTACACGGTATGCCGCTCGCCTGGCCGAAAGGGTCCGCGATTGTCGCAGGTTGCAAATGGGCTGTCCTGCGCGGCGGCGGACAAACGATCCGGCCAGAAAAACATCCGTTACGCACCTTGACCTTGCCAGAAGGGCAAGGTTGATCCTTACTGGCAATCGACTTACCGGAGTGTCCACGATGCCCAGTCCCGCAACATTCGATCTGCCTATCGCCGGCATGACCTGCGCCAGTTGCGCAGGCCGGGTCGAGCGCGCGTTGCGCAAAGTGCCCGGCGTCCAGGTCGCCACGGTCAACCTCGCCAACGAACGCGCCCACGTCGAAGTCAGCGGGCAGATCGACCCCGCCGTGCTGGTGGCGGCCGTCGACAAGGCTGGCTACAGCGCCAGCCTCGAACAGGATTCAGCCGTCCAGCAGGCCGACCAGCGCCAACGCCACAACACCGAGCGCTGGCAACTGATACTCGCCATTGTCCTGGCGCTGCCGCTGGTGGTGCCAATGCTGCTGCAGCCGTTCGGCGTCCACGGGATGCTGCCGGCGTGGTTGCAGTTTGCCCTGGCCACCCCCGTACAATTCCTCCTCGGCGCGCGCTTTTACGTCGCCGCCTGGAAAGCCGTGCGCGCCGGTTCCGGCAACATGGACTTGCTGGTCGCGCTGGGCACCAGTGCCGGATATGGGCTGAGCATCTACCAATGGCTGAGCGCTGCGCCCGGGACGATGCCGCACCTGTATTTCGAGGCGTCGGCGGTGGTGATCGCACTGGTCCTCCTCGGCAAATACCTCGAAAGCAGCGCCAAGCGCCAGACCGCCAGCGCAATTCGGGCGCTGGAGGGATTACGCCCTGAACGCGCGATCAAGCGGGTGGACGGCCAGGACATGGAGGTCGCCATCAGCACACTGAGCATCGGCGATCAGGTGGTAGTAAAACCCGGCGAGCGCTTCCCGGTGGATGGCGAGGTGATCGAAGGCCAGAGCCACGCCGACGAAGCCCTGATCAGCGGCGAGAGCCTGCCGGTCCCCAAGCAACCCGGCGACAGGGTCACCGGTGGCGCGATCAATGGCGAGGGCCGCCTGCTGATCAGCACTCAGGCACTGGGCGCAGAAACCGTGCTGGCGCGCATCATCCGCCTGGTGGAAGACGCGCAGTCAGCCAAGGCGCCGATCCAGAAACTGGTCGACAAGGTCAGCCAGGTGTTCGTGCCGGTGGTCCTGCTGATTGCCCTGGCGACGCTGGTCGGCTGGCTGATGGCCGGCGCGTCGCTGGAGGCCGCGGTGATCAACGCCGTCACCGTGCTGGTCATCGCCTGCCCCTGTGCCCTCGGGCTGGCCACGCCGACTGCGATCATGGCCGGCACCGGCGTGGCCGCCCGCCACGGCATTTTGATCAAGGACGCCGAAGCCCTTGAACGCGCCCATGAAGTCACCACGGTGGTCTTCGACAAGACCGGCACGCTGACCTCGGGCACGCCGCGCATTGCCCACATGGCCGCCCTCGACGGTGATGAAAACGCCCTGCTGCAACTGGCCGGTGCGCTGCAGCGTGGCAGCGAACACCCGTTGGCCAAAGCGGTGCTGGACGTGACCACAGAACGCGGCCTGAACCTGGGGGACGTCAGCAACAGCCGCGCGCTGGCCGGACGCGGTATCGCCGGCACCCTGGACAGCCGCGAACTGGCGCTGGGCAATCAGCGCCTGCTGCAAGAAAGCGGCTTGCTGCAAGAAAGCAACTTGACCGGAGTCGACCTGTACGGGCGGGCTCAGGCCTGGGAAGCCGAAGGCCGCACGCTGTCCTGGCTGATCGAACTGAGCCCGCAGCGTCAGGTGCTCGGCCTGTTTGCCTTCGGCGACACGCTCAAGCCCGGCGCGGTTGAGGCCATCGCGCAACTGACCGCCCGGCACATCAGCAGTCACCTGCTGACGGGAGACAATCGCGGCAGCGCCAGGGTCGTCGCGCAGGCGCTGGGCATCAACGACGTGCACGCCGAAATATTGCCCGCCGACAAAGCCGCCACCGTCGTGGCCCTGAAAAAAACCGGCGTAGTGGCGATGGTCGGTGACGGCATCAACGACGCCCCTGCCCTGGCCGCTGCCGACATCGGCATCGCCATGGGCGGCGGCACGGACGTGGCCATGCACGCCGCCGGCATCACCCTGATGCGCGGCGACCCGCGGTTGATCCCGGCCGCGCTGGACATCAGCCGCAAGACCTACGCAAAGATCCGGCAAAACCTCTTCTGGGCCTTCGTCTATAACCTGATCGGCATTCCGCTGGCCGCGTTCGGTCTACTCAATCCGGTCCTGGCAGGTGCAGCCATGGCCTTGTCCAGCGTCAGCGTGGTGAGCAACGCCCTGCTGTTGAAAACCTGGACACCCAAAGACCAAGCCAACGACGAACCTATAGACGCCCCCAACTACAAGCCCAACGACACGGGAGACGCTTCATGAACATCGGACAAGCCGCCAAACGCAGCGGCCTCAGCGCCAAGATGATTCGCTACTACGAATCCATCGGCCTGCTCCCTGCCGCTGCCCGCACCGACAGCGGCTATCGCTTGTACGGCCCGGACGAGCTGCACACCCTGGCGTTCATCAAACGCTCGCGGGATCTGGGGTTTTCCCTGGAAGCGGTCGGCAAACTGCTGACCCTGTGGCAAGACCGCGGCCGTGCCAGTGCCGACGTCAAGGCGCTGGCCCACCAGCACATCGCCGAACTCAATCAGAAAATCGAGGAATTGGCCGGGCTGCGTGACACCCTGCAGAACCTGGTCAGCCACTGCCAGGGCGATCGCCGCCCGGACTGTCCGATTCTGGCGGACCTGGCGTCGAATGGAGGTCGCGCCCATGGGTAACCCACGCACTCGTATACCCCTAACCGCCCTTCAGGAACATGCCGATGCAGATTGAAGACGTCGCCGCGTTCTGCCTGAATCTTCCCGGCGCGCGGGAGGATTACAAATGGGGCGGCGTCAGGGTCTTCTCCATCGCCGACACCAAGATGTTCGCGGTGATGGGCCTGGCCGGGAACGACCTGTTGTTCAAGGTCGGCGCCGAGCTGTTCCTCGGCTACGTCGACCGTCCGGGCGTGCGCCCTGCGCCTTACCTGGCCCGCGCCCACTGGATCACCCTGACCTACCCGTTCGCCATGGGCGAAGACGAGCTAAAGGAAGCGCTGATCCGCTCCCACCAGTTAGTAGTCGGCAAGCTGTCGAAGCGCCGCCAGGTGGCGTTGAAACTGTAAACGGGTCCATCCAGCGTTTCTGCAAGCCATTCAATACAAGTGGCGCGAAATCAGGCGACCGCCGAACAGCAGCCGGTCGATCCAGAACAATTCGTGCAGCAGCACAATCAACCAGAACACCAGCTGGTACGAAAACTTGCGGGTCTTGTGGCGGAACACTTGCTGGGCCAGCAGCGCACCCGGCCACCCGCCCAGCAGTTCGCTCACGTGCAGCAGCTTTTCCGGCGTCCGCTGGCCGCCGCGCTGGGCCTGCTTCTTGTCCCAGCCGTAAAACCCAAAGGCGACAACGCTCATCAGCCCGTAAATCGCCGCCGGCAGCCAGCTGCCGCCGCGGGTCCAGTAGGTGACGACGCCGTAGACCGGCAAGCCGCACAGCAACAGCATCGCCAGCAGCTTGAGTTTCAGAAAGCGCACGGCGACAGGCTTGGCGGCGGCCGAGCGCCCCGGGTGTTGCGATTCGGAACGTTGAGTCATCGGAAGATCAGCCCTGCACACTGGACCAGTCGACCCAGCCGAATTGCCAGGTCGCGAGAATCAGCAGACCGAAGGCGATGCGGTACCAGGCGAACACGTCGTAGCTGTGGGTGGCAATGAACTTGAGCAGGCCGCGAACGGCGATCATGGCGAAGATGAACGCGGCGATGAAGCCGATGGCGAACACCGGAAGATCATCGGGCTGGAACAGGTGGCGGTATTTGTACCCCGAGTACACCGAAGCCGCGATCATGGTCGGCATCGCCAGAAAGAACGAAAACTCGGTGGCGGTCTTGCGTGACAGGCCGAACAGCAGCCCGCCGATGATGGTCGAGCCCGATCGCGAAGTACCCGGAATCATCGCCAGGCATTGCGCGAAGCCGACCTTCAACGCATCCACCCAAGTCATCTCATCCACGGTTTCGGCGTGAATCACATGCTCGCGGCGCTCGGCCCAGAGCATGATGAAGCCGCCGACCACCAGTGCAACGGCCACTGTGATCGGGTTGAACAGGTATTCGTGGATCAGATCGGAAAACAGCACCCCGAGCACCATGGCCGGCAACACGCCGACGATGAGGTTGGCGGTGAAACGCCGGGCTTCGGGCCGGGTCGGCAGCCCGGTGACCACGTCGAGGATCTTGCGACGAAACTCCCACATCACCGCCAGGATTGCCCCCAACTGAATAATGATATTGAACGCCATCGCGCGCTCGCCGCCAAAACCGATCAGGTCCGCAACGATGATCTGATGACCCGTGCTGGAAATTGGCAAAAACTCCGTCAGCCCTTCTACAACCCCAAGTATCAGCGCCTGTGCAGCGGTCCAAAGATCCATCATTCCCCCGGCTGGAACCTGCTCATGGCACGGCTCTCTTGATATGTATTACAAACTGTTGCGCGAACGATAAACGGTCAAACGTTAAAAAAGCATGAACGTTACAGCGCTCTGCCTCGGGCATGAGCGCGGCGATGCTAGCAGACCTTTCTGACGAACGCGCTAGCATGAATACTGGCGCGAAGGCTTTGACGTTTACCCCATCGTCGTTACATTGCCTCTATGAACCCGACGTGCTGCCCGGGATGTTTTTCTACCGCCTTTTCAGATGCTTCCGACGCATCATCGCGTCCCACCTCGGGCGATAAAGCGCCTACAATCGCCGACCCGTTTTTCCACCGTCTCTTCAGGAGTTGCCATGTCAGGGCTTGAGCTGTTTGCCGCTGCACTCGGTGTCATTGCCGTCTGGCTGACAGTCAAACAGAACCCATGGTGCTGGCCGATCGGTCTGGTCATGGTGTTGCTCTACACCTGGATCTTCTTCGACGTGAAGCTCTACTCCGACATGCTATTGCAGGTGGTGTACGCCGGGCTGCAGCTGTATGGCTGGTGGCAGTGGACCCGCCGTGGCGCGGCAGACAACGGCCGCATCGTCACCTCGCTGGGCAGCGGCAGCCTGTTGCTCAGCCTGGTCGCCGGCGCCGTGGTCAGCGTTGTCCTTGGCGCGGCCATGGCCCACTTCACCGACGCCGCGCAACCCTGGCTCGACGCCACACTGACCGGTTACAGCCTGGTCGCGCAGGTCTGGATGGCGCAAAAGCGGGTGCAGTGCTGGCCGCTGTGGATCCTGCTCGACGTGATCTTCGTGGGCCTGTTTCTCTATAAAGCGCTGTACCTCACCGCGGGTCTGTACGCGCTGTTCACCCTGCTCGCCGTGCAGGGCTGGCGCGACTGGCGCGCCGACCCCGCGCTGGCGCGTTGACCGGGATGAAAGTGCTGGTACTCACAGGGCCCGAATCCAGCGGCAAGAGCTGGCTGGCGGAAGAGATTCAGCGGCAGTTCGGCGGCGTACGGGTGGGCGAATACGTGCGGCAGTTCATCGATGAGGTACAGCGGGACACCTGCTACGCCGACATCGACGTCATTGCCCGGGAACAACTGGCCCGTGAGGACGCCGCGCGGTCGCTTAAACCGTCACTGCTGATCCTCGACACCCATTTGCTCAGCAACGTCCTCTGGAGCCGTGCGCTGTTCAACGACTGCCCGGCGTGGATCGAAACCGCCCTCGCCGAGCGCCACTACGATCTGCACCTGCTGCTGTCCCCGGAGGGGGTCGAATGGGTCGGCGACGGTCAGCGTTGCCAGCCAGACCTGGCCGAGCGCCAGGCATTCTTCGAGGCCAGCCGGCAATGGCTGGTGGCCCACGGGCAGCCTTTCGAGGTGATTGGCGGGAGCTGGAGCCACCGCAGTGAGCAAGCACTGCAGCGGGTCAGCCAACTGATCAATGACTGAGAGCCTGCACGCCGGAGGTGAACGCCGGCGGATGCATCGCTCAAGGCCTGATCAACGAATCTGATGCTTGTGCAGCAGGCGATAGAACGTTGGCCGAGAAATACCGAGCACTTTGGCGGCCACGCTGAGGTTGTCGCTGTGACGGGTCAACACATCACACAGCGCTTGCCGTTCCGCCCGGGACTTGTACTCATCCAGAGTGGCCATGCTGGTGCTGATCTCTTCTTCGCCCAGCAGCCCCAGGTCGAACGCTTCGATCTGCCGCCCTTCCGCCAGCACCAGCCCGCGACGCACCCGGTTCTCCAACTCCCGCACGTTGCCGGGCCAGTCGTGCTTGCCCATGGCAACCAGCGCGTCCTGACTGAAATTGCGTGCCCGCCGGCCGGTTTCCCGGCTGTAGAACTGGGCGAAGTGATTGGCCAGCAACGCCAGATCACCGTGCCGCTCGCGCAACGGCGCAGTGCCGACCTGCAACACGTTGAGCCGGTAATACAGGTCTTCGCGAAACCGCTTCATGCGAATCGCCGCTTCCAGATCGACGTGGGTCGCCGCCAGCACGCGCACATCCACCGGGACACGCTCCCCCGCCACTTCAATGTGCCGATCCTGCAGGAACCGCAGCACATTCGCCTGGACCTCCAGGGGCAAATCGCCGATCTCGTCGAGAAACAGGGTGCCGCCATTGGCCTCTTCAATGCGCCCCGTCCTGCGCTGGCGTGTTGCGTCTCCCACGTCGGCGGTGCCGAACAACTCTTCCTGCAGCCATTGCTCCGACATCGCCCCGCAGTTAACCGAAATGAAGGGTTGCTCGCGACGCTGGGACTGAGCATGCAGCGTACGTGCGATCAACTCCTTGCCCGTCCCGCCTTCGCCACGGATCAGCACCGGTGATTCGGTGGGCGCCAGCTTGCTCAGCAATCGGCGCAACTCGCGCATCGGCCGGCTTTCCCCCAGCAATTGCTGGCCAGGGTTCTCTCCAAAGGGGGCGCCTTTGCCATAACCGCCACCGCCGGCAACGCTGGCGCTTTTGGCACGCAGCCGCGCCATGCCGTAGGCGCGCCCCAGCGTGATCTGCACGCGGGCGACGTCGAAGGGCAAGGTATGGAAATCGAAGAACCACTCACAGACAAAATCACCGATGTGCTCACGGCGCAGGTCCTCGCTGGTCAGCACGGCGATCCATTCGGTGTTGCTTCGGGAGATAAGTGACTTGACCACTTCAGGGTGTTCGAAATGCTCGGGCAGCAGGCGGATGAGGCCAACGTCACAGGGACGCAACGCGGCCTCTTCAAGGGTGCAGCTGTCAACATCCCACCCGGCAATGCGCAGGCCGGGGACCAGTTGCAGACATTCCTCGCACGGTTCGACGATCAGCAGGCGGCGTATGGAGGCCAGATCATGCATGTGAGTTTCCTTGGCGCCGGGGTCGCGTAGTGATCCATGGAGAAAACATTCTTATAAACAGTGCCTTGTGAAGGCCGATTGACACCATAACAAGGTTTCTGACGCCCCCTTGGATCGATTCTGTATAAGCCTAAGATCGAAACGTGCTTAGCGTTTACGTACACCATCAAGCGCGCTTGGCAGTGAAGAACCTGGCCTCGCAGGAGTTTGGCTCAGGCGCGGCAAGGAAGCGCGGCAAAAGCGCTGCTTAAAATAAATCAAGAAATTTCAAAAATGGGTGTGACTCAGCCCTGGGGGACGGTCATCAGTACAAGTAGCAACACCAGACGCCACCGAGCGATACGCCCGCCGCCGGTGCACAACGTACACGGGCACTTTGAGGACAGTCCATGAACGCCCCCTTGCGCTTCAACGATGCTTTGCTGATTGCCGGTCACGCCTTTGAACCCTTCCAGTGCGTGGCCTGGGCCCCACAGGATGGCAACGGCGAACTGAGCCTCACCGTCATCGATCGCACCAGCACCCGCATTGGCCGCAAGCAGATCCCCAGCAGCGCCTATTCCGATCCGAAGCAACTGGCGCAGTTTCTCGAACAGGCCCGGGCTGAAATCAGCGGCGAAGGCTACAGCCTCGAGCCGTGGACCATGCCCGCCTGAGACCCGAACGACGACGTGCGCTCAGCACTCGTCGATGTGGCGGTAGTCAGCGTTGAGTTGCACGGCGATGTCCCGGGCGCGGCCCAGCCGTATGGGCCCACGCTCGATGTCGATCAGCAGCACGGGGCCGCTGAACAAGGGAAGCGGCTGCGCCGGTCGTGTTGATAGCGCCGGTATGTCCTTGACCCGCCCGTCCGTGAGAATCAGCACCCGTTGCTGTTCCGCCGGGCAGCGCTTGTGCCGTTTTGCGGACCAGTCAGCCGCCTGATTGATCGCATCCCACAGCGGCGTGCCGCCCCCCGCACCCAATGCATCCAGCCACGGTTGCAACCCGGCGCTGGCTTTCAGGCCCTGATGCTGCCAGCGCGCGCCGGCGCCGCTGGCGGTGAGCAAGGCCAATCTGGCGCGCTGCCGATACGCATCATCGAACACCCCCGCCAACAAACCCTTTGCCTGACTCAACGCGTGATTGCGCCGGGTCGATGCCGATGCGTCGACGATCACCAGCCAGAGCTGCTCCGGCCGGCGACTGCGGGGCTGATGCACCAGATCGCTGCGAACCCGGGGGCGGCCACGGAGCAAGGTGGGCAGCCAGGCAATCGCGCCTTCTGCACCCGCGCGGGCCGCGCCGTTTCGGCCGCCGCCCAGTGCACCCGGTCGAGGGCTGGCATTCGCCCCCTTCGGCAGACGGGGGCGAATGCCTAGGGCTTTTTTGGCCAGTGGGGCACTTCTTTGCGGTGACCCGTCTGCACGGTGCGGGCAGGCAACTCACCCCAACTGCCCTCGCCTGTTTCCGGCGATTCAGGTTGCGGCGGAGCACCGTCATCGGGTTTCGGCGGGGTTTGTTGTGATGGCGCAGGCGGCTGGGATTGCGGTTGTTGGGGCGGTTGCGGTTCGCGACGACGGTGACGCAGTGCAAAGTCGGCCACGGCGTCGATGTCCTCCTCGGCGATATGCGCAGCGCCGCGCCAGGCAGCATGGGCACGGGCCGCGCGCAACCAGACCAGGTCCGCTCGCATACCGTCGACCCCGGCGGCAAAACAGCGCTCGGTGATCAGGCCCAGACTGGCATCATCCAGTTCAATGCTCGGCAACAGCCCCCGGGCGCTTTCACAACGGGTCTGCAACGCCAGCTGTTGCGGGGCCCATTGCTGACAGAAGGCTTCGGGCGCGGCGTCGAAATCCAGCCGACGGCGAATGATCTGCCCGCGCTGTTGCGGCATTGTCTGCCCGCTCAACGCCACGTTCAGGCCGAAACGGTCAAGTAGCTGCGGGCGCAGTTCGCCTTCTTCCGGGTTCATGGTGCCGATCAGCACAAAGCGCGCCGCGTGGCGATGGGAAATGCCATCGCGCTCCACCAGATTGACCCCGCTGGCGGCGACGTCCAGCAGCAAGTCGACCAAGTGGTCCGGAAGCAGGTTGACTTCATCGACGTACAGCACGCCGCCGTCCGCCTTGGCCAGGACCCCCGGGGAGAACGCCGCGCGGCCCTCGCCCAACGCGGCGTCAAGGTCCAGCGTGCCGACCAGGCGTTCTTCCGTAGCGCCCAGGGGCAGTGTGACGAACTGACCGCTGGCCAGTAAATCCGCGAGCCCTCGGGCCAGGGTCGATTTGGCCATGCCCCGCGGGCCCTCGATCAGCACGCCACCGATTTTCGGGTCGATGGCGGTCAGGCACAGGGCGAGCTTCAGGTCATCGGCACCGACGACGGCGGCCAGGGGGAAATGAGGGGTGTCGGTCATGTTCGATTCTCGTCAAGCCGCGGGGCAGTCATGTGGTTCAAGCCGGTCAGGCGCCTTTGCAGACTGCCCGGCAGGCGCTCTTCCAGGGTCATGACTCTTCGATGTCCAGCAACAGGTTCTCCAGCGCTTCGCGGTACTCGCCCGGTTCCTGCCACAAGCCGCGCTGCTGCGCTTCGAGCATGCGCTCGGTCATGTCCCGCAACGCGTCAGGATTGTGCTGCTGGATGAAATCGCGGGTCGAGGCGTCCAGCAGATAGGCATCGGCCAGCAGCGCGTATTGGTGATCGTCGATCAGCTCGGTGGTGGCGTCGAAGGCGAACAGGAAATCCACCGTCGCCGCCATCTCGAACGCGCCCTTGTAGCCGTGGCGTTTGACCCCTTCGATCCACTTCGGATTGGCCGCCCGCGAGCGCACCACCCGGTTGAGTTCTTCCTTGAGCGTGCGGATCTTCGGCAGATCGGGCTGGCTGTGGTCGCCGTGGTAACTGGCTACTTTTGCGCCGGACAGGCTTTCCACCGCCGCCAGCATGCCACCCTGGAACTGGTAGTAATCGTTGGAATCGAGCAGGTCGTGTTCGCGGTTGTCCTGATTCTGCAGCACCGCCTGGACCTGGCTGAGCCGCTTGGCAAAACCGTCACGGGCGGGCGTGCCTTCGTCGCTGCCGCCGTAGGCATAGCCGCCCCAGTTCAGGTAAACCTCGGCGAGGTCGTCGCGGCTCTGCCACAAGCGTCCGTCGATAGCGTTCTGCACCCCCGCGCCATACGCTCCGGGCTTGGCGCCGAAGACGCGCCAGCCGGCCTGCTTCGCCGCTTGCTCGGCATCCAGGCCGTCACGCAGCAATTGCTCGCGCTCCTGGCGCACGCGGGCGGCCAGCGGGTTCATGTCATCGGGCTCGTCCAGTGCTGCAACGGCCTGCACCGCCGCATCGAACAAGCGGATGAGGTTGGCGAACGCATCACGAAAGAACCCGGAAACCCGCAGGGTCACGTCAACCCGAGGCCGATCAAGCAGGCTCAGGGGCAGGATTTCGAAATCATCGACGCGCTGACTGCCCGTCCCCCACACCGGCCGCACGCCCATCAGGGCCATGGCCTGGGCGATGTCGTCACCGCCAGTGCGCATGGTTGCCGTGCCCCAGACCGAGAGCCCGAGTTGACGTAAATAATCACCATGGTCCTGTAAGTGCCTCTCCAGCAACAGGTTTGCCGACTGGAAGCCAATGCGCCAAGCGGTCATGGTCGGAAGATTACGGACGTCCACGGAGAAGAAATTGCGCCCGGTGGGCAGCACGTCCAGCCGTCCGCGACTGGGGGCGCCGCTCGGGCCGGCGGGGACAAAGCGTCCGCTCAGCGCGCCAAGGAGGTTGGCCATCTCGGCCGGACCGCACGCGTCAAGGCGCGGAATCACTACCTCATGCAGAGACTCAACAACCTCCGACAAGCCTTTGTTTTCAAAGCTATTAATCACATCGAATCCAGCGGCAATCTGCTGAATCATCTGCGCAGCCAGCAGCTCCAGTCGCTCGCGGGTGTCACCCGTGGTACGCCAGGGTTCAGCGCTGACCTCATGTAATACCTGAGGTTTATCGCCGGTCCACGGCGCGCCGAGGTCACAGTCCAGCGGGTCGAAATCCAGCGCCAGCGCCTGACTCAAGGCGCGCAACAGGCTCGCCTGACCGCCGCGACCATCACCGCGAGGCACGCGCACCATCGCCAGCAGCGTGTCGATGCGCAGCCGGCCCGTGGGCGACTCGCCAAACACGTGCAGCCCGTCGCGGATCTGCGATTCCTTCAGGTCACACAGATAGGTGTCCAGACGCGGCAGCCACACGGCGGCGTCTTCGTCGCTATCGGCATCCCCGTCCATCGACAGTTCGCGGTCGATATGGGTCTCGCGCACCAGCCTGAGAATGTCTTTCTGCAGCTCACGGGCACGGCGCGGATCGAGCAGTTGCGCTTCGTAATATTCGTCTGCCAGCAGTTCAAGGTCGCGCAACGGACCGTAGGTTTCGGCGCGGGTCAGCGGCGGCATCAAGTGATCGATGATCACCGCCTGGGTGCGGCGCTTGGCCTGGGCGCCCTCGCCCGGATCGTTGACGATGAACGGGTAGATATTCGGCATCGGGCCGAGGATCGCATCCGGCCAGCAGTGCTCGGACAGACCGACGCCTTTGCCCGGCAGCCACTCCAGATTGCCGTGCTTGCCGACATGGATGACGGCGTGGGCGCCATAGCGTTTGCGCAGCCAGAAGTAGAACGCCAGGTAACCGTGGGGCGGCACCAGGTCGGGGTCGTGATACACCGCGCTGTGGTCCACGTTGTAGCCCCGCGCCGGTTGAATCCCGACGAAGGTCATGCCGAAACGCAAGCCGGCAATCATCATCCGCCCGTCGCGGCACATGGGATCGGTGTCAGGAGCGCCCCATCGCGCCATGACCGCATCGCGATTGGCCTCGGGCAATGCCTGAAACGCGGCCAGGTACTCGTCCATGGCCATGCTCTGGTGGCAGGGCCGCTGATCGAGGCTGTCCGGGTCATTGGTGACGCCGCCGAGCAAGGCATGAATCAGCGCTGTGCCCGATTCAGGCAGACCCTCGACCGGGTAACCCTCGGCCTGCATGGCGTTGAGGATGTTCAGCGCGGCGGCCGGCGTGTCGAGGCCGACGCCATTGCCAATGCGCCCGTCGCGTGTCGGGTAGTTGGCGAGAATCAGCGCCACACGCTTGTCAGTGTTGGCCGTACGGGCCAGCAGCACCCAGCGCCGGGCCAGTTCGGCGACGAAATCCATGCGTCCCGGCTGGGCGCGGTAGCAGACCACGTCGGACTGGCTGCGCTCGCTGTGCCAGGCCAGGTCCTTGAAGCTGATCGGCCGGCTGATGATGCGCCCGTCCAGTTCCGGCAACGCGATGTGCATGGCCAGATCCCGGGAGCCCAGGCCCTGGGCGCTGGCCTGCCAGGCCGGTTCGTTGTCCTGGGCGCAAATGGCCTGTATGACCGGGATATCCCGGCGAAACGGCCGCACGTCCGGCGCTTCCGGACTGGATTGAGCAAAGCCGGTGGTGTTGAGAATAACCTCGCAATCCACCTCATCGAGCCAGTCCTGCAGCGCGGTCATGCAACCGGCTTCCTTGAGGCTGGCGACCGCAATCGGCAACGGGTTCAAGCCCTGGGCCGACAAGCGCTCGCAGAACACATCAATGAAACCGGTGTTCGCCGCTTGCAGGTGGGAGCGATAGAACAGCACCGCAGCCACCGGCTGGTCCGCGCGCCAGTCGGCCTGCCAGCGAGCCAGGTCGGCGTTGGGGTTCTGCGGGTGATAAATCACGGTGCGCGGCAGGGTTTGCGGCTCGGCCCAGGGATAGTCACCGCCCAGCCAGCGCGTGGCGATGAAGCTGAACAGCGATAGAGCGTTGTGCTTGCCGCCCTGGCGCAGGTAGTGCCAGAGCCGCTCGCGGTCTTCGGCGGATTCGGTGCTCAGGCCGCTTAGCTCGGGGTCCGGCCGATCACAGCCGGGCACCAGAATCAGCTTGACGCCCTTCGCCGCCAGCTCCACCAACCGCTCGACGCCGTAACGCCAGTAGCCGATGCCGCCGTGCAGGGAAATCAGGATGACCTTGGCGTGGCGAAGCACTTCGTCGACGTACAAATCCACCGAGGCATGGTTCTGCACCTGCATGGGATTGGCCAGGCGCAGGCCCGGGTAATCGTCCGGCAGTTGCTGCGCGACTTCAGCCAGCAACGCCAGGTTTGAGTCGGCGCTGCACAGGATCACCAGCTCGGCGGGCGTCTGGCCCAGGTCAGCGATGCTGTCGTCGGGAACGAAGCCGCCGGGCTGTGTACGCAGCAGGTGCATGGTTAGCCTTTGATCCCGGAAACGGCAGCGCGCAATTGCGCTTCAAGAACACCCGCGTCCAGCTCCTGGCCGATCAGCACCAGGTGGGTTTCGCGGGTTTCGTCTGACTTCCAGGCGCGGTCGAAATGCTTGTCGAACCGGGTGCCGACGCCTTGCACCAGCAGGCGCATGGGTTTGCCGGGAATGGCAGCGAAGCCTTTGACCCGCAGGATGCCGTGCTGGACGACGGCCTGGGTCAGCGCGTCGAGCAACAGCGATTCATCGGCCTGGGGCAGCGTGATGGAGATCGAGTCGAAGGCGTCGTGGTCGTGATCATCCGGATCGTCGCCTTCGTGGTGATCGTGGTGGGTCTTGCGGCCATCGATGTGCAGCTCGGACTCAGCGCCCAGGCCCAGCAACACACTGATCGGCAGCTGGCCCCGGTTCGCTTCGACGATCTTCACCGCTGGCGGCAGTTCTTCGGCGACTTCAGCGCGGACGGCGGCCAGTGCGTCCGCGTCGAGCATGTCGGCCTTGTTCAGCACGACGAGGTCGGCGCTCGCCAGTTGGTCGGCGAACAGCTCATGCAACGGCGATTCGTGGTCCAGGTTCGGGTCGAGTTTGCGCTGGGCGTCGACCTGATCCGGGAACGCAGCGAAGGTGCCGGCGACCACGGCCGGGCTGTCGACCACGGTGATCACGGCGTCGACGGTGCAGGCGTTGCGGATTTCCGGCCACTGGAAGGCTTGCACCAGCGGCTTCGGCAGGGCCAGGCCCGAGGTTTCGATGAGGATGTGATCGAGGTCGCCGCGACGGGCGACCAGTTCCTGCATCACCGGGAAGAACTCTTCTTGAACGGTGCAGCACAGGCAGCCGTTGGCCAGTTCGTACACGCGACCGACGGCTTCTTCTTCGGTGCAGCCGATGGTGCATTGCTTGAGGATGTCGCCATCAATGCCCAGTTCGCCGAATTCATTGACGATGACGGCGATGCGACGGCCTTCGGCGTTGTCGAGCATGTGCCGCAGCAAGGTGGTTTTGCCCGAGCCGAGAAAGCCGGTGACGATGGTGACGGGGAGTTTGGCCAGTGTTTTCATCGGTTGCCCTCAGGCATGCGGCGGGGCAACGAGGACGAAAACAGCGCAGGCCGGCAGAAACAGAAACAGGCTCGCGGTTCGATTCGCCACCGGATCACCCCGCCCGGTTGTAGTGGAATTCCTCGGCCGCTCGCAGGCGGTCCGATTCGAGGCAGGTCTCCTGGCTCACGGCGGCCGGTCGCTGACAGGCATCGTCAGGCGACTGGCATTCATTGCGCCTTCCCGCTCGCGCAGTGGCTGTGCAATGAAGCGGTCCGTTTACAGTTGCGGGGGCAGCTGCGGCGTGAAACCGCATTCCCTTCTTAGCGCCGGTGGCTTTCATAAAAGCGGCCGGCGAACCTCAAGTGCGCAAGGCTACGCAGTGACCGCAGGCCGGTCAATCGCGCCGTTGCAATGATTGCCGCGCCAATTGACGCACCGATCGCTGCATCGATTGACATGCCGACTGACGGGTCGATTGACGCGCCAAACAGCCCGTGGTCTCCTACACACCTTGTTACGGGTGCCCTTCACAGGGTGAAACGGGAAACCGGTGCGTGCAGACCTTCGGGTGTGCATCAGTCCGGTGCTGCCCCCGCAACGGTAAGCGAGTGAAGAGTCAGATCCACTGTGTCCACAGCGATATGGGAAGGCGATTCTTGAAGGCGCGACGGCTGTGAAGGCTGTTGCATGTGCCCCTCGCGAGCCCGGAGACCGGCCCGACAACGTCATATAACAACCCGCGGTGGGCGGGCGCTGTTGAGCACTGCGGGCATTGGCCTGCGGTGTCTTCGCGTCTTTCCGTCCGCTGAATCCACATCAGAGGGAAGCGCCATGTCCACCAGCACACCCCGCCAGACGTCCGGCACCACCACACACACCACGACGGCCGTTGCGAGCACGCAAAGCCAGCGCCTTGTCGCCGCCGCCAGCGCGATGTTTCTCGGTGCGTTTCTGGTGTACTTCGCCGGCTTCTCCCACATCGATGCGGTGCATAACGCGGCACACGACACCCGTCACAGCTCCGCCTTCCCTTGCCATTGAGACCCGCCGCCATGTTCAAGCGAATCGCGCAAACGGCCGGGTTCACCGGACTGCTGGCCGCCCTGTTGTTGACGTTGCTGCAGAGCTTCTCGGTGGCGCCGCTTATTCTGCAGGCGGAGACCTACGAGAAGGCGCCCGCCGTCGAGATGCATGAGCACGCCGACGACGCCATGGCGGCTCATGTCCATAACGAAGAAGCCTGGGAGCCGGAAGATGGCTGGCAGCGCGTGCTGTCCACCACCGGCGGCAATCTGGTGGTCGCGGTCGGTTTCGCCTTGATGCTGGCGGCGCTGTACACCCTGCGCACGCCGGCAAGTACGCGCGAAGGGGTGCTGTGGGGGTTGGCCGGTTATGCGGTGTTTGTGCTGGCGCCGACCCTCGGTTTGCCGCCCGAACTGCCCGGCACCGTCGCGGCGGACCTGACACAGCGGCAGATCTGGTGGGTCGGCACCGCTGCGTCCACGGCTGCGGGCCTGGCGCTGATGGTATTTGCCAGACACTGGCTGCTGAAGGTCATGGGCGCGGTGATTCTGGTGGTGCCGCACATGGTCGGCGCGCCGCAACCGGCGGTCCATTCAGCACTTGCGCCGGAAGCCCTTGAAGCGCAGTTCAAGATTGCGTCGCTGCTGACCAATGCCGTGTTCTGGATTGCCCTGGGCTGGATCAGCGCCTGGCTGTTTCGTCGCAGTGAAACGCCTGCGGCGCACACGGGTTTGAACCCCGCGCTGTGACGGTGAATGACTCGTGCGAACGACCGCTGTGGGTGGTCGGCCTGGGCTGCCAGCGCGGATGCTTAGCGCTGGAGCTTCGGCAACTGATAGAGGATGGTTTGCGGGAGTGTCAGCTGGCCCCGGCAGACATTGCTGCCCTGGCGTCGATTGATGGCAAAGCCGATGAAGCGGGGTTGCTGGAACTGGGTCATGGGCTGGGCCTGACGGTAGGGTTCTTCAGCGCAGGTGACCTGGCGGCTTACGAGGATCAGCTCAGCCATCGATCCGAGATCGCCTTTGAACGCACAGGTTGCTACGGCGTGGCGGAAAGCGCCGCGTTGGCCATGGTGACGCGGTTGACCGGCTCGCCGGCGACATTGGTCATCCCCCGCCGAAAAAGCCCCCACGCGACATTTGCATTGGCAACCGCAACCGGCAGGGCGAGCGCAACCTCTTAGGACCGGCTCAAATTGTAGGACCGGCTTTAGCCGGGAAAGCATCAGTGGTCATACCGCAGATTTTTGATGGCGTATCCGAAGGCCCCTTTACGGCTAACGTCAGTCCCACGGACACACCGCGGACCCTCGTAATTGGATGGACTCGCCCAAGCCGAGGCGTCAGTAGCGCCACGGTGGCATTCTTAAGAAGCCAACGACAGCGAGGGCGAGCCCATGAAAAAGCATACGATCAAAAGT